>NZ_LT906482.1:1879351-2192577 GCF_900187105.1 Eikenella corrodens
CCTGCGCAACGCCCTATACAAACACGACCTGACCGTGGCCGTCGAAGAAGATACCCCTGCCTTCCCCGCCGTGTGGACGCTTGCGCACCCTTATTTCACGCCGCCGAAACCGAACACAATAAGGCCGTCTGAAAAGGAGTCCTATGCACATCACCTTCCCGGAATGGTTTGATGACCTAGCTGAATTTGAAGCCGAGAGCAAAGGTTGCCTGTTGGATTTTTCATTGCATATCAACGGGCAGGATTTTGTTTTTACCTTCTACGATTTGTGCCGCCTCAATCAAACCTATGCCGATGATTCCGCCGCCGATTTTTTAGAAAACGAAGCCGTCGTTGTATTGCAGGCCGTAAACTGGAAAAACATTGCCCGCTTTGCCCAAACGATTTTCAGGTAGCCTCCAGGCCGTCTGAAAAGACAGAAAGACAAAGGAACACCCATGAAACTCTCCCTCGCCCCCATCCAATTCTTCTGGCAGAAAGAAACCCTGCTCGAATTCTACGTCCAAATGCTCGCCAGCCCGCTCGACACCATCTATCTGGGCGAAACCGTCTGCTCCCGCCGCCAGAAAATGCGTTTCGATGACTGGTTCGGCCTTGCTCAAGACCTCGCTGACAGCGGCAAGGAAATCATCCTTTCCTCACAAGTGCTGCTCGAAAGCGAATCCGACCTCAAACGCCTGCGCAAAATCACCGGCCAAACCCAATTTAAAATCGAAGCCAACGATATGGGGGCGGTCAAACTCGCCCGCAAACACGGTATCCCCTTCGTGGCCGGCGCCAGCCTCAACATCTACAACGAAGCCACCCTGCAACTCTTCCAAAACCTCGGTGCATACCGCTGGGTCGCCCCTGCCGAACTCGCCCGCGACAAAGTGGCCGACATCGCCCGCCTTTCAGACGGCCTCGAAACCGAAATCTTCGCCTGGGGCAAAATTCCCTTGGCCTATTCGTCCCGCTGCTTCACCGCGCGGCACTACAACCTAAACAAAGACAGCTGCGAATTCCGCTGCCTCGATCACGAACACGGCCTCACCATGAACACCCGCGAAGGCCAGCCGTTCCTCACCATCAACGGCATCCAAACCATGTCCTACGGCAGCCAATGCCTGCTGCCGCACCACGCCGACATGGCCGCCATCGGCGTAAACATCCTGCGCCTCTCGCCCCAGCTCACCGACATGCCGCGTATCATCGAACTGCACCACGCCTTGCTCGATGGCCAAACCACCCTAGACGAAGCCCTGCCCGAACTCGCCCGCCTATCCACCGGCACACCCGTGGACGGCTACTGGCTGGGTAAACCCGGCATCGAAGCCGTGGAAGCCAACCGCAAAGCCTACGGCATCAACGCCGCCTGAAAGGAAACCATCATGCCCCTGCCCGACATCACCCTGCCGCAATGGTGCGCCCAAATCGGCCGCCGCCTGCCCGCCTTACCGCCGCGTTTCGCGCTGGTTAAAACCCTCAACCTCATGCTCCAACGCGGCCTGTTGCCCGCCGACATGAGCCTGTTTGACGGCCGCACCTTCGAAATCGACGTGCTCGACGCGGGCATCACCGTGCGCTTCACCGCCGATAGCGAACGCTTCCTCGACCGCCGCTTCGAAGGCACACCCGACCTCCGGCTGGCCGCCAACGGCGTGGATTTCTTGCGCATGATGCTGCGCGAAGAAGACCCCGATACCCTGTTTTTCAAACGCAAACTGCAAATCGAAGGCGACACCGAATTGGGGCTGATCACCAAAAACCTGCTCGACAGCGTGGAATGGCCGTTTGCCGAGCAGTTGGTGAAATGGCAGGAAATGTTTGAATAGGCGCCCGTGGGGCGCTGCCGATTCGTTTGAACCGTGTTGAAGCCAAGTCTTTCAGGTAGCCTGCCATACTTGCCTGAGGCAGCTGAAACGATAGGCTACACCGCAGCAGCACGATAAACTGGTATGGCTGTGCCGACACTGTCGCAAGAGAAGTTTTCAGGTAGCCTGTGCTGGCTTTAACCAGGGCTACCTGAAACATACAAATCATAATTTGAAAGTAATCCAATTTGAAAAGGGAACCACTATGGCGCAATCCGTATTTGTGGAAAAAATCGAGCAGGCCTGCCATAAGAAGGAGTGGCTGTTTGAGCGCAGCAAGTCGAAGTATGCGCTGCGTTCGCTGATTGCCGGCATGCTGCTCACGCTCACGCCGGCCACGGGTGTGATTGCGGCGGATGTGCTCAACACTGTACACCCTTCGCTGGGGCGTTTTGCTTTCCCGTTTTTCTTCTCGTGGGGGCTGGTGTATATCCTGTTTCTCAATACGGAGCTCACCACTTCCAATATGATGTATCTCACGGCCGGCACCTTTCTCAAAAAAATCAAATGGGAAAAGGCGCTGATTATTTTACTCTACTGCACGGCGTTTAATTTAATCGGTTCGATTTTCACCGCCTGGCTGTTCAACCAAACCAGCGCGTTTGCCCATATTTCGGCGGATGGCTATTTGGCCAATATGGTGGGGCACAAGCTGGAGCGGCCAAACGGCTTGGTGCTGGCGGAGGGGATTTTTGCTAATCTGTTTGTGAACGTGGCGGTGGTGGCGTATCTGTTGCTGAAGGAACAGGCGGCGAAGATTGCGGCGGTGTTTGCGGCGGTGTATATGTTTGTGTTTTTGGCCAACGAACACGTGGCGGCGAACTTTGCTTCATTTGCGCTGGTGGGCTTCAATCAGATTGCCGATAGCGTGTCGCATTTTGAAGCGCTGAATATCCTGCGCCATTGCAGCGTGGCTTTTGTGGCAAATTGGATCGGCGGCGGGCTGCTGATTGGTGTGCCGTATGCGTTTTTGAATGAGGATGAGGGAGAGTATGTGGATTAGGGTTTGATGTGTTATCCCAATAGAGTGGATGAAAATGAAGAATGGGAGACGGTGGCAAGCCGCACAAGTACGGCAAGGCGAACCAACACCGCAGCATTCTTTTTCCATTATAAAAATTTCAGGTAGCCTGTTTTCCGTTAAACAGGCTACCTGAAATTTTGCGCATACCAGATGCGGAAAACTATTCGGCGGCGGGCATTTGGAAGTGGCAGCGGGCCACCACGATGGGTTTGGCGGGGTCGGACTGCCAGGCTTCCACCGCCACGTTGGCAATTCGGCTGCCTTGGCGGGTGAGGGAGCAGCGGGCGTAGGTGGTTTCCGGCTTGCCGCTGCGCAGGTAATCGATCGATAAATCGATCATCTTGGGCAGCTCGGCAAGGCCGGCCTGGCGGTAGAGGAAGAGCACGGCGCAGCTTTCGATGAAGCCGCCGAGCATGCCGCCGTGCAGGGCGGGCAGGAAGATGTTGCCGATGTTTTCCCGTTTGTAGGGCAGAGCAAACAGGGGATGGCCGTTGGATTCGCCGCATTGCAGGCCGATGAAGCCGTTGTAAGGGATGAGCTCGGCGGCCTCGGCGGTGAGCTCGGGGGATAGGATAAAAGGGGTGCTCATGCTTGCAACAACTCCTGTAGCTTGGCTTGTTCTGCGGGGGAGAGCGGGGTGCGCATGAAGGTGGCCATGCCCAAGGCAAAGGGGTCGGAAGGGTCTTCTTGGTAACAGCTGCTGCGCACGAAGGCCACTTGGCCGGCCAGGCGGTAGCATTCGGCGCGGCCGTAGATGAGGCGGCCGGGGGTGGCGGGGTGCATGTAGTCGATGCGCATATCGAGAGTGGCGAGGATTTCGGCGCTGGGCAGCTGGGCGGTTACCGCGCAGGCGGAAACCATATCGACCAGTGTGGTGATGGTGCCGCCGTGGATGATTTGGGTGTCGTGGCGGCCAACGAGGTGGGGCTGCCAGTCGAAACTGAGCACGGGGCGGCGGGCGCGGATGCCTTCGTAGCGCAGGCCGATGGCGCGGGAATGGGGAAGGTCGAGGAAGTGTTGGCTGAGAATGCGGTAGAGGGCGGAATTGGCAGGCATGGCGGTTTCGATTTGGAGCAATATATTTTCAGGTAGCCTTTAGGAGGCGGAGGGTGTTATTGTTTGACTGGCAGGAGGCCTTGTCAAGGCTGGCTGAAAACCGTATTGCTGTATGTGCAGCCAGCCTTGCTATTGGTTTTCATCATCGCCTTCGCCTTGCAGCACGGCGGTTTCGTCTGCTTCACCAGGCAGTTGCACCAAAATATCGCCAAAAGCGCCGTCTTCCTGCGTGAGGCGCACCAGCCCTTCTTTCACCAGCTCCAACAGGGCGATAAAACTCACCACCACTTGTGCCACACCGCTTTCCGGCTCAAACAATCGGCTGAAGCGGCAGCTGCCGTCTTGCAGACGGCGCAAGATGCGGCTCATGGTGGCACGCACGGAAAGGGCTTCGTTTTCCTGTACCACCGTGTGGCTGTGGCGTTGGCCGGCGCGGGAGAGGATGGCGAGCCAGGCTTGGGTGAGGTCGGCCAGCCGCACTTCCGGCAGCTTGGCGGCGGTGGCGATTTCCAGCGGCAGATACGCCCAGGCGAAATCGCGGCCGACGCGGGGCAGCGCGTCTAAACCTACGGCGGCGAGCTTCATTTGCTCGTAGGCCAAGAGGCGGCGCACCAATTCGGCGCGCGGGTCGGCAATGTCTTCATCTTCGGCGGCGGGCGGCGCGGGCAGGAGCAGGCGTGATTTGATTTCAATCAGCACCGCCGCCATCAGCAGGTATTCCGCGGCCAAATCCAGGTTTTGCTCGTCCATTTGCGCGATATAGGCCAGATATTGCTCGGTGAGTTTGAGCATGGGAATATCCAGCACATCGATGTTTTGCTTGCGGATAAGATAAAGCAGCAAATCGAGCGGGCCTTCAAAACTGTGCAGCACCACCTGCAGCGCATCGGGCGGGATGAAAAGGTCGGCGGGCAGGTCGGTAACCGGCTGGCCGAACAGCGTGGCGATGCCGGGGCTGCTCGGCATATCGGGCGGGGAAGCGGGCATGTTTCAGGTAGCCTTTGGCGGGCGTGGAAAGCAGGGATTATAGTGGATTTTATCAAGAGCGGTTCGCTACTCCAAAAGGCTACCTGAAAGCAACACACGGCTTGAAAGCATCAGCCAAGCGGCGCATACTGGCTGCATTTCCCACATCAGAATAAGGAGCGATTGATGAAACTCGTGATTGCCGCGCCGGCCAACGGCGTTGAATTGAAAAACGCACTCAAAACGCATCTGCAACACGACCCGCGTGTGACGGGCCTGGTGGATTTGTCGTCGCCAGACGGCACCTATCCGCAGCTTTCTTTTGCCGCCGCGCAGGAGGTAGCCGCCGGCCGCGCCGACCGCGCCATTCTGATTTGCGGCACGGGCGTGGGTACCGCGATTGCCGCGAACAAAGTGCGCGGCATCCGTGCCGCCACCGCCCACGACCTGCTCACCCTGCGCGGCTCGGTGGAAAACTACAACGCACAAGTGCTTTGCATGGGGCAAAACGTCATCGCCGCCCCCGCCGCTTGGGCGCTGGTAAACATCTGGTTGGATTTGCGCCACGACACCTCCAGCGGCTATGCGCCGAAGGTGGGCGAGATCGAAGCCTTCGAACGCGGTGTTTGACGGGCTTGCAAACCGTAAACGCACAAAAGGCTACCTGAAACTTTAGCTTCGCAGAAGCTGCGCTGCTTTGCTTCAGGTAGCCTTTTCTTTACCAGCCATTCTCACAACTGGCGCAAGAATGCTTGGATAAACGCGATCTTATCCAATTCCGGCATAGCGTTGAATGCTTGACGATGGTCGCGGATGTGGTCGATAAGCGGATAAAACTCTTCATCGACATGGCGTTTGTCGAGCTTGCGTCCGATGTTGCCTTCGTTGCTTCGTCCCAGAAACTTGGAAATCAGGTAATACGGCGATTTGAGTTTGAACAGCATTTCGCCGGTTTGGGCATCAAACACCATAAAACCTTCGTGTTCCACGTTTTTCAGACGGCCTTTCAGCTCGCCGAACGTGATGTTTTTCAGCGTTTCGGGGCGGCGGATGCCGTATTGTTTACCGATTTCGTCCAATTCGGCTTCGGTAAATTGACGACCTGTCGCCACGTCAATGCAGCCGATTAAGGTTTCGCCCAATTCTTCGCGGATGATGTGCACGTCTTTCGCGTCTGTGATTTCAAACAAAAAAGTATGGTTCGGATAAGCGCGGAACAGGGGTTCGTATTGCGCGCAGTGTGCGGCGGTCATGTCCGCAAACGCGCTATCAAGCGAACCGGTGGTCGAATACAGCACTTTGCCGTCAAACGCTGCGCCGTGCGACGGGTGGTCGCTTGGAAGCGAGACGAAAGTGCAGCAGCCGAGGAAGCCGTTTACTTTTACCACCGCATCCACCAATCGCTCGTCGCCGATGCGGATCGGATAACGGCTGCCTTTGGCGATACGTTCCGAATAATTGAACACTTTTTTAAACGGGCGCACGATGATGTGGTTGTGCGCGTCGATAATCAAACCGCGCATCTCCAGCAAAGCATCATCAAAGCGGTTGTTGTAGAACACGCTACGGGCGTATTTCAACACGTGCAATTCGGGATAACGTTTGGATGCTTTGGCGGTAAAGTTGCGGCTGCCATGTTGCAGATAGTGTTCGGTTACGAAGGTTTGCTGCGCTTCGTCAAACGACAGGGCGTGCTGCTCGATGGCTTGCATTCGCTCGATTTTTGCCAACTGCTCCGCGTTGGCCGGCTGCACGGCTTCGATGTGGATTTCGTCGGGCACAGGGTTTTGATTGAGCTTCACATAGGCGGCCAGCACGTCGCGCTCTTTCACGCCGTGCAGGTTGGGATAGAAGTTGTGCAGGCGGTAGATTTCCGTTTGGAATCCGCTCTTCTTCGCCTGATCCAACAAGTGACGGCAACGCGAAGCCTTTTGGTTGGTGTTGGAGTTAATAATCAAAATATTGCGATTCGGATTTTGGCGTCCGAGTTTCAAAGTTGTGGTCATCAAGGCATTACCGCGCTTCTGTGCCTTATCCACTGCCTCGCCCGACCAGCGGTACACGCCGTTTTCGTCGGTCATGAGTAAATCGTTTTCGATGTGGACGATTTCGGCATCGGGATATTGTTGGGCAAACTCGGCGGCTTTTTGTTCGGCGAAAGTTGATTTTCCCGAACCTTGATGGCCGCGGATTAAGATGAATTTTTGCATGGTTGCGTGTCTTTCTTTTGTCGGTTTGTTTTCACTTCGCAGCAACGCTGCTGCACTGCATTTTAACTGTGTTGAAGCTTCGCTTTCAGGTAGCCTTTCAGGACAGGCTACCTGAAAAAGAGCGGTGATGTCGTTTTACTTCGGCATCGATTTCTTGCGCCAGCCGGTTAATGGGGTAGCTTGGCCAGTCGGGGTATTGGTGGCGGTGGTAGCAGTGCCAATAGCTGCGGATGCGGTTTTGCTGTTTGCGCCAGTAGGCAGGGTTTTCGGCCAAGAAGGCGGCCAGGATGGCGCGGTTGTGGCGGAAAAAGGTGCACACTTGCTCTTGAATGGGCAAAACGTATTCGCCGAGCAGCTGGGCGGCAAAGGGGGCAACAAAGGCGGGCTGGTCGGGGGCAAGCAGGGCGGCGAAGTGTTGTTCGCGGACATGGCCGTCGTGGTGGCGGGTGTGCAGGCAGTGGAACATGGCGTGTTGGATGGGGTTGAGTGATTCGGGGCGGCGGGCGATGGCGAGGCCGTATTGCCGGCGAATCAGGCGGATGGTTTGGCCGCCTAGCAGCAGTTTGTCCGGCTCTGTGGAGGGGCTTGGGGAGCGGGGGTGTTGCATATGGGCCAAGAGCTGCCCGGCTTCAGCTTGGTAGGCAGCAGGAAAGGCTTGGAGCAAGAGTTGGGTGAGGGCAGTCATGGTTTGTTTGGTTGGCAGTTTCAGGTAGCCTTGGGGGAGGATTAGAGGCTACCTGAAAGTTTGTTGCTTTGTGTTTAATTAGTCGGTGGCTGAGCCCATGATACCGGTGTAGAGCCGGGTTTGCGGGCTGTATACGGTCCAGAAGTATGTGCCCCACCATTCGCGGCCGTCTGCAAAATAGTCGGAACAATTGGTGTTCCATGCGTAGGTTTCGATGTGGTTCAGGCTACCGAACAGTTGGCGGCAGAAGTCGAGGAAATATTCGCCGATTTCGCGGGCCGTTTGGCCGAAGCGGGCGGGGTAGGGTGGATTGAGGAAGGCATGGCAGAAGGCGCTGCTGGGCGTCTCTCTGGCTATGGTGTGCTCGACATCGGTTTCGCTGTCATGATAGAGAAAACGGCCGAATTGGCTGCCTTGTCCGCGCACGATGAGGCGGGTGTGCTGCAAATCGAGCTGGTTGCCGTAGAACTCGGCTGCGCTGATTTTGCACCCCATATCGACTTGCAGGCTGAAATGCTGGGCCAGCGCGGCGGGAGTGGGCACTTGGTATCGGGCTGCGCGCTGCATGGCCTGTGCGTTGCGCTCGGCGAGAACGGCATGCAGAGTGTGGTTGGCGGTGGCCAGGTGGTATTCACGGTGTTCGGCCTCGTTGGCAGCGGCAGTGGTGTAAGCGAATTGCTGGAAATCGAGCACGCCGCCGAGCTCGTGGAAGCGACTGATGGCAGCACAGCGTTGACGGTGTTGCCATTCAGGCAGGCCGGTGTGGGGTAGGGTTTCTAGGTGGAGCAAGGGCATGGGTGCTTTCAGGTAGCCTTTTTAACAATATGATTTGTTTAGCATGGATTGTGCCAAGCAGCGAGTTGTTTGTCTAATGGATTGATATTACGGGGGACTATTTTTTATCGGTAGGCAGATGATTAGTATGTATGGTGAAAGATATAGTTTTATAGATAGTATTTATAGAAATATAGCTATGAATTATAAGGCTACCTGAAAAACGGAATACGCCTGCTTTGCGCTATTTGTGTAAAAAGCATTACAATCGCGCCCAAATTTGAGCCGAGGCTGCTATTTCACGGCGGCTTTGGGAGTTGCTAATCCTTTTATTATCAGGGAAATAAATCATGGCTGATGCCGATATGAAAGCCGCCGCCGAGGCGGATTTAGTGTATAAGCTGGAAGATAAGCCACCATTTGCCAATGCACTGTTGAGCGCAATAACGCATTTGTTGGCGATTTTCGTGCCGATGGTTACGCCGGCGCTGATTGTGGGCGGCGCGCTGAAATTGCCTGCGGAAACCACGGCTTATTTGGTTTCGATGGCGATGGTGGCTTCCGGCATCGGCACGTTTTTGCAGGTGAGCCGCTTCGGGCCGGTGGGCTCGGGGCTGCTTTCGATTCAGTCGGTGAATTTTTCCTTTGTGGGCGTGATGATTTCGCTGGGTTTGGGCATGCGCGAAGGTGGCCTGAGCGAGTCGGCGATGCTGTCCACGCTGTTGGGCGTGTCGTTTGCCGGGGCGTTTTTGATTTGCGCTTCGGCTTGGGCGCTGCCTTATCTGAAACGGGTGATCACGCCCACGGTGAGCGGCGTGGTGGTGCTGCTGATCGGCTTGAGCCTGATTGATATCGGCATCACTGATTTCGGCGGCGGTTTCGGCGCGAAGGGCACGGATGCTTTCGGCTCGGTGCAAAATATCGGTTTGGCGGGTTTTGTGTTGGTCATCGTGTTGCTATTCAACTGTATGCGCAATCCGTTTTTGCGCATGAGCGGCATCGCGGTGGGGCTGGTGGCGGGTTATATTGCCGCGCTGGCGATGGGCATGGTGGATTTTTCGCCGTTGCAAAACACGCCGCTGTTCACGCTGCCTGTGCCGTTTAAATATGGCTTTGCCTTTGATTGGAGCGCGTTTTTGGTGGCGGGCACGATTTATCTTTTGAGCGTGTTCGAGGCGGTGGGCGACCTCACGGCCACGGCGATGGTGTCTGGCCAACCATATGAGGGCGACGAGTTTCAAAAACGGCTGCGCGGCGGGGTGTTTGCCGACGGGCTGGTGTCGGTGATTGCCACGGCGCTCGGCTCGCTGCCGCTCACCACGTTTGCGCAAAACAACGGCGTAATCCAAATGACGGGCGTGGCCTCGCGCCATGTGGGGCGTTATATTGCTGTGATTTTGGTGCTGGCCGGGCTGTTTCCTGTGGTGGGGCGCGTGTTCACCACCATTCCTTCGCCGGTGCTCGGCGGGGCGATGGTGCTGATGTTCGGCCTGATTGCGATTGCCGGCGTGCGCATCATCATGACCCATGGCATCAACCGCCGCGAGGCCGTAATTGCGGCTACTTCGGTGGGCATCGGCTTGGGCGTGGCTTTTGAGCCGGAAGTATTTAAGGCACTACCGGAAGTGTTCCGCAACGCGATTGCCGCCGGCGGCATTATGGCGGTGGTGCTGAATCTGATTCTGCCGAGAGATGAGAAAGATCAGGTGGTAAGGCTGGAAGAGTAATCGCCGGCAGCCCTTAATTTTGTTGAAGTTGATGCTTTCAGGTAGCCTTTTGGATAAGAGGCTACCTGAAAATTTTGTGCAAACGGTTTTCAGGTAGCCTTCAAATAGCCGGCGGGGAAATACCTGCCTTGTTCATTTTTCATTGCAAAACGCGTCTACGCTATATAGTGGTACATTCGTCATCCACTCCTGCTCCCGATAATCAGCCATGGAAAAACGTATCGCCTGTTCGGGCTTGAACTGCTCGGCGTACACCTTCAAACTTTTCGCTTTTAAATTTTCTTCCGCCTTCACTTCAATCGGCATCACGCCTTGCCCGCGCTGCAACACGAAATCTACTTCCGCCGTGCCTTTTTCGCTTGCCCAGTAGAAAACGGGATTATCTTGCGAAGCAATGAGTTGCTGCAAAACGTATTGTTCGGTGAGCGCGCCTTTGAATTCGGTGAAAATGCGGTTGCCTTCCAGCAGAGTGCCCGCATCCAGCCCGCTTTGCGCAGCGAGCAGCCCTACGTCTAAGCCGTAGAGTTTGAAGGCGTTGTCTTGGTAGGCGGTGAGGGGGAGGTGCGGCTTTTTGATGCGCGGCACGATGTGTACCAGCCCGCTGTCTCTGAGCCATTGAAGGGCGGTTTCGTAGTCTTTGCTGCGGGCGCCTTTTTGCAGGTGGGCATAGATGAACTTTTTGTTTTCTTTGGCAAGCTGCTCGGGGATGGCATGCCATAAGGCACGCACGCGCTGCACGGTGTGACCGTCGGCAATGTGTTTGGAGAAATCCTGCCCGTAGGCCGTGAGCAGGTTTCGCTGGATTTGGCGCACTTCGCTGAAATTTTGCGTGTCAATAAAGGTTTGTACCGCTTCCGGCATGCCGCCGACAAAATAATATTGGCGCAGCAGCTCGATATAGCGGCTTTTCATGGCGGCAATCAGCGGCCAATCGCACATTTCCAAGAGCTGCACCAAATCCTGCTGCCCAAGCGCGGTGAGGAATTCATGAAAATCCATCGGATAGAGCGGTAGGAAATCCACCTTGCCAACAGGAAAGGAAACCTGATGGTGCAGGGAGATGCCCAAGAGCGAGCCTGCCGCTGCAATATGGAGCTGCGGTGCGTTTTCGTAGAAATATTTGAGCGATGCCAAGGCCTGCGGCACTTCTTGAATTTCGTCAAAAATCAGCAGGGTATCTTCGGCTTGAATATCCACGCCGCTTTCGATTTTCAGGCCGAGCAGCAGGCGGCCGATGTCGTAATCGCCTGAAAACAGGGTTTGCATGCGTGGGTTGTGGTCGAAATTGATGTAGGCGGTTTGGGCGAAACAGGTTTCGCCGAAATGCTTCATCGCCCATGTTTTTCCAACCTGCCTTGCCCCTTGGATAATCAGGGGTTTGCGGTTGGGCTTGAGTTTCCACTTTTTTAAGGCTTGGATAATTCTGCGCTGCATAGGGAGTCCTAATAGCCGGTTTTTTTGGCATTATACAGGTGGGAATACATTTTTTCTAATGAAAAAATAGATGATGAATACATTTTTTCGAATGAAAAAATGATGGTTAATTACATTTTTCTAATGGAAATTCGGCGGCATTGAGCTGCGTGAATAAAGGAGGGCAGGTTTTAAACCTGCCCCTGCGGAATTTCAGGTAGCCTTTTGGATAAGAGGCTACCTGAAAATTTATAACGGTATAGTGAATTAAATTTAAACCAGTACAGCGTTGTCTCGCCTTGCCGTACTATTTGTACTGTCTGCGGCTCGCCGCCTTGTCCTGATTTAAATTTAATTCACTATATCGAATGAAGAGTGGAAATGCCTGTGCTGCGGGTGTTGCACATAGGTTTTCAGGTAGCCTCCACCGTGCGGCAAAGGCTACCTGAAAAATACTAGCACACTGCCGCCAGCACGGTTTTCTCAATCTCTTCCACCCAGAAATCCTCGCCCATACCGTGCTCGGCGAACGAGCCGATGAGCGTGAACACTTGGTCGGAGAAACCCCCGATGTTCAAGATGTCGCGGCGGTTTTGCGCTTGTGCGGTGATGTAGGGCTGGATGTCCAAGCAGACGAGTTTGGCTTCGGGACAGCGTTGTTTCAGGATGTCCCATTCTTTCATCAGGCCGGTTTTGCCGCCCCATTGTTGTTCGCGGTCTGCCCAGCTTTCATTGTCGGACACGATGACAACCAAGTCCACATCGGCTTTTTCGCGGTTCAGCATGGCGAGCGGTGCGCTGCATGCCGTTCCGCCACCGCCGATACTGGCGAGTTTTTCGGCGTTGGTCATGATGCTGTCGCGCGGGTTGAGCTGCACGTTTACCGTGATTTGTTCAAACGGTATTACGCGGGCTTGCGGGTTGGTGCGCAACATGGCGGCGGACACGAGCGCGGCGATGTCGATGCAGCGGGTTTTGCTGGTCGCGCTGCCGCGATAGCCGGTGGCCGGGCTGTGCATGGAGCCGGAGACGTCCGGGCAAACCACGACTTTGCCTCGGATGGCCGGTACGTTTTGTACGGCGGTTTCCATCGCATCTTGCAGTGCTTCGCGGATTTCAGACGGCATCTGTTCGGATGTCGCCTGATACGCGGTCAGCAATTGGTAAGGCAAGACGCGGGCGCGGCGAATGGCGGCTTTGTCGCGCAGTTTTTCTGTCACCATTTTGATGTTTTTGTTTTTGGCAAACACATCGTGGCGCAGGAAGGTGTTCAGGTTTTGGCGAACCTGCTGCCATGAGCCGTTGCGGGCGATTTGCGCCCAGTCGCCGCTGTTCAATTCCAAGGCGGTGAGCATTTGGAACGGAACGTCGGGCAATGCGCCTTGGCGGCTTTGTTTGTAGTCTTCAAAAGCGCGTGTGATGGGCGGCAATGCTTCGCGGTCGTACGGTTTGCCGATAAGCCACGCAAACCATGCAGCGCGCCATGCTTCACGCGGTTTGGGATGCACCATTTTGACCACGTCCGCCAGCGACGGGGCGTTGCCGATAGCGGCGTTCAACAATTGTTTTTCGGTGGCGGTCAAAAGCCAGGTCTGCATCAGTTTTTTCGGACGGTTGCCGAAGGATTTTCTGCCGACTGCGCCGCTTCGGATGATTTGCGCGAAGTTGCGCAACATTTTACCGTTGTCCGCCACTTGGTCGAATACGCGGGCAAGCATGTTCACGTCTTTTTTCGCCAACACGGCAAGCAACAGCGCGGGCATGTCTTTCATGAAGCCTTTTTGACGGGCGTACACGGCGGTTTTGGCGATAAACTCGGCATCCAGGTTTTCCGCCAATTCCAATACTTGCTCAAGCTGGTCTTGCGCATCGGCGTAGTAAGTGCTGTTCAGGCAGCCGGTGGCGGCAAGCTGGGCGAGCTGTTGTTTGGGTGTCAGCGTGTAGGCGATGCCGCCTGCTTCGTTATGTGTGTCGACAGCGGTCAAACGGGTTTTAACGGATTGGAACAAGGTGGTGTTGGCCATTTTTCATTTCCTTTCGTGTTGTTGGTTTTGGGCGGTCTGAACTGTTCAGACGACCTCGAATGGTTGGCAACGCGGCGGCTAATATTTGAAGGGATACGGTTTTTTAACGTGGAAGGTTAATGTAATCTCTTCAGGCATCCGCCTACCTCCATAAAAGGGGGAGGGGGGCGGCTAGGCTGTGGCAGGATTCCTGCTTCGTATTATTAGTACGACGATTGTTTATCCAATGTAATCCTGCCGGCATCCGCCCGTAAAACTTGTAAATATTGATTTTAACTTCATTGAAGCTGTACTTTCAGACGACCTTTCGCTTTCAATCATGCAGCGGATACATGCCTGCCGCACATAGGCTTTGCGGTCGTCTGAAAGACGCAGTACAAGCATGCTTCCATAGCCGAACAGAAAATCTGCTTCTTTGCCCTGCGCCGTGCCGAGTATTTCGGCTTGGCGGAAGGTGCGGCCGTCTGAAAGTGCGATGTCGTAACGGCAGCCTTCCTTTATCAAACTGCATTCCGCTTCGGGAAAAGTCTGTTCCCGCCAAGCCTGTTCGCGTTTGCGGCTGCGGCTATTTTGGAAGGACAGATAAATCATGGTCGAAAAAACGATGACGCTGATGATTAGCCAAGTGTTCATATCTATTCCCTTAAAGGCGGAACAGTTTCAGGTAGCTTTTTTTCGGAAAAGGATGTTCTACCCATCTTTCCAAATATTCTTTTTCGCCGATATTCAGATAAATATCTTCTAAAATCAGACGGATGTTTTCCGCCAATTCATACCGGGCCACTTTGCCGTGCCATAAGGTTTGTTGTGGACTGCGATTGAAGTTGAAACTGAAAAACCAGTCGTCCGAATAAATCAGCCTCACTTCGGCTTCGTTGCTTTGTTCGGCTGCAGATACCAATAAGGCCAGTTCGCCGGGTTCGTCTAAAAACAGGACTTTCGCCTCAGTGATGCTGGCACCGCTTTGCAGGGCGAGTGCTAAATTGCATAAATCTTTCAGCGAATCATGCAGATAGGAAACGGCTTGCTGATGGCTTTCTTCGCCATATTTCACGGTAACGCTTGCCCAGCCTGCATCGTGCAGTTGATAGGCGATATGGAATGATTCGGTCATGGCTATATCTCCTTCAGGCCGTCTGAAAGTATTGATAAGGGGCGGCACAGCAAACAACGAGTTTTTGGGAAACGTTTAACCGCTCTACCAGACTGAGCTACCCGCTTGGAGCGGGGCAGGACTCGAACCTGCGACCAATGTAGTTTCCAAGGCATTTGTTTTTCCATGCCGCGAAAAAAGGTGGGCGGCTAGATTGGCAGGATTTCGCCGTTTCCGGCGGCGGGAATCGAACCCGCTGTTTCCAGACAATGTAATCCTGCCGGCATTCGCCCGTAGGGGGCACTTCGGCAACTAGAGGTGGAGAAATTGTTACGCGCTCTATCCTCTGAGCTACTCTGCCATCGTTGGCGGCAGAAGCGGGATTCGAACCCGCGACCTCGAGCTTAGTAGGCTGTAATTCCTCCGGCATTTGCCTGGGTGCTTGATAGCTATATCGCAATAGCTGTGCCAAATATGAGGAAAATGGCAAAAATTATTTTTAATTGATTGAAAATAAAGATAAGATATTTTCAGGTAGCCTTTTGCTGCGGAAGGAGTAGAATACTAAAAAAATATCTAAAAAGATAGAAAGATAGAAAATTGAATAGTAGAAAAAACGTCGCTATCAGCTTTCTTGGTACGGTATTGGACAGCGGTTTCGGCCAAGGGCGTTGGTTGAAGTGGCGGCCGAACGTCGCCATGAATCAGCGCCAGGATTTTCATATTGACCGCATGGAGCTGTTTTATGCGGAGAAATACCGCGAGCTGGCGGATCATGTTAAAGCCGATATTCAAGATGTGTCGCCGCACACCGCTGTCAATCTCGTGCCTATGGAGCTGGAAAACCCGTGGGATTTTTCCGAGGTTTATACCAAGCTGCACGATTGGGCAGCGGGCTATACGTTTGATACTGAAGAGGAAACCTATCTCACACACATCACCACGGGTACACACGTTGCGCAAATCTGCCTATTTTTATTGGTGGAATCGCGCCAAATTCCCGGCGTGCTGTTGCAGACTGCGCCGCCGAAAAATCAAAAACGCAGCATGGGAAAAGGCGATGTCGGCGGTTATGAAATCATCGATTTAGATTTGGCGCGTTACGACGTGCTTGCCGAACGTCTTGCCGCCGTGCGCGATGATGCGGTGCGCTACTTGAAAAGCGGCATTTCTACCCAAAACGCCGCCTTCAACCGCATGATTGCGGAAATCGAACAAGTCGCGCTGCATTCCCCGTCACCGATTCTACTCTCCGGCCCTACCGGCGCGGGCAAATCGATGCTGGCACGCAGGATTTTTGAATTGAAAAAAGCGCGCCATCTGATTAAAGGCGAGTTTGTCGATGTGAACTGCGCCACCTTGCGCGGCGACGGTGCGGCTTCCGCCTTGTTCGGTCATAAAAAGGGCGCATTTACCGGCGCGGCGGAAAAGCGCGAAGGCTACCTGAAAACCGCCGACGGCGGCGTGTTGTTTTTGGACGAAATCGGCGAATTGGGCTTGGACGAACAGGCCATGTTGCTCAAAGCCATTGAAGAAAAACATTTTTATCCCGTCGGCAGCGACAAGGAAGTGCAAAGCAGCTTCCAGCTGATTGCCGGTACCAACCGCGACCTACGGCGGGAAATCCGCGCCGGACGCTTCCGCGAAGACCTGTTTGCCCGCATCAATATCTGGAACTACCCGCTGCCCGCGCTCGCCGACCGTCGCGAAGACATCGAGCCGAACATTGAACACCAGCTCGCGCTCGCCTCGCAGGAACTCGGCCGCGCCACCCGTTTCAATAAAGAAGCCCTGTCCGCCTACCTTGCCTTCGCCCATTCAAGCGAAGCCCGATGGCGCGGCAATTTCCGCGACCTTGCCGCCAGCATCATGCGCCTGGCCACGCTTGCCCCGCAGGGCAGGATACAAACGGAATTGGTTGAAGCCGAAATAGGCCGTCTGAAATGGCTGTGGGCGGACGAAACAGATGCGGACGATGCGGAAAACCCTTTTTCAGACGGACTGCCCGCCAAAATCGATGCCGAAACCCTCGACCTGTTCGACCGCGTCCAACTGCAACACGTCATCGCCGAATGCCGCCGCCACCACAACATGGCTGCCGCCGGCCGCGCCCTGTTTAACGTTTCGCGGCTGGAACGCGCCACCGCCAACGACAGCGACCGCCTGCGCAAATACCTGCAACGCTTCGGGCTGACTTGGGCGGATGTGTCGGGGTAAGTCGGCGGTGTCGGCTAGCAAGCGAAAAAGGCTACCTGAAAATTCTGCGGATGCAGTTTCAGGTAGCCTTTTTGTGTTGGCCGTTTCACGGCAATGCCTAAACCGTTTGCATGGTATGGGTGGAGCGGGTTGGGCATGGCTGCACGGCGCGGGATGGTGGGCTACCTGAAAATCAGTACAAAGATTTTCAGGTAGCCCCAAGTACTTACAGCAAGCCGGCCAGTTTGGGGTTGTTTTCCTTCGGCACCGGGCGCGGGTTGCCTTGGGCATCGATGGCCACATAAGTGAACATGGCTTCGGTTACCAGCTCGCGGGTTTCGGTAACGTGGTCGTTCATCAGGGTTTTCACCCACACTTCGAGTTTTAGTTGCAGCGAGGTGTTGCCTACGCGCACACAACGGCCGTAGCAGCACACCACGTTGCCGACTTTCACCGGCCGGATAAAGTTCATTTCTTGCGCACACACGGTGGCGATTCGGCCTTGGGCGATTTCGGCAGCCAAGATCCCGCCGCCCAAATCCATCTGCGACATAATCCAGCCGCCAAAGATGTCTTGGTTGGGGTTGGTGTCGCTGGGCATGGCTACGGTGCGCAGCAGGAGCTCGCCTTGCGGCTGGGTGTGCGTGGGCGTGTTGCGGTGTGGCATGGTCTAATCCTTGAGTGGGATGGGAGGGCGTATTTTACGCTGTTTTCGGTGGGCGGGAAGCGGGGCGATGCGGATGATGAAGCTGAGGAGGCTCTATAGCGTGGTTGATATTTTCAGGTAGCCTAAATAGCTTGAGGCTACCTGAAAATATTGGCTGAATGGAACGGAGTGAAAACAAGTTACCGGCTTAGACTCAGCTGCGGGCGGAGTATTCGTGTACGGCATCCACCAGCGCCTTTACGTTTTCCGGGTCGGTGTGCTGGCTGATGCCGTGGCCGAGGTTGAAGACATGGCCGCTGCCTTCGCCGTAGCTGTGCAAAATACGGCGCACTTCGGCGCGGACGGATTCGGGCGTGCCGAACAGGGCGGCGGGGTCGAAGTTGCCCTGTAGCGCCACTTGGCCGCCCACGCGCTGCCGTGCCTGGCCGAGGTTTACCGTCCAATCCAAGCCGAGCGCGTCGGCGCCGCTTTCGGCCATCAGTTCGAGCCATTGGCCGCCGCCTTTGGTAAACAGGATAACGGGCACGCGGCGGCCTTCGTGTTCGCGGGTAAGGTCGCTGATGATTTGGCGCATATAGGCCAAGCTGAATTCGGGGAAAGCGGCGTCGGAAAGCAGGCCGCCCCAGGTGTCGAAAATCTGCACGGCTTGGGCGCCGGCGGCGATTTGTTCGTTCAGATAGGCGGTTACGGATTGGGCGGTGATGTTGAGGATGTGGTGCAGCAGCTCGGGACGGCGGTAGAGCAGGGCTTTGATTTGGCGGAATTCCTTGCTGCCGCCGCCTTCTACCATATAGCAGGCGAGGGTGAAGGGGCTACCTGAAAAACCAATCAGCGGCACGCGGCCGTTCAGTGCTCGGCGGATGGAGGAAACGGCGTCGAATACATAGCGCAGTTTGGCCATATCGGGCACTTGCAGCGCGGCAATATCGGCTTCGTTTTGCAGTGGGCGGGCAAACTTGGGGCCTTCGCCTTCGGCAAAATAGAGGCCCAAGCCCATGGCGTCGGGCACGGTGAGGATGTCGGAAAAGAGGATGGCGGCATCGAGGCCAAAGCGGTCGATGGGTTGGACGGTTACTTCGGTGGCCAGCTCAGTGTTTTTGCATAAATCCAAAAAGCCGCCGGCACGGGCGCGTACGGCGCGGTATTCGGGCAGATAGCGCCCGGCTTGGCGCATGAGCCATACCGGGGTGTGGGAAACAGGCTGTTTGGCGAGGGTGCGCAGGAAGGTATCGTTTTGCAGGGTGGTCATGGTAGGGTTTGTGTGGTGTGGATGGGAGGCGAATCATAGCACAGGCAGGGCGGGGAATTGGGGCTACCTGAAAGTGTGGTTTCAATGAATTGAAACATCATGCTGTATAGTTTCTATGCAGCTAGAACTTTCAGGTAGCTTCTTGTTAAAACTGCTTTTCCAATTCCACAAACACTTGCCGGCTTTTGCGTTCTGCCCACACATGGCTGCTGCGGGTGTGTTGCCAGGAGAAATTCAGCTTCGGGGTGAGGCCGAGGATGGTCCAGTTTCTGTGCCACAGCGAAGCGGAGTATTGGATTTCGTGGTCGCGGCGTTGTTCGCGCGGGAAGCCTTGCGGTGTGATGTTTAGTGCGGTGCCGCGGAAACGCCGTTCGGCGAAGGATACGTTGAGCCGGGTGGAGAGGCCGCCCAGTGCGTCCCAATCATGAATCCAACCGGCGCCGATGCCGTGGCGGCGGTAGGCGGCATTGTTCGGCTTGCCGCTCAGGGTGGATTGTTCCGGCAGCATCTGGTTGAAATTCAGCCCGGCATACAGCGTGTTGCGCGCTGTGGCACGCCAAGCCAGGGAAATGCTTTCGCCCAAATACCAGCCGTTATACATTTCTGCTTTGGTATCCATCCGATAGTGCTGGCGGTAGGCATCCAGTGCGGTGTGCAGCTGCCAGCGCGGGGTGAGCAGGCGGCTGTATTCCGTGCGCAGCCCGGGGGCGTGCGCCCACATGTGCATTTTCAGCGTGTGGTTGTTTTGCGGTTTGCGGCCATCCCAGTTGTCGGTGCCGCTGAGCTGGAATTGGTAAAACGGCATCACCAACAGCCGCTGCCGCGCATCCTGCCAGAGCCAGCCCGCACCCAAACGGCCGTAGGCGCTGTCGTAGGCCGATTTGTTGCTCCAATAATAATTGGTGCCGCTCACATCCAGCTGCACGTGCAAGTTATGATGCCCGGCCAGCGGCTGGTTTTTCGCCACACCCAGGCTGTAAGCCACGCCCACAGCATCTTCTGCGCGTTCGCGGCTGCAACCGAACGGGCTGCAATGCGGCGGCGGTGCGTTGTTCACATTGTTATCAAACGAGGGCGAAAGCCCGCCGCTCCACTGCCACTGCTGCTGTTTGGCAATATGGTTCAGATAATGCTGCACATTATTCTGCACTTCCGCCGGCACTTCCGGCTCGCTCCGCACAGTTTCAAATAGCTGTGCCGATTCGCGCCATTGCTTATCTTCTGCCAGCATGGCCGCCAAATCCAGGCGGATGCGCACATCCTGCGGCTCTTCTGCCACCAGTTCCCGATAAATTTGCACTGCGCGCGCATAGTCGCCCGCATATCTAGCCTGCATGCCTTGTGCACGCCGCAGCAACACCATGTCTGGCTGCGGCGTTTGCGCATACAGTGAAGTCAAATCCGCCAACAATTCCGGCTGCGGCGGGCCGTTTAACACCTGCACCAGCATCCGCGCCAAGAGCTGTGGCCGTGCCAGCAAATCCTGCTGTGTAAGCACCGGCGCGGCCTGCTGCCCATCTTTGGCTGCAGGCATTTGCGCGTTGTTTTCCAACTGTCGCAGCCACTGCTGCTGCCCCGTTTGCAAAAAACGCTTCTGATCCTGTTCCGGCGTTGTATTGCCCCAACTGTGTTGTGCTGTACACAACGTAAAAATAATCAGAAGCGCACTCGTTTTCATCTGCATATGATAAATAATTGTTTGAAAATAATGAAATATAATAGATAAGGTTTCGTTAAGTTTAGATATTTCGTGCAAATAAAGCGGTTTTCTTATTTATAAAAATGAGATATATTACCATTCTTTTTAACGAATGGCAGGATTTAAGTAAGCATGAAACACCTGATTTTATCTTTGTCTGTGGCTGCTGCGTTGGCAGGATGTGCCGGCAGTGGCGGGGTAACCATTCCAGACGGTACCGCTCCTGTACCGCCGCTGACTCCGGCCGACTCCAGCAAAATCCTTGGCCCGGCCAGCACAGGCGAAACGCCCACCACCTTCCAAACCGGTAACGGGCAGCTGCGTTATGTGTCGTGGTATGTGGAGTATTGGGGCACGCCGTCGTCTGAAAACAAATTCATCTATCAGGCGCCAAACGGTAAAAGTTATGCCTTTGATGGGTTCACTAATCCGCCAAGATTCTCCAGCCGTTTTACGCCCGATAAAAACCAACCCACCAAGATGGAGCCGCAAACCTCAAGCGATGGTAACAAGCTGCTGGTGTGCTGTGAAAACGGTGATGCTAATTTCCCCGCAGGCTACCTGCAGTCTCTGCGTTATGGCGCATGGATTGGTGCCGACGGGCAAACCGATCTATTCGCGGGCGGCATATTGGCCAACACGGCGGACATGCAGAAGCGCAATGGCGCCACCGCACCCACCGGCAAAGCTACCTACGAAGTTTGGGCCTTCCGCGTGAAAGGCGGTTCGGTTGTGGCCTCTTCCTATAACACTGATACCAACCCTGCTAAACGGGTTAATTCTTTGCTAACCGTTAATTTCAACACCGGAAAAGTGGGTGGCACGATTAAAGGCAATGCCGATTTTGGTGCGGACATCGATTTCAACGATGTTACTGTAAACGGCAATACCTTCAGCGGCACAGCCTCTTCCGGCGGGGTGAGCGGCCAAGTGAACGGTGGCTTCTACGGTAAGAGCGGTTGGTACGACCCGGCCGGTACGGAAATCGGCGGTAAGGTTACTTTCAACGGCAACCGCAGCCTCGACAGCGTATTTGGTGGTTCAGCCACCGATACTCGCCGCGACCCGGATACCACGGCCACAGATTTAACCCCCGTTAATCCCTAATTCGATTTTCAGGCAGCCTTTATTCCATTTTCAATTCGCTAACAGAATCATGAAAACACATATCCATCAACACCGGCCAAGCATTTTGTTCTTGGCTCTGTGCAGCATCTTCTCTGCTCCGATTTGGGCAGCGGGCGAAACGGACGATGCCGGTTCCGCCCAATTGGAAACCATCGAAATCCAAGGTCGCAGGCATGCGCCGCGCCAGCTTGGCCGCGAACGCATCCGCCGCGAGCAGCTGGATAAAGAAATGGTGCAGGACATCCGCGATATGGTGCGCTACGATCCAGGGATCAGTGTGGCCGAAGGCGGCCGTGCCGGCTCCAATGGTTTCAGTATCCGCGGCGTGGATAAAGATCGCGTAGCCATCGTAGTGGACGGCCTCGACCAAGGTGAAAGCCGCTCTTCTTCTGCTTTCCAAGAACTGTTTGGGGCATATGGCAACTTCAACACCAACCGCAACGCTGCCGAATTGGAGCACATGAGCGAGGTAACCATCAGCAAAGGCGCTGATTCTATCACCGCCGGCAGCGGCGCATTGGGCGGCGCAGTGATTTACCGCACCAAATCGCCGCGCGATTATGTGGATGAAGATAAGCCATACCATGTCGGCATGAAAACCGGCTACCTGAGCCGCTCCGAACAATGGTTGGCCAGCATTACCGCTGCCGGTCGGCTGGGCGGGTTTGATGCCTTGGTGGTGGGCACTGTGCGTAACGGGCACGAAACCAAAAACCATAAAGAAGGCCAAAACGTCAATCTGCGCTTCAATAACAACTACCAATTTGGTAATACAACATATAGCGGCGTGGCACGCGGCACCCCTGACCCGCAAAACACTGAAGATCATGCCGACCTGTTCCGCCTCGGCTATCACTTCAACGACAGCAACTATCTGAGCGGTATTTACGAAACCTCCAGACAGGATCGGGAAACGGATGAGTTCTCTAATCTGTTTGGTGCTTATGACAGCACCAGCTACCGCTACCGCCAAGACGTGGCCTACCGCCGCCGCGTTGGCTTGGAATACGAAAACCTGCTGGAATGGGGGCCGTGGAACAAGCTGACAGTGAGCCTCGACAGACAGAAAATCCGCATGACCACCCTGACTTGGGATATTCCCAAGCAAGATTACATTCAACGAATGGGGCGGAATGCCGAAAACTATTTCATCCGCCGCAGCCTGAATTACGATACCGACCAATTCAAAGTGGCTGCCGAAAAACATTTCGATTTTGGCAAAAGCCTGACGTGGGATATGGCCTACGGCGTGGGCGGATCGCGCAAGCGCAACACCAATAGCAACACCAGTTATTGGACATACGTTTTCTATCCCGACCGCCTGGCTTCCGACCGTGATGAAAAAGAATTCTTGGTCAGCACTCAATCCAATAACACGAATCTTTATTGGAACAACACATTGCGCTTTAGCGACCGCTTTAAGCTGAACCTCGGCGTGCGTTATGACCGCACCAAAATGCACACCCTGGATACGGAAAGTTTCAATCCCGACGTGAAAGGCCAGCTTGAAGCCAAAGGCCTGTGGAACCAACAGGCACGCTTCAGTTCGCCCAGCTATGTGGCCGCATTGGATTGGAACATCAGCCCGTCGGTTACCCTGCAAGGTAAATACAGCACCGGCTTCCGCGCGCCCACCACCGATGAAATGTGGTTCTATTTCCCCAACACCCTGTTTTATGTCGAACCCAATCCGAACCTGAAGGCCGAACGTTCCAAAAACGTTGAGCTGGGCATCGATGTGCACGGCAACTGGGGGCATGTACGCCTTTCTGGCTACCGCACCCGCTACACCGATTTCATTGATTTCGTGAACCGCGGCTACAAAGAGGTGATGACCTGGGACTACACCAGAAAAACCTTAAGCAACCGCGAATACGCCGACGTTTACCAAAACGTGAACCGTTCTCAAGCCGAGATCAAAGGTTTGGAGCTGAAAGCACGCTGGAATCTCGATAGCATCGGCCTGCCCGCCGGTATGTACACCACCTTGGCCGCGAACTACACCAAAGGCGAAGCTGACGGCAATATTCCGATTAACGCCATCCAGCCGTTTAACGGCGTGATCGGTATCGGTTACCAGCAGCCGGATAACCGTTGGGGCGTGGATTTGAACGTTAGCTATTTTGCGCGTAAAAAACCGGAAGACACCGTCGCCTCCTACGACAATACGGGCAGGGTTTTCCCTTATGCACGCCACAGCAGCAATATCTGGTTGGTAGATTTAACCGCCCGCTACCAGTTTAGGAAACATGTAACGATTAGCGCGGGCATTTACAACCTGTTCAACCGTCATTACTACACTTGGGAAACCCTGCGCAGCATTCGCGAATTCGGCACAGTAAACCGTGTGGATAACTGTACCGACCGAAGCGGCGTTGCCCACCACGATGGCTGCGCCCATGCCGGCCTTGAGCGTTTCAGCGCACCCGGCCGCAATTTCGGCCTTATTATCGAAGCCAAGTTTTAAACCTTGGCAGTAAGGAAACTGTTTCAACTACGTTGAAGCTTATGTTTTCAGGTAGCCTCTGCACTTCTTTGGAGGCTACCTGAAAATCATGTCGCCAACACACAAAGGAAAATAAACCATGCAAGAAATCCCGTTCAACCAATACCTGAAAGAAAACTGCCGCACCACCCACGACAGCGTGGACGAGCTGGTGATGTCGGTTAAACCTTTCGACAACACCGAAAACTACATCCGCTTCCTACAGCTGCAAGCCGTGTTCCACAAAATTGTGGACGACATCTACAAAAACCCGCAGCTCAACGAAAAAATCACCGGCCTGGCCGAGCTTGCCCGCTACGATGACGTCATCCTCGACCTGCAAGATCTGAACGCTGCCGAAAAAGCCGTTTCCCTGCCTATTCCCAAACCGGAAGGCGCAGAAGCATTGGGCTGGCTCTATTGCGCCGAAGGCTCCAACGTGGGTGCCGCCTTCTTGTTTAAAGATGCGCAAAACAACCTCGGCTACAACGCCGAACACGGTGCCCGCCACCTCGGCCCGCACGCCGACGGCCGGGGCAAACACTGGCGCCGTTTTGCCGAGCAGCTGAACAATCTGGACATTTCCGATAGCGAACGCAAACAAGGCCTGCAAGGCGCACTCACCGCTTTTGCCTTCTACAAAAAACTGCTGCGCGAAATCTTCGAATTGCCCGAAGCCGCGTAAGGCTTGATAGCCGTTTTCGGCACAACAAAAGGCTACCTGAAAGTTTCAGGTAGCCTTTTGTTGTGTTCCCCCTTATGCGGAAGCCTGCAAAATCTTGCCGATGATTTCGCCGCTGTCTTTGGAGAGGGCGAGGTTTTCGGCGAGTTTTTGCAGCTCGGCGCGCATCAGGCTGCGGCGCTGCGGTTCGAGCTGGGCGCAGATGTTGAAGGCTTGGGCGAGGCGGGCGGCGATTTGGGGGTTGAAGCGGTCGATGCACCCGATTTGGCCGGCGAGGAAGGCGTAGCCGCTGCCGTCTGCGGCGTGGAAGTGCGGCACGTTGCGGCTGAAGCTGCCGAGCAGGGCGCGAGCTTTGTTGGGGTTTTCCAGGCTGAAGGCGGGGTGTTCGAGCGCGGCGGCCACTTGCGCGGGGGTGTCGGCGCGGTGGCTGGCGGCAACCAGGCTGAAGTATTTGCACATCACGAGGTCGTCGCTGTGGAATTTGGCGGCGAATTGTTCGAGCAGGCGGTTGCGCTCGGGGCGATCGTTGTGGTTGACGGCGCTGAGGATGCCCCATTCGTGGGTCATGTTGCGTGCCATTTGATTGTAGTTGGCGGCCACTTGTTCGATGTGCCCGGGGCGGGCGCGCAGGATGAAGGCGCGGCAGGCGTTGCGCAGGGCGCGCCAACCGGCTTGCTGCGGGCGGTATTCGTAGGGCTCGGCGAGGCCGGATTGTTCTTCTTCCATGTGGCGGGCTTCGGTATTGAGTGCGGCGAATTGGTCGGCGAAGTGTGCGGCAATCAAATCGAGCAGGGCTTCGCGGGCACGGTGGACGATGAGCGGATCGATGTTTTGGCGGCCGGCCCAGAGTTCGGCTTCGTTGGGAATGGCGAGCAGGGCGGCTTGGAAGGCGGCGCTGATGTCGGCACGCAAAACGTAGTCGATGGCTTGCAGCAGGGCGTGGTGCTCGGGCAGGGGGCTACCTGAAAGCAGGGCGGCTTCGTTGGCGGCGATGGCGCGGCGGTAGAGTGTTTGCGCGGCTTCCCAGCGGGAGAAGGGGTCGCTGTCGCAGGCGAGCAGCACGGAGAGTTCGTGCTCGCTGTAGGCGTAGTGCAGGTTTACTGGGGCGGAGAAACCGCGCAGCAGAGAGGGGACGACTTGTTGATAGTTGCCTTCAAATTGTAGGGCAACGCTTTCTTCGGCCTGGCGCAGGGTGAGCACGGCTTCGGTTTGCGTGTGTCCGTTTTCAGGTAGCCTGAAGGGGACGGGCTGGCCGAAGGTGTCTTCGTCGGCGCTGAACAGGGCGATTTTGAGCGGAATCATCATCGGCTGTTTGGCGGCCATATCGGGAGTGGGCGGGATGCTTTGGCGGATGTTCAGCACGAAGCGGTTGCCGGTTTGCAGGCTACCTGAAACATCCAGCACCGGCGTGCCTGCCTGGCTGTACCACAGGGCAAATTGCTCGAAATCGAAGCCGTTGGCATCGGCCATGGCGGCGCGGAAGTCGTCGCAGGTAACGGCTTGGCCGTCGTGGCGCTGGAAATAAAGCTTCATGCCTTTTTGGAAGCCCTCTTCGCCGAGGAAGGTGTGATACATGCGCACCACTTCCGCACCTTTTTCATACACGGTGAGGGTGTAGAAATTGTTCATTTCCACATAGCTGGCGGGGCGCACGGGATGGGAGGTGGGGCCGGCGTCTTCGGGGAATTGGTGGGCGCGCAGGAAGGATACGTTTTCAATCCGGCGGACTTCGCGGCTGGCACGGTCGGCGGAGAATTCTTGGTCGCGGAATACGGTGAGGCCTTCTTTGAGCGAGAGCTGGAACCAGTCGCGGCAGGTAACACGATTGCCGGTCCAGTTGTGGAAGTATTCGTGGGCGATCACGCCTTCCACGCGCTCGAAATCGGCATCGGTGGCGGTGCGGCTGTCGGCTAGTACGCAGGCGGTGTTGAAAATGTTCAAGCCTTTATTTTCCATCGCACCCATGTTGAAGTCGCCCACGGCTACCACCATGAAAATATCCAAATCGTATTCGAGGCCGAAACGGGTTTCGTCCCAGCGCATGGCGTGTTTGAGCGATTCGATGCCGAAGCGCACTTTGCCGGCGTCTTCGGCACGGGTGAAGAATTCGAGCGCCACTTGGCGGCCGCTTCGGGTGGTGAAGCTGTCGCGGGTGCACACCAAATCGCCGGCCACGAGGGCGAACAGGTAGCTGGGTTTGGCGAAGGGGTCGTGCCATTCGGCCCAGTGGCGGTTGTCGGGCAGCGTGCCGTGGCCGATGCGGTTGCCGTTGGAAAGCAGCACGGGGAAGCGGGCGCGGTCGGCGCTGATGCGGGTGGTGTAGATGCCCATCACGTCGGGGCGGTCGGGGTGGTAGGTGATTTTGCGGAAGCCTTCCGGTTCGCATTGGGTGTAGAGGTTGCCGCCGCTCGCGTAGAGCCCCATCAGGGATTTGTTTTGGTGCGGATAAAGGCGGGTGGCTACGCTCAGCTTGAAGGGTTGGGCGGGGACGTTCGGGATGGATAGGGTGTTGTTTTCTAGAGTGTAGGTGGTTTCAGGTAGCCTTTGGCCGTTGAGCTCGAGGGAAACCAGCTCGGCCGAGCCTTGCAGCACCAATGTGCCGCCGGCATCGGGCTGGGGCTGGATGGAAAGTTCGGCGGTAACGGCGATATGGTCGTCATACACATCGAAATTCAGGCGGATGTGCGGCACCAGATATTCGGGGGCGCGGTAGTCTTTGAGGTAGTGTGCGGTTTGCTGGGGCATGGCGGGCGGCCTTATGGAGGAATGGAAAGCGGGTATTTTAGCGCAAAACGGGGCTGGGTTTTAGCTTCGCAGAAACTCAGCTCCGGCTGCGTCGAAACATCGTTTTAGATGTAGGTTGGGTTAGGCTGCAAGCCGTAACCCAACAATCGGATACTCTTTGTGTTGGGTTACGCCTGTGGCTAACCCAACCTACTTTTACTGCGCCGAAACATCGTTTTCAGGTAGCCTGATGCCGCAAAGATCTCGGGCTGCTGAAAGGGGATGCAACAATATAAAGGCTACCTGAAAATCAGCCATGACTGTTTTCAGGTAGCCTTTAATGCTGTTTCAGGGCAAGTTAAATCAATCTAAATTGCCCAATACGATGCGCAGGATGCGGCGGATCGGTTCGGCCGCGCCCCAGAGCAGTTGGTCGCCCACGGTGAAGGCGCTGATGTATTCGCCGCCCATGACGAGCTTGCGGATGCGGCCTACGGGCACGGTGAGTGTGCCGGTAACGGCGGTGGGAGTGAGCTCGTGCATACTGGCTTCTTTGGTGTTGGGCACGACTTTCACCCAATCGTTGGCGCCGGTGAGCAGGCTTTCGATTTCGGATACGGGCAGATCCTGTTTCAGCTTCAGGGTGATGGCCTGGCTGTGGCAGCGCATGGCGCCGATGCGTACGCACAGGCCTTCCACGATGGTTGGGCGGCTGCCGCCGAGGATTTTGTTGGTTTCAACGTCGCCTTTCCATTCTTCTTTGGATTGACCGTTGCCCAAGTCTACGTCGATCCACGGAATCAGGCTGCCGGCCAGCGGCACGCCGAAGTTGGCTTTGGGGTAGTCGGGTGAGCGCAGGAAGTCGGATACTTTGCGGTCGATATCGAGGATGGCGCTGGCTGGGTCGGCCAGTTCGGCGGCTACTTTGCTGTGGATGGCACCCATGCCGCTGATGAGTTCGCGCATATTTTTGGCACCTGCGCCGGAGGCGGCTTGGTAGGTCATGCTGGAAGCCCATTCCACCAGGCCGTTTTGGAACAAGCCGCCCAGGGCCATCAGCATCAGCGAAACGGTGCAGTTGCCGCCGATGTAGTTTTTCACGCCGTTTTGCAGGGCGGCATCGATTACGTTGCGGTTTACCGGGTCGAGTACGATTACGGCATCGTCGTTCATGCGCAGGGCGGAGGCGGCATCGATCCAGTAGCCGTTCCAGCCGGATTCGCGCAGTTGGGGATACACGGATTTGGTGTAGTCGCCGCCTTGGCAGGTAACGATGATGTCCATTTTGGCCAGTTCGGCGGGATTGTTGGCATCAAGCAGGGTTTTGGCGGCTTGGCCGAAATCGGGGGCATTGCCGCCTACGTTGGAGGTGGTGAAGAAATAGGCTTCGGGGATGTGGGCGAAATCGTTTTCTTCGCGCATACGCTGCATCAAAACCGAGCCGACCATACCGCGCCAGCCGACAAATCCTACTTTTTGCATAACTGCTCCTTGATTGGTAAAGAAGTGTGAATGAAATGAGACCGCCTTTTTAACCTTGCGGCAGAGAAAAGTAAAGGGGGGAACGGCAGAATTATGTTTTCAGGTAGCCCCTTAGGATTTGGCGGCTGTAGTTTGGCGGATAAAACCGCTATAATGCGCTTTATTATTTTGTGTCTGCCCGGGCTGTTTGGCGCGGGGTTTTTTGGAATTCATGAAAGGTGTAAACATGAGCTTGAAGATTGCCATCAATGGCTATGGACGCATCGGCCGCCAGGTGGTGCGCGCGATTTACGAATACGGCCTGCGCGACCAATTTGAAGTCGTCGCCATCAATACTGGCAGCGATTTGCCAATCAACGCCCATCTTACCAAATTCGACACCGTGCACGGCCGCTTTGCCGCCGAGGTGTCGCACGATGAAACCCATCTGATTGTGAACGGCGACAAAATCCGCTTCCTGTCTCAGCGTGATCCGTCCCAGCTGCCGTGGAAAGAGCTGGGTGTAGATTTGGTGATGGAGTGCACCGGCGCTTTCACCAGCAAAGAAAAAAGCTCGGCACACCTTCAGGCCGGCGCGAAAAAGGTGTTGATTTCCGCGCCTGGTGGCGATGATGTGGATGCCACCGTTGTATATGGCGTGAACCACCAAGTACTCACCCCCGAGATGACTGTCGTTTCCAACGCTTCCTGCACCACCAACTGCCTGGCGCCTGTAGCCAAAGTGCTGGCTGAGGGCGTAGGCATTGCCAAAGGCCTGATGACCACCATCCACGCCTTTACGAATGACCAAGTGCTCACTGATGTGGGCCACAAAGACCTGCGCCGCGCCCGCAGCGCGGTGGAAAACATGATTCCCACCAAAACCGGTGCTGCCAAAGCGGTGGGCTTGGTGTTGCCCGAGCTCAAAGGCAAACTAGATGGCTTCGCCGTGCGCGTGCCCACCATCAACGTTTCGCTGGTGGATTTAACTTTTGAAGCCGGCCGCGATACCAGCGTGGAAGAAATCAACGCGATGCTAAAAACCGCCAGCGAAGGCTGCCTGAAAGGCGTGCTGGGCTACAACATCATGCCGCTGGTGTCTTCCGATTTCAACCACACCACCCAGGCTTCCGTGTTCGACAGCACGCTGACCAAGGTTTCCAACGGCAATATGGTGAAAGTATTGTCTTGGTATGACAACGAATGGGGCTTCTCCTGCCAGATGCTGAACACCGCCCGCGCGATGTTCGGGATGCCGGTGCGCCCGTTTGAATAAGGCTGCTGCGTGATAGAAAAGGCTACCTGAAAAGTTTCAGGTAGCCTTTTGTGTGGTGTGTGGCTGGTGTTGCCATGCCGGCATTTGGCTTGCTTCTTTATGTTGAAGGTAGCCACAAAATTTCAGGCTACCTGAAAATATGGCTGCATATTAAAACTGCACATTAAAAAGGCTATCTGAAATTTTTCAGGTAGCCTTTGCTCTTATCCCAACCGGCCTCAGGAAACCTGCTGCCGATACCATTCGATAAATGCCGCCGGCTCGGTAAAGCCGATCAGCGGGCTGCTGCGGCGGCCGTCGGGATGGATAACGAAGATACCGGGCGGGCCGGGCAGGCCGTATTCCTGCAACAGCGCGCGCTGCTCGGGCGTGTTGTCGGTGAGGTCGATTTTGAATACGCGATCAGGTGGTACGGCGGCCTGCACTTCGGGGCGGCTGAAGGTTTTGTGTTCCATCTCCTTGCAGCTGGCGCACCAGTCGGCATAAAAATCCAGCACCACCGGCTTGCCGCTGGCCAAGGCCTGTTGCATGGCGCTGTTGAGTTGCTGCGGCGCGGTGAATACCCGGTGCGCGGTTTGCTGCGGCGGGAACACGGTGAGCGCCTGGTGCAGGAAGGTGGGCTGCATGCGCACGCTCTGTACGGCGAAAAACACGCCCACGGTGAGTAGGAGGCTGCCCAGCCCCATAGCCAACGGCTTGATTTGGCGGTTGCGCAGGTGTTTGCCCAACAGCAGGCCGCCGGGGATAACCAACAGCAGGGAATAAAGTGCCACGGTCAGGCCATAGGGCAGGAAGGGGGCGGCCAGATACACGGCCACGGCCAGCAGGATGATGCCGAAGGCATGTTTGATGCCGTTCATCCACGCGCCGGCCTTAGGCAGGATGTGCCCGCCGAACGTGCCCACCAGAACCAGCGGCACGCCGGTGCCCAGCGCCATGCTGTATAAGGCCAGGCCGCCCAGTGCGGCATCGCCGGTTTGGCCGATATAGCCCAAGGCCACGGCCAGGGGCGGCGCCACACAGGGGCCGACAATCAGCGCCGAGAGCATGCCCATCACAAACACGGAAGCCATCTTGCCGCCGGACAGCTTGCTGCTCTGTTGTTGGAAGTAGCTTTGAATGAAGGAGGGCAGTTGGATGGTAAACACGTCGAACATGCCCAGCGCCAGCACCACAATCAGCGCGGCGGCAGAAAGCACCACCCACGGCTGTTGCAGCCACACGGTGAGTAGCGAGCCAGTGAGCCCGGCCAGCACGCCCACGGCAGCATAAGTGAGCGCCAGCCCCTGCACATAAACCGAAGACAAAATCAGTCCGCGGCGTTTGCCGGCATTGGCACGGTCTCCCACGATGATGCCCGACACAATGGGCAGTAGGGGATACATGCAGGCGGTAAAACTCAAGCCAATGCCGAAACTAAAAAAAGCCAGCAGGTTTGCCCCCAATGTGTCGCGCGACAAGCTAAACGGGCTTTTGCGCGGCTGCGGCACGGAGCTGGCAGCGGGCGCGCCGTCTTGCGGCGCGGTGAAGCGGTTGCTGCCGCCGGCGGGCGGTGCGGCTGTGTCGCCATACACGCCCGCGCCTTTGATTTCCAGCGTTTTGGTTACCGGCGGATAGCACACGCCCGCATCCGCGCAGCCTTGGTAGGTGAGCGTGAGGCGGTAGGCGGCGGGTGCGGCAGATTGGAAGGGCAGTTTCACCACGGCTTGGTGGTAGTGCACGGTTTGCTTGCCGAAAAATTCGTCTTCCTTTTCCTTGCCCTGCGAAAACTCAGCCGTGCCCAGCAGGCCGGATGGTTCGGTTTCTACGCGGATTTTTTCTTGATAGAGATAATAGCCGTCGGCAATTTGAAACTGCACGGCCACATCCTGCTCGCCCGCCGCCACCGTGGGGCGGAACGCCTGCTCCGCCGGCAGCAGCTGGCCGGCATCGATTGCATGCGCCGCCATGCCGGAGCACAACAGCACGGGCAGGATGAAAGATTGAATCAATTTTTTAAACATAAAGGCTACCTGAAAGCGTTAGCTTCAACGAAGTTGAAACAAGGGCACAAAAATGTGCGCGGATTATAAGGAAATAGTAACTTGCCCGCCATGGGCTTAATTTAACAAAGCGATTGATGAAATTAACTTTGCCGCCACAGGCTTGCTTATATAGACGAGCGGCGCATGCCGTTTCTGACAGCCGCGGCAAAATAATTATGCCCGCCGCCGCCTTTTCGCTTGAAAATCGGCCGCTCCGCCCCATTTGGCAGGGCAAAAGCTCTCTTTCAAAGGAATTTTCATGTCTCATCATCAACATCACCAACACCAAAACCCCGAAACTGAACTCCCGCAGCAGGAAGCCCAGGCCGAAGCGGTTGAGCCGCAGACCAATGCTGAAGCTGCTGCCGAGCCTACGCCGGAGCAGCTGGCACAGCGCGTGGCCGAACTGGAAGCCGAGCTGGCCGACATCAACAAATACCATCAGGCCGAGCTGCAAAACCTAGGCCGCCGCCATCAGGAAGAAATCCAGGCCGCCCACAAATTCGCCGCCAAGAAATTTGCCGAAGAGCTGTTGAAAGTAAAAGACTATTTGGAAATGGCGCTGCTCGACCAAAGCGGCAATTTCGATGCGCTGAAAATGGGCGTGGAGATGACCCTCACCGAGCTCAAGCGTGCCTTCGAGCAGGCTCAAATCAAAGAAATCCTGCCCCAGCCCGGCGACAAGCTCGACCCGCACCGCCACCAGGCCTTCCAAACCGTGGAAAGCGAGCAAGAGCCGAACACCATCGTGAACGTGATGCAGAAGGGCTATACCCTGCACGACCGCGTGCTGCGCCCCGCCACGGTGTCCGTTGCCAAGGCGCCGGAGGCGAAATAGCTTTCGGACTGTAAACGGATTTTCAGGTAGCCTGCTATATCGAATGCAGGCTACCTGAAAATTTTGGTGCATAGTTCAATAAAAAGGCTACCTGAAAACGCCACGCAGCGAAGTTTCTGCGAAGCTAAAGTTTCAGGTAGCCTTTGTTGTATCCATTTTTAGCTAGCGCGGCCCATCGGCCGTTTTGCCGAAACGCCGGATGCCGTTTTCGCACACCCAGTCGTCCAGCTGCATATCGTGCTCTTCGGCGGGCAGGATGTCGGTTTCCTGGCAGGCGAAACCGGCGCCGATTTTGCGCGGACAGAGGCGGTGGCGGGTGGCAGCGAGGGTAACGTCGTAGAAGCCGCCGCCTTGGCCGAGGCGGTAGCCGCGCCGGTCGATACCGACTAGGGGGATGATGATGCTATGCAGGTTGTGGATGCGGATTTTGCGGCCGGCAAATTGGGGAATGTTCAGCTTGCCTTGGCGGCGGCGTTCGGGGCGGCCTTGTTGCGGGAAGGGCGTAAACCACAGGCGTTGGCGGCGTGGTTCGATGTAGGGCAGGTAGAGCTCGGTGCCGCGTTGGCGGGCGGCGGCGGCGAGACTGTCGAGCCGCAGCTCGCTGCCGATGGGCCAATAGATGGCCAGCCGTTTGCCGCGTTTCAGGTAGCCTTTGAGCAGGTTGTTGATGCGCTTCTCGGCACGTTGACGTGCGGCAGGCGTAAGGCTTTGCCGTTGGCGTCGGAAGTGGCGGCGGAGGTCGATTTTACTTGGCATGGCAGGCTCAGTGGTTTAGGTGAGGCCTTTTTTCAGGCGGGTCCAGCTTTCGGGGTCTTCCTGCCATTCTACGCTTTCGCCACGCAGTATGGCCTGCATCATTTGGGCGGTTTCGGTGTCGATTTCGCGGGCGGCTTGGAGCAGGGGCTCGTTGGCGAACACGGGCAGGTCGGGGGTGTATTTCTCGGCCATTTTGTCCATCTGGTAGCGGTCGCGGGCGGCGTAGAACTCGCTGAGCTCTTGGGCTTTTTCGGAGTTGATGCCGAGTTTTTCCAGCGCGAGGCGGCCGCTGCGGATGGCGGCGTCTACGGTTTCGCGGATGATGTAGTTGGCGCCGGCATGGTGCAGGTGGTAGGCGTGGATGCGGTCGTGGGCGCGGGCAATGATGGGCAGGTTGGGGTAGTGGCGGTGGACGAATTCCACGATTGAGGTGGCATGCTCGAGGTTGCTGATACAGATAATGAGCAGCTTGGCGTGTGCCAGGCCGATGGAATTGAGCAGCTCGGGGCGGGTGGCGTCGCCGTAGTAGGTTTTGCTGCCGTATTTGGTGAGGCCTTCCACGGTGTCGGCCTGGTAGTCGATCACGGTAGTGTGGAAGCCGCAGGCGGTGAGCATGCTGTTGATTTGCTGGCCGAAACGGCCGTGGCCGAGCAGGATGACGGGGTTTTCCTCTTCAATCACGTCGTGCGGGCGCTCTTGGTTTTCTTCCACGATGCCGCGTGGGGCGATCACTTTGTCGTAGAAGATGAACAGGAGCGGGGTGAGTAGCATGGAGAGGGCAACCACCAATGAGATGCGGTCGGCCATGGCGCGCGGCAGCACATGGCTCTGGCGGGCGATGGTAAGCAGCACAAAGCCGAATTCACCGGCCTGCGCCAGGCTGAGTGCAAGCAGTTTGCTACCCATGCGCGGCAGGCGGAACAACAGACCGAGGATGAAGAGGATGATGCCTTTTACCGCCAATGTGGCTAAGGTGATGGCAGCCACCACCCAGAACTCTTTAGCCAGTAGAGTGAAATTCATGCCCGCGCCCACGGTGATGAAAAACAGCCCCAAGAGCAGGCCTTTGAAGGGCTCGAGATGGCTTTCCATTTCGTGCCGGTAGGAGCTGTTGGCCAGCGCCACGCCGGCTACGAACGCGCCCAGAGCGGGGGAGAGGCCGACGAGCGACATCAGCGTGGCAATGCCCACCACCACGGCCAGGGTGAACATGGTGAACATTTCGTTGAGGCGGACTTTGCTGATGAAGCGGAACATACGCGGCACCAGATAACGCACACCTACGGCAATCAGCAAAATAGCGGCAATGCTCACGGCGGCGAGCACCCAGCCGGGCTGGTCGGCCAGCAGATTGGTGGTGTGCGGGCCGCTCCGGTGATGGTGGCCGGCAGCCAAGAGCGGCAAGAGTGCCAGCATCGGGATAGCGGCCACGTCTTGAAACAGCAGAATGGCAAAGCCGGCCTGTCCGCCGGGAGATCGCATCAGATTTTTTTCGCTGTAGGTTTGCAGCACGATGGCGGTGGAGGAGAGCGCTAGGATACAACCCACGGCCACGCCCATCTGCCAGCTTTTGCCGATGGCTATGGTGATGCCGGCAATCGCTGCCACAGAAAGCAGCACCTGCAATCCACCCAGCCCCAAGAGCTTGTGCCGCAGTTGCCACAGTTTTTGCGGTGCCAGCTCCAAACCAACCAGAAACAGCATCATCACTACGCCGAATTCGGCAACGTGCTGGATAGATTCGGTTTCTTTGCCGGCAAAACCTAAAACCGGGCCGATGGCGATACCGGCCATCAAATAGCCCAACACCGAACCCAAGCCCAGTTTTTTGGAGACGAGCACGGCGGCAACGGCGAAAGCCAGGTAGGTAAAGGAGTAAAGCAGGATGGTGGTCATGGGCGTATTTTAGGTAAGTGGTGTTTGAAATAAAGGGTTATGGTTTTCAGGTAGCCTTTTGCCGGAGGAGGGGCTACCTGAAAACAGCAGGTTTGTTTCGGTGAAACCGCCGTATGTTTCTGGCGGCCTTGTGGCAATCAGTGTCGTGCGGCTTCAGTAATCAGTTTGTCTACCAGTTGCGGTACGCCGTCTTTGGCTTTGGCTTCGATAATGCTGATGTTTGCCAATCCTTTCGGCGGGCGCGGATCGACCAGATAGCGTTCGGTTTCGTAGGGCGCGTATTCCAGCAGGCCGGCGGCGGGATACACCTGCATCGAGGTGCCGACCACCAGCACTTTATCGGCCTGCGATACCCATCGGGCAGCGGTTTCAATCAGTGGCACGGCTTCGCCGAACCAAACGATGTGCGGGCGCATGGGGTAGCCTTGCGGGTCGGTGTCGTTGATGGATTGGTCGCCCGTCCATTCGACCACATAGTTTTCGTCGGCGCTGCTGCGGGCTTTGTTCAATTCGCCGTGCAGGTGCAGCACGGTACTGCTGCCGGCACGTTCGTGCAGGTCGTCCACGTTTTGGGTAATAATTTGAATTTGATAGTATTTTTCTAGCTCTGCCAGGGCGCGATGGGCAGCATTGGGTTCGGCAGCCTGTGCTTGGCGGCGGCGTTCGTTGTAGAAGTCGATCACGAGCTGGGGATTGCGCGCGAAGGCTTCGGGCGTGCACACTTCTTCCACTTTGTAGCCTTCCCACAGGCCGTCGGTGTCGCGGAAGGTGCGCAGGCCGCTGTCGGCGCTGATGCCAGCGCCGGTGAGGACGACGATTTTTTGCATGGTTTGCTTTCTTGTGAACGGGGTTGCCGTGTGTTTTCAGGTAGCCTATATGGCCGGATAAAGGCTACCTGGAAATAAGAAATGGTTTTTCAGGTAGCCTTTTTGTTTAAAACCGGCGGTGCTGCAGGGCGGGCAGTTGGTTGCGTACGGTGTGCAGGCGTTGCGGCTTGAGTTCGGCCATGATCCAGCCTTCGCCTTCCGGCCGCTCGGCGAGGATTTCGCCCCAGGGGTCGATAATCATGCTGTGGCCGTAGGTGCGCCGGCCGCTGTCGTGCAGGCCGCCTTGGGCGGCGGCGATAACGTAGCATTGGTTTTCGATGGCGCGGGCCTGCAGCAGGGTTTGCCAGTGGGCTTTGCCGGTGGTGTAGGTAAAGGCGGCGGGCAGGAGGAGTACGTCAAACGGCTGCTGGGCGCGGAAGATTTCGGGGAAACGCAGGTCGTAGCACACGCCTTGGCCGTAGCGCCAGCCGTCGATTTCCACAGACGGGGGGATGCTGTTGCCGGCTTCGATGGTGTCGGCTTCGCGGTAGCTTTCGCCAATGCCGGTGTAACTGAAGAGGTGGGCTTTGTCGTAGCGGCTGAGGCATTGGCCGTCGCGGCCGTATACGAGCAGGCTGTTGATGATTTTGCCGCTTTCGTTGGCGAGCAGGGGGATGCTGCCGCCGAATAAGACGATGCGGTGGCGGGCGGCCAGCTCGGCCATGAAGATTTGCAGCGGGCCGCGGCCGAATTGTTCGGCTTGGGCGAGTTTGTCGGTGTCGTGCCTGCCCATTAGCGACCAGTATTCGGGCAGCAGCACCCAGTCGGCGCCGGCTTGGGCGGCAGCGGCTACTTGCTGTACGACGCTGCGGCGGTTTACGGCGGGGTCGGTGTGGGAAACGAGTTGGATGGCGGCGGCGCGGATAGTTTGCATGGTGTGTTCGATGTTGGATTAAAAAACTAAGGGGAGGCTACCTGAAAGCATCTGCTTCAGCGGAGTTAAAACAATATCTTGTTGCGTGCGGCTGTTTCGGTGAAGCCAAAATTATTTCAGGTAGCCTTGGGTTTATTGTTGGTGCAATCGCGTGGCGTAATCCACTTCTTCGCGGCTGCCCATAATCACGGCCACGCGTTGGTGCAGGCCTTCTGGCTGAATATCGAGCATGCTCTCGCGGGCATTGGTGCTGGCGCCGCCGGCTTGTTCGATGATCAGACTCAATGGGTTGGCTTCATACATCAGGCGCAGTTTGCCGGGCTTGGCCGGGTCGCGCGCGTCTTTGGGATACATAAAGATGCCGCCGCGCATGAGAATGCGGTGAATCTCGGCCACCATGCTGGCTACCCAGCGCATATTGTAGTTTTTGCCGCGGGGGCCGGTTTCCCCGGCGAGCAATTCGGCAATGTATTGCTGCATGGGCGGCTGCCAATGGCGCTGGTTGGACATATTGATGGCAAATTCGCGCGTGGCCTGCTGGATTTGCGGGTTGAGCTGGGTTTGGACAAATTGGCCGCCGGCATCCAGCGTAAACACGGCCACACCGTGGCGCAGGCAGAGTACAAGCTGGGTTTGCGGCCCGTAGAGCGCGTAGCCGCTGGCTACTTGGGCGCGGCCGCTTTGCAGGAAGGATTGGGCGGAAAGCGGGCCTGCGGGTTTTTCTAGGATGGAGAAAATAGTGCCGACTGAAATATTGATGTCGATATTGGACGAGCCGTCTAAAGGGTCGAACAGCACGAGATAGCGGCCTTGATCGCTGGCTGGCACAAACTGCTCCTCTTCCTCGCTAGCCAAGCCGGCCACGGCGGGGTTGGCAGAGAGGCCGTCAATCAAGATTTGGTTGGCGATCACGTCCAGTTTTTTCTGGGCTTCGTCTTGTACATTGCTACTACCGGCTTCGCCCAGCACACCGGCGAGCGCGCCCTGGCGCACTTGGCCGCTGATGGTTTGGCAGGCTTGGACGATGGTGGAAACTACACTACCTAATTCGGCAGGCAGTTGGTGTTCGGCGAGATGTTGCTGGAGGAATTGGGACAGGGTGGGCATGGGGAACTCGATTAGGATGTTTTTGTGGGTTATCTGTGTTAAAGGCTACCTGAAAAGTTTGGTATGGCCTACACGCCGTTACGTTGGATTTTAACTGCGTAGAGGTTTCGCTTTCAGGTAGCCTGTTGGCATGGCCGTATTTTACCCGCACAGTGGCTGGATGGGGTAGGGTTTGCAGGGAGAAATTTGCCGTACCGTTGTGCTGTTCGGGCTGTTTAACGGCGTTTGCCGCGGCTGCTGTGGCGTGGCGGCTCAGTACGTCCAGCTTCGCGCCGGATACGATTCACTTCGCGGCGGAACTGCGGGGTAAGGCGCTGGCTTACCTGTTCGTAACGCTGGCTGATTAGGCGCATCATCGGCGGCATCATAGTTTTGGTCAAATCGCCCTGTTTGTTCAACACACTCTGTCCGGCAGGTGTGTGGTAGAAGGTGATCATGGCGTCCACTTCTTCTTGCGTGTAGGTTTGGCGCATGGCATCACGGCTGATTTCGCGCATTTGGTTCAGCAATTCTTCCGATTGGAAAACTTCGCGGTTCATGCCGGAAATATATTGTTCGGAAGCACGTTGTAGCGCGGCACGCTGCTCGGGGCTCAGGCGGGTGTTGCTATTGATTTGTCGGTTGATTTCCTGGTTGGTGAAATCGGTGGCGGCTGGTACGGCAGTACGCAGCTGGGCGGGCAGGTTTTGTAAATCAATCAGCCGGTTGAGTGATTCGTCAGACGGGGTTTGCGCGGCGGCGGGCAGGGCAATCAAGAGTGCGGCCAAGGCGAGGCTGCGGAAGATAGACCGGCGGAGGCTATGCGGCATGGGATTCCTTTTTGTAGTGAGGCTACCTGAAAGCATTTGCTTCAGCGGAGTTAAAACAAGATATGCACCGCGCGGCTGCCACAGAATGGGCTATTGTCGGTCGCGGTGGTATTCACGGGTGAAAAAACTGCAATCGTCATGCCCGTGAGTGGTGAGCGGCTTGCGCTGGCGGTGGTGCTGTTTCAGGCGCACCAGCAGCCATAGCAACAGAGCCAGTAATAAGAAAGAAAGAGAAAGAGATAAATCGAACATCGCTGCCCCCGCAAGTAATGGCACGAAACACTTTACATCCCTAATTATTTTGCTAGTTTACTTGGCAAGGCAGTGAAGCCTTGGTTATGCGGGATGGAGTTGTTCGGCTGTAGGTATCAGAATCGGTGTTTGTTATCTGTTTGTTATCGCGGCGCGTGGCCGGTTTTTAAAGCTTGCCACTTTGAGCGGCAGCAAGCTGTTTGCTTGTTATATTGCAGCAAGCTCCTCTGTTTCAAAAACCTTTGTATTTGTTTTAAATTATAGCGATTTCTTTACATTTATGTCCAGTAAGTGGCTAAAGTGCGGGGAAAGGTTAAGGCATATGTGCAACAAGTGTGTTATTGTGGACAATAAGTATAAAATTATGCTTATTTTTGCGTTCATCATATAATTTCTACTTGCTTTTGTGTCCATGAATGTCTATTATGCCAGTAATTAGCAAATCACCGGTTTGAATTAGACTGAAAGTCCATTATGAAGCTTGATATTGATCTCCTGATTGCTTATTTCGGTGGCGTAAACGCATTGGCCGAGGCCTTACGCCAGCATGATCCTGAAGGGGCTGCCTCCACCGCAGCCATCTACAAATGGCGCACACGCGGTTCGCTGCCGTTGGCACAGCTGCAAAGGCTGACTGCCTTGGCTGAAGCGCAAGGCAGGCCGTTGGATTTGAATGCTTTTCTGGAGCAGCAGCCTACTTTGCAGCGCGCCCCGGCACAGCCAGGCAATAGCCGCATAGTGGTATTCGATACCACTTTGCGCGATGGTGAGCAATCTCCGGGTGCCGCTATGACTAAGGAAGAAAAAGTGCGCGTGGCACGGCAGTTGGAGCGGTTGGGGGTGGATGTCATCGAGGCCGGTTTTGCTGCAGCCAGCCCCGGCGATTGGGAAGCCGTGCACGAAATTGCCCAAACCATTACCGAATCAACCGTTTGCTCGTTGGCGCGGGCGGTGGAGAACGATATACGCAAGGCTGGCGAGGCGATTGCACCCGCACCGAAAAAGCGCATCCACACCTTTATCGCCACTAGCCCCATCCATATGGAATACAAGCTGAAAATGAAGCCGCAGCAGGTGATCGACGCAGCGGTGAAAGCGGTGAAAATTGCCAAAGAATACACGGACGATGTGGAATTCTCTGCAGAAGATGCAGTGCGCTCCGATTTGGATTTTTTGGCAAAAATCTTCACGGCAGTTATTGATGCGGGTGCCACCACCATCAATATCCCCGATACCGTGGGCTATTCTGTCCCGTCCGCATGGTACGAGCGCATCAGCAGCATCATCCGCAGCGTACCCAACGGCAGTAAAGTGGTTTGGTCCACCCACTGCCACAACGATTTGGGTATGGCTGTGGCCAACTCGCTGGCCGCAATTCAGGCAGGCGTTCGGCAAGTGGAATGCACCATCAACGGCCTGGGCGAACGCGCGGGCAATGCCAGCTTGGAAGAAATTGTGATGGCGCTGAAAGTGCGGCACGACTTATTCGGCTTGGAAACCGGCATTGATACCACCCAAATCGTGCCCGCGTCTAAACTGGTGTCCAGTATCACCGGCTATCCGGTACAGCCCAATAAGGCCATTGTGGGTGCCAACGCTTTTGCCCACGAATCAGGCATCCACCAAGACGGCGTGCTCAAACATCGGGAAACCTATGAAATTATGTCGGCCGAATCGGTGGGCTGGTCGGCTAACCGATTGAGTTTGGGTAAACTTTCCGGCCGCAATGCCTTCAAAACCAAATTGGCCGAGCTGGGCATTGAATTGGGTAGTGAGGAAGCACTCAATGCTGCTTTTGCCCGCTTCAAAGAACTGGCCGATAAAAAACGCGAAATTTTTGACGAAGATTTGCATGTGCTGGTATCGGATGAAATGTCTAATCTCACGCCTGATCGTTATAAATTCATCTCGCAGCGAATCGTTACCGAAACCGGTGAATTGCCGCGCGCCGAAATCGTGTTCAGTGCCGATGGCGAAGAGCAGCACGCCGAAGCCACCGGCTCCGGCCCGGTAGATGCGATTTTCAAGGCCATCGAAAGCGTGGTGCAGAGCGGCGCCGAATTGCAGATTTATTCGGTGAATGCGGTAACCTTCGGCACGGAAAGCCAAGGCGAAACCGGCGTGCGCCTGGCCAGAAACGGCCGCGTAGCCAACGGCCAGGGTGCGGACACTGATATTCTGGCCGCCACCGCCAAAGCCTATCTTTCTGCGTTGAACAAGCTGGAAGGTGGTGAAAAAGTGAAGGCGCAGGGCGGGATTTAGCTGGGTTTTGTTTTCCGCTTGCTTTTGAAGTACCGCCCTTCGGCATCATGCTGCAGGGCGGTTTGATTTTGCGCGAAAGGCTACCTGAAACTATGCGGTATGGTTTTCAGGTAGCCTTTTTGTTGTGCAGGCGGCTGGGATGTACGCATCTGAACAATGCAGATATCCTCGCCTGAGTTTTGCAGCGCCAGACTGCTTTCAGGTAGCCTGAATCATTCTGTATGAGCAGGGCGGTTTGTGCCCCAGATAGTTGATTCGTGCCACATAAAATCTGATTAAAGCCTGTGTTTTTATATTTAAATTAGCTGGTTTTGCCGCTCCGGTATTGCCTGGCTTGCTCCGAACAATATGGGCTGCGCCATGTGTGGCAAAGGTATAGTGAATTAAATTTAAACCAGTACAGCGTTGGCTCGCCTTGCCGTACTATTTGTACTGTCTGCGGCTCGCCGCCTTGTCCTGATTTAAATTTAATCCACTATAAATTGGCTGGAAACGTGTTGTCCGCATTTAAAAGGCTACCTGAAATTTCAGGTAGCCTTTTATGAATTGGCTTAGGCATCTGGCAGGGCGGTTTCGGTGTCGCCATCTTGAGTGAATTGGGCGCAGACTTCAAGAATACCGCTGCCGAATTTTTGGATTTTGGCTTCGCCCAAGCCGTAGATGTTTTGCAGTTCGGTGAGGCTAGCGGGGCGTTGTTGCACGATGTCTTGCAGGGTGCGGTCGCCACACACAATGTAGGCGGGCACATTGTCGGCACGGGCGCGTTCGGTGCGCCATTGGCGCAGGGCTTGCCAGAGGCGTTCTTCGCGCTCGGTGCGCAGCCATTGTTCGCGCGGGGTGCGGGTGGCGGATTTTTCGCGTTTGAGCGGGCGCAGCATCACGGTCTGCTTGCCTTGCAGCACGGGGCGGGCGGCTTGGGTGAGCATGAGGGCGTGGTAGTTGTGCGGGTCGGTGGCGAGCAGGCCTTGGCCGATGCATTGGCGGATGATGCCGCGCCATTCTTTGTCGGACAGGGCGGCGCCGATGCCGTAGGTGGAGAGCTGGTCGTGGCGGTTTTGCCGAATCCAGTCGTCGGCTTTGCCGCGCAATACGTGGATGACGTAGCCGGCGGCAAAGCGCTGGCCGACGCGGTAAACGCAGCTGAGGAGTTTCTGCACGTTTTCGGTGGCGTTGAAGAGGACGGGCGGGTGCAGGCAGTTGTCGCAGTGGCCGCAGGGGGGGATTTCTTCGCCGAAGTGGCGCAATAGGGCGGCGCGGCGGCAGCTGGAGGTTTCGCACACGGCAAACATGGCTTCGAGTTTTTGCTGTTCGATTTGCTTTTGGAAGTCGCTGCTGTTGCCGGTTTGGATACGTTCGCGCAGCAGGGAGTAGTCGTTGAGGCCGTAGCACAGCCAACTAGCGGCGGGCTGGCCGTCGCGCCCGGCGCGGCCGCTTTCCTGGTAGAAGTGTTCGATGCTTTGCGGCATGTCGAGGTGGGCGACGAAGCGCACGTCGGGTTTGTCGATGCCCATGCCGAAGGCAACGGTGGCTACGATGATGAGGCCTTCTTCGCGGGTGAAGCGGTGCTGGTTTTCGTTGCGCTCGGTCATGGTGAGGCCGGCGTGATAAGGCAGGGCGCGGTAGCCGTGTTCGTTTAAAAAGGCGGCGGTGTCTTCCACTTTTTTGCGGCTTAAGCAGTAAACGATGCCGCTTTCGCCGTGGGGGCGGCTGTGCAGAAAATCGAGCAGCTGCTTTTTGCCGTTGTTTTTTTCGATGATTTGGTAGTAGATGTTGGGGCGGTCGAAGCTGGCGATGTATTCGGCGGCGTTTTCCAGCTTGAGGTAGTGTTTGATGTCGGCACGGGTTTCAGCGTCGGCGGTGGCGGTGAGGGCGATGCGGGGGATGGTGGGGTAGCGGTCGGCCAGGAGGCCGAGCTGGCGGTATTCGGGGCGGAAGTCGTGCCCCCATTGGCTCACGCAGTGGGCTTCGTCGATGGCGAACAGGCTGATTTCGGTGTGGTCGAGAAAGCGCAGGAAGCGTTCGCTTACCAAACGCTCGGGGGAAACGTAGAGCAGTTTCAGGTAGCCTGCCTCGATGGTGTCGGCAATCTGCTGCACCTGACTGCTGCCAATGCCACTGTGCACGCTGGCGGCGGCCACGCCTGCGGCCTGCAGGGCGGCCACTTGGTCGTCCATCAGGGCAATCAGCGGCGACACTACCACGGCCAGCCCGCGCCTCATCAGGGCGGGAATTTGATAACACAGGGATTTGCCGCCGCCGGTAGGCATCAGCACCAGCAGATTTTGCCCCTCTGCCAGCGCGTTCACAATTTCTTCCTGCCGCCCACGGAAGGCGTGATAGCCGAAAACTTCGCGCAGGATGCTGAGGGCGGAGGGTTGTGGCATGAGTGGTTTTCCGTTTGCGGGATTTGTTGGATATAATGGCGCGGATTTTATAGCGTTTGAAGGCTACCTGAAAGGATTTTTATGCAACTGAAGAGATGGGCCGGGCTGTGTGCGGTGTTGGTGTTGGCGGGTTGTCCGAGTATGAGCAGCGGGCCGAGCCTGGGCGGCAGCTGGAGAGAAGTGGGCGTGAGCCAGAACGGCAATATGCGTTACGAAATAGACACTTCCAGCATTCGGAAAGAAGGCAGCCGGGTTAGTTTCCGCGAGCGGATTACCGTGTCGGATGCGGGGCGCGAGCATTATGTGAACACGCCGCATTTCAAAACGGCGGTCAACCAATGGCAGTTCGATTGCCAGGCGCGCACCCGCCGTTTGGCTGCGGTGGATATGTGGGATGCTTCAGGCAACAAACTGGCTACCAACCAATATGAAACAGCCAGGCGGCCTGCCCAGCCGGTGGTGAAAGGTTCGGCCGGCGGTAAACAGTTTGAAATTGCCTGTGGCAAAACTTTGTGATTTTTGCAGAATTAAGGAGAGAAAATATGCGGATCAAGGGAATTGTGGCCGGTCTGTGCCTGCTGGTCGCTGCTGCGCCAGCTTGGGCGGATGATGCGGCGCAAACCGAGCTTTTGAGTGCACAGATGGCGTATCAGGAAGCATTAAAGGCGCAAACCGATAACGGCAGCCGTGTGAACACGCTGCGCACCCGTTTGGAAGCGGCGCAAACTGCTTTGCAGCAGAAACAGGCGGAAATCACGCAGTTGCAAACGCAATTGAATGAGGCGGATGTGGCCGCGCAGCAATCAAATACCACGCTGGAAGAAGCCGGCCGCCGGTTGGACGCGGCTTGGACGGCAGTACGCGGACAGCAGCCTTAGTCGAAGATTAGTAGCAGCAGATTTTTAGCTTTGCAGAAACTGGTTTTGACTGGTTAAAGCTGCGCTTTCAGGTAGCCTTTCCGTACGGAGAGGCTACCTGAAAGTTTATGTGAAAGTTTTGATGTTGGAGTTTGTATGGGAGAGGCTACCTGAAAGCACGGCGCAGCAGGGTTTCTGCGCAGTTAAAATTTCAGGTAGCCTTTGCTTGCCCAGCTATATCGGCATATAAAAAACCGGCCTGATTATTCAGGCCGGTTGGTTTATGCTGCGAGGGCATGAAGCCCCGTACCGCGTGGGTTAAGCTTTAACAATCTTAACTTTGTAGCGGCCGTCTTCTTGACGGTAAGCACCGTGGATGTCGGTTTCGAAGCCGGGGAAGTGGGCGCCGATTTCGCACAGCATCATCAGGAATTCCAAGATGGGCTTGCTTTCTTCGGTAATCATTTCACCAGGCATTACCAACGGTACGCCGGGAGGATAGGGCAGAATCATGTTGGCGTTGATCTTGCCTACCATGTCTTCCAAGTAGCAGTCTTCAATCTGACCTTTCAGCTCAAGCTGGAAGGCTTTGTGCGGGTTCATCACCATAGTCGGCAACACTTCGAATGCGCTGAACATGAGTTCAGGCAGGTTGTGTTTGCAGATCAGGCTGTGGATGCCTTGTGCCAATTCTTGAATCCGCATGTCTTGGTAGAAAGAGGGAGATTCGTTGAATACGCGCGGCAATACTTCTTCTACGGTGGCGTTGGCATCGTACAGGGACTTGAACTCGTTCAATGCGTGCAGCAGGCTGAGGGCTTTGGTGTCGTCCACGCCGATGCTGAAGAGCACGAGGATGTTGTAGGGACCAGTTTTCTCCACGATGATGCCGCGGTCTTCCAAGAATTTGGAAACAAGGTTGGCGGGGATACCGGTTTTTTCCAGCTCGCCGTTTTTATCCAAGCCCGGGGTAAGCAGAGTTACCTTAATCGGGTCGAGGTACATGTGTTGGGCGTCGATGTCTTTGAAGCCGTGCCATTTGTCGGTTTGATGCAATTCCCAGCATTCGATGTTGTCAACATTTTCAGGTTGCCATACATCGAAATACCATGAGTCGGCATGGGCTTTGTGTTTCTTGATTTCCTTACGGAATTTAACGGCGCGTTCCAGTGAATCCTGCATCAGGCGTTTACCGGAGTTGCCGCGCATCATGGCTGCTGCCACTTCAGTAGAGGCTACCATGGGGTAGAACGGAGAAGTGGAGGTGTGCATCATGTAGGCTTCGCCGAAGGTGGCGGTGTTCAGGTTACCCTTAACGTGAATCATGGAAGCCTGTGAGAATGCAGCCAGCAGTTTGTGGGTAGAGTGGGTTTCAAAGATTACCTTGTCTTTAACCTGCTTACCGCCCATACCGGTTTTGCCGTTGTAGATCGGGCTGAAGTTGGTGTAGGGAACCCAAGCAGAGTCGAAGTGGATGGATTTCACATCCAGGGTGTCTTTGATCTTGTCGGTGTTGTAGAACAGGCCGTCATAAGTGGAGTTGGTAATCACGGCATGTACCGGCCAAGTGGCGCCCGGAACTTTGGTAAGTTTTTCGGTAATAACTTCTTTGGTGAATTCTTTTTGCGGAATACCACCCAAGATACCGTAGGCGTTACGGGTCGGTTTCAGATACACCGGAGTAATGTCGCTCATCATCAACAGGTGGGTTAATGATTTGTGGCAGTTACGGTCGATCAGTACGGTGCTGCCGGCCGGAACGGAGTACATACCCACGATTTTGTTGGCGGTGGAAGTACCGTTGGTTACGATGTAGCTGTGGTCGGCATTGAAGGTTTCGGCGATGTATTCTTCGGCCTCTTTGTGCGGGCCGGAGTGGTCGAGCAGAGAGCCCAATTCGCCCATAGAAACTGAAATATCTGATTTGAATGTGTTTTCACCGTAGAAGTCGTAGAACAGGCTACCTACGGGAGATTTCAAGAAAGCGGTACCGCTCATGTGGCCCGGAGTACAGAATGTGTATTTGTTTTTATCAACGTAGTCAAACAGGGCTTTAGTGAAGGGCGGGGTGATATTGTCGATATAGTGACAGATTGCTTTTTCAATTTTATCAACGACGTCTTCGTTGCTGAACAGATGGCAATCGATGAAGGTGGCATGGTCGCCTACAGCGCCGAAGTCCACGGGTTTGTCGCAGTCGGTGGGCTTCAGAATGAATACGGGTAGCTCATCGTTGAGTGCAATAATTTGTTCGTCTAATTCTCGGTTGAAAATATCCAGTGTACAAAGCACTGAGCCTATTCTGGCGTCATGTTTCAGGAACGTCAGGATTTCTTGCGGGTCATGGGCTATTCGGATGGTGTGACCACCCTTTTCCAAAGTTTCAATCAAGCTCTTCAGATAGTCACCAAGTTCCTTATGACCACAGCCTAATAAGATGTTCTTCATGATCTAAATCCTTTAAGTAAATAAAAAAAACAACTGCTTTTGCCAGCAGGTAAGCTGGCTTTTTGCTACCGCCGCTGTTGTGCCATTTTGGCGCAACAACAGTAGTGGCAACCTGTGTTTTGCCGCTTGCGGATACAAGGGCAAAAATAAACCTGCATATGGGGTATGCAGGCAAGTGATTGATAGGGTATTAATGATATTCTTGGCTGTGTGGCCTGGCATTAGATAGAGAATCGTGGCAGCCGAGGCTGGCGGCGGGTAGAATATCGGATTACAGTTAAGGACTGATAAGAAAATGTAACAGTTCTTTAGCTGTTGCGTTCAAGTGGGCAAATATTAGAATTATTTGCATACCTTGCCTGCATTTAAAGCTGGTTGATTTTAAAGAACAATATCTTGATATGTGGCTGAGTTGGCAGTTTATTTGAATGCCTATCTATTTATTGATACATCATATCATAAAACATGGCGCCTTGGGTTGACCTTAGTCAGAAATTTTTAGAGTAAAGCTGTAGGATAGGGTGTGGAAAAGAAGTGGAAGAGCTATGCCGGCAAGGGATTAGCGTGAGTTTATAAAAATAGAAACGGTAGGCTTGGGGAAGCACCTACCGTTGGAGAAGCGAGTTTGTTGCCGAATAATAAGGAGGAAGCAGTATTTTCAGGTAGCCTCTGCCTGCTCTTGCCAGGCGGGACGTTTCCATTTAGGGGCGTCTTGGAAACGATAGGCGGCCATTTTGTTCAGCAGGGCGGGGATGCTGCTGTCTGTACACACTAAGCCGGTATTGGCGGCTGGCATGAAACCTTGGCTGGCGGTGTGTTGCAACAGGGTGGTGATAGGATTGAAAAAGCCGTTGATGTTGAGCAAGCCGATGGGTTTGCTGTGCAGTTTGAGCTGGGCGGCCGAGAGCACTTCAAACAGCTCTTCGTAGGTACCCAACCCGCCGGGCAAGGCGATGAAGGCGTCGGCCTGTTCAATCATTTTGGTACGCCGATCGGCCATATTATCGGTGATGATGAGCTCGGTGAGGCGGCCGTGCGCCATTTCTTCGTGGCGCAGGAAGGTGGGGATGATGCCGGTTACTTTGCCGCCGGCAGCCAGGGCGGCAGAAGCCACTTCACCCATCAGGCCGATGCCGCCACCGCCGTACACCAGCCGGCTGCCGCGTTCGGCAATGGCACGCCCCAGCTCGCGGGCAGCTTGGCTGTAGCTCGGGTCTTCGCCGAGGTTGGAGCCGCAATAGACGACAATATTGTTCATAGCGTTCATATTTATTCTTTCAGGTAGCCCGAGGCCTTGGCTAAATACTGCCCACGGCATATTTCTGTGTTGCATGTGCACGCCGTAAACTGCATCTATATTCGACAGCTTGGTGCAGGCCTCATCCTCTTGGAAGGTAGTGGTTTCGGCAATTAGCCGGTAAAAGTGAAAAGGTGGATTATAGCGAAATAGGAATTTTTGCGCACAGGCCGGAGGGTAGGGCGGCCAAAGGCTACCTGAAAATGCCACAACAGCTTTTCAGGTAGCCTTTGGCTTTAGGTGGAACTGATGCGTTCAGGTAGCCTGAAACCTGTATGGTGCAAAAAAACAGGCTGCCGATTGCTCCGGCAGCCTGTTTGGCGTGTATCGTTAATGCCCGTGGTGGCAGCCGCCGCCGGCTGAGGCCATGGCTTCGGCAGCCTGGGCATCGGCGTGGTAGCTGGAGCGCACCATGGCGCCGATGGCGGCGTTGGTGAAGCCCATGGCATAGGCTTCGTGCTCGAACTGTTTGAACATTTCGGGGGTAACGTAGCGCAATACGGGCAGGTGGCTGTTGCTGGGCTGCAGGTATTGGCCCACGGTAATCATTTCGATGTTGTTGGCACGCATATCGCGCATGATTTCGCGCACTTCGTCGTCGGTTTCGCCCAAGCCAACCATGATGCCAGATTTGGTGGGGATATGCGGCATCATTTCTTTGTAGCGGCGCAGCAGTTCGAGCGAATGCTGGTAGTTGGCGCCGGGGCGGGCTTGTTTGTAGAGGCGCGGGTGGGTTTCCAGATTGTGGTTCATCACATCGGGCGGGGTTTTGGCCAGGATTTCGAGGGCGATGTCCATACGGCCGCGGAAATCGGGCACGAGGATTTCGATTTTAGTGTTGGGGCTGCGCTCGCGGATGGCGGTGATGCAATCGGCAAAGTGCTGGGCGCCGCCGTCGCGCAAATCGTCGCGGTCTACCGAGGTGATAACAACATAGCGCAAATTCATGGCGGCCACGCTGGAGGCGAGATGTTGCGGCTCTTCGGGATCGAGCGCGTTGGGGCGGCCGTGGCCGACGTCGCAGAAGGGGCAGCGGCGGGTGCAGATGTCGCCCATAATCATGAAGGTGGCGGTGCCGCGGCTGAAGCATTCGCCGATATTGGGGCAGCTGGCCTCTTCACACACGGTGTGCATTTTCTGATCGCGCAGGATGTTCTTAATTTCAAAAAACTTTTTGCCGGTGGGCAGCTGGGCGCGAATCCATTCGGGCTTTTTCAGCTTCTGCTCCAGCGGCACAACCTTAATCGGGATACGGGCAACTTTGGCCGCGCCTTTGTGTTTGACGCCCCGGCTGTTGTCTTGTTTGTTTTCTGTGGTCATGGTTTATACCTTTGCTGTGTTTTTAATGTGGTGTGTACTTTTCAGGTAGCCTGTGGGTGATCTAATCGGCCTGTTTTTCAGGTAGCCCCAACTGCTGCTGCAAATGGGCAGTCAGCTTGGTGGCCACGTCGGCTACGGATGGGGTGGGCTGCACCAAGTCGGCAATTTGGGTCATTTCCAGCCCGGCGTAGCCGCAGGGGTTGATTTGGCGGAAGGGGCTCAAATCCATGTTTACGTTTAATGCCAAGCCGTGATACACCGCGCCGCGTTTGATGCGGAGGCCGAGCGAGGCGATTTTTTTGCCTTCCACATACACGCCGGGGCGCTTCGGGTCGGCTGCGGCGGCGATGCCGTATTCGGCCAAGGTGGCGATGATGCTGTTTTCCAAGCGGCTCACCAATTCGCGCACGCTGATTTTGCGGCGTTTGAAGTCGATTAGGGTATATACCACCAGCTGACCGGGGCCGTGGTAGGTAATTTGGCCGCCGCGGTCGATTTGCACCACGGGGATATTGCTGCGGGACAACAGGTGCTCGGCTTTGCCGGCCATGCCTTGAGTGAACACGGGCGGATGTTCCACCACCCAAAGCTCGTCTTCCGTGCTATCGTTTCGGGCGTCGGTGAAGGCTTCCATGGCGTGGAAAATCGGGCTGTATTCGGCTAGGCCAAGCTGGATGACTTTCATCACAGCACCACTTTCACCATCGGGTGCGAGGTGAGCGCGCGGTAGATATCATCGAGCTGCTCTTTGTTTTCGGCGTTGATGGTAACGGTTACGCCTTGGTAGTTGCCCTGGCTGCTTTCGCGGTGCTGCAAATCGTGCTCGGCGGTATCCGGCGCGTGCTGCTGCACGGTTTCGAGCACTTTGGCGGCAAATTGGGGGTGCTTGGCGCCCATGATTTTGATGGAGAAGCGGCAGGGGAATTCCAGCAGGGTTTCTTGGTTGGTTTCGCTCATGATGGTCTTTCAAGCGGCCGCCGTTCGGGGTGGCGGCGCGGTATAATCAGGGTGGCATTTTACTGGAAAACCGATGGCTTGAACAACACGCCGCCGTGTGGCGGAAATAGGGTTTCAGGTAGCCTTTGGCGCCGGATAAAGGCGACCTGAAAAGATTAACTGCCTGATTTTTATAGCTGCTTAAAATAAGAATAAGACGGCTTTGGTTTGCCGCTTTGTGTTATTTCAACAGAGAAACCGCTATAGTGTGTCAGAAAACCGCTGCCTGCTCCGTCTAAGCTATGTCTTCCATTTTTCCGAAAGCCCGAATCATGCTGCGTAAAATATTGTTGCTCTTAGCCGCCGTCATTCCCGCCGTTCTTATTCTCGGCTTGTTTGCCCCTAAGTTCATCGCTCAAGCCAAACCCGGAGCCCATACCATGCCCAATAATCCCGCCTTTGCCCAACGCCTCGTTTCCCTGCACACCCCTGATGGCCGGTCGGTGCAAACCCTGCTCAAGCCCGGCCGACCCACGCTGGTTAAATTCTGGGCCAGCTGGTGCCCCTTGTGCCTAAGCGAGCTGCAAACTACTGCCGAGTGGCAGCAGTCTGCCGAATTTTCCGGCGGAAACGCCCGTGCCAACCTGATTGCCGTGGCCTCGCCCGGATTTCTCGGCGAAAAGCCGGAAGCCGAATTTAAAGAATGGTTTGGCAAGCTCGATTATCCCGGTTTTCAGGTAGCCCTCGATGACGGCAGCCTGGCCAAAGCCGCCGGTATTGGCGTGTATCCCAGCTGGGTGTTGCTTTCTGCCGACGGAGAAATCTTGCGCGTGCACAAGGGCAGCCTGCAGCACGAACAAGCCCTTGCCCTGCTCGACAACCCCAATGCCGATCTCGCCGCCGTGCCCGTGCAGCAACACTACACCGCCGCCGACGGCAGCAGCCGCACCGCGCACACCAAAACCATCTATCTGGCCGGCGGCTGCTTCTGGGGTGTGGAAGCCTATATGCAGCGCCTGCCCGGCGTGGTGGATGCCGTATCCGGCTATGCCAACGGCCAAACCGCCCATCCCAGCTATGAAGACGTGATTCACGGCAGCGGCCATGCCGAAACCGTGAAGGTGGAGTACGACCCCGAGCGCATCAGCCTAACCGACCTGCTGCGCTACTACTTCCGTGTAATCGACCCCACCTCACTTAATCAGCAAGGCAACGACCGCGGCCGCCAATACCGCACCGGCATCTACTACACCGACCCGGCCGAAGCCCAAACCGTGCGCGCCGCCCTGGCGGCCGAACAGCGCAAATATAGCCGCCCCATTGTGGTGGAAGCCCTGCCGCTACAACACTTCTATCCCGCCGAGGCCTACCATCAAGACTACCTCGCCAAAAACCCCAACGGCTATTGCCACATCGACATCGGCCTGGCCGATAAGCCGCTCGAGCCGGCCGAGGGCGGCAGTGCTCCCGCCAAAGGCTTCAATCCCGCCACCTATCGCAAGCCCGACGACGCCACCCTGCGCCGCACCCTCACCGACGAGCAATACCGCGTTACCCAAAAAGGCGACACCGAACGCGCCTTCAGCCACCAATACGACAACCTGTTCGAGCCCGGCCTGTATGTCGATATCGTCAGCGGGCAGCCCCTGTTCAGCAGCCGCGACAAATTCAACTCCCATTGCGGCTGGCCCAGCTTCACCCGCCCCATCAGCCCCGATGCCGTGACCGAACACGACGACTACAGCTACCATATGCACCGCACCGAAGTGCGCAGCAGCGCCGCCCACTCCCACCTCGGCCACGTTTTCCCCGACGGCCCCCAAGATCGCGGCGGTCTGCGCTACTGCATCAACGGTGCCAGCCTGCGCTTCATCCCCGAAAACCAAATGCAGCAGCAAGGCTACGGCGGCTATCTGAAAGATTTGCATTAAGCACGGATCAATACAGAAAAAGGCTACCAGAATGTTCAGGTAGCCTTTGTTTTGAGATGGCTGATCTAGCCAATCCAATTACAATTGATACAAGGTGGCGAGCCGCAGACTGTACAGGTGTATGGTAAGGATAGCTAGCACCGTATCAGCAGTTGAGTTGATTGGCTAAAGGCTACCTGAAAAGGAATAACGAGCTTTCAGGTAGCCTTTCCCGCATAAAAAAACTGCCTGCATATTGTTTGCAGGCAGGTTGGCGCGAAATTGGCAGAGCCGGCTTATTTGGCAGCGGCGGTACCGAAGTATTGCTGGTGGATGCGGTCGTATTCACCGCTGGCTTTGATGGCGGCCAGGGCTTTATTGAGGGTGTCGCGCAGTTCAGTGTCGTCTTGGCGCAGGGCGATACCGTAGTGTTCGGCTTCGAAATCGGGCACTTTAATCATGGTGAAGCCTTTGTCGCCGTTGTGTTTGATGAATTCCATCACCACGGAGCTGTCGCTCACGGCTGCGTCCACGCCGCCGTTTTGCAATTCTTTCAGCAAGAGGGGCAGGCTTTCGAAGCGGGTTACTTTAGGATTGGTGGCGCCCAAGAGTTTGGAAGCAGCCAAATCGCCGGTATTGCCGGTTACCACGCCTACGCGGTTGAGGTTTTTTAAATCTTCCACAGAAGCCACTTGTTTGCCTTCGGGCACGGCCACTACTTGGGTGATTTCAAAGTAGGGGTCGGTGAAGAGCATGCTTTGTTGGCGTTCGGGGGTGATGGTTACGGCAGCTACCACTACGTCGGCATCGCCGTTGCGCAGGCTATTGAAGAGGCTGTCCCAAGATTGATCTTTAAATTCCACGCGGTAGCCGGCTTCTTTGGCTAAGGCGTTGATGAGGTCGATGTCGAAGCCGCTGAGGCTGCCATCGGGGTTTTTAGATTCGAAGGGGGCGAATTCGGCATTGGTGGCCACGCGCAATACTTTTTCGCTGCTGGGGGCGGAAGCGCCGGAAGCATTGGCATCGGCAGGCTGTGAAGCTTGCTGGGTGCCGCCGGAATTGCCACAGCCGCTGAGGGCGATGGCGGAGCAGGCCAGGGCGGTGGCCAGCCATTTTTTCATGTTCATTGTTTGGTTCTCCTGGATTGGTTTGGATATTAATTAATGATTGCGCTCCGTGCGCATCATTCGGGAACACATCATACAACCATATGCGGAAATTCTAAAGGTTTATTGCAGAATATAGCCCAAGCACCTTATTTCTACTGGGGCAGTGGGCGCACTTTGTTGCCTTATTCATGCTGTCTGTAGGCTGCATTGTGGGAAGAAGTAATCGCTTCAACGATATCAGGTAAGGCTACCTGAAAGCATCGGCTGCTGCGAATCTAAAATGCCATTTCATTGTTCGACCTGTATCGATGATAGCCAGCTTCGGTGCAGCAAACAGACTCAAGCTACGCCGTGTGGGCGAAACTCCACTATAATAGCGGCTGTTATCATCTTAATCGGTGCACTTTAAAACCATGCCGTATCCGTCTGCCCCCGAACAGCCCGAGCGGCGGCGCCTGCTCGCTTCGTTTGCTGCTGTTTCCGCCGTTGCCTGCCTGCCTCAAGCCGCCCGTGCCGGGGCGCAGCGCGAGGAGACGCTGTCGGACGATGTCACTTCGGTGATGCGCCATTCGGTGAATAATGTGAACCCGCCGCGCCTGGTGTTTGAAAACCCGTATAACGCGCCGCGCTGGCTCAATGATATGTCGCTGCGGCTGGCACGTTTTGTGCCCGACCCGCTGGAGCGCCGCCGCCTGCTTATCAATATTCAATACGAAACCACCCGTGCCGGGCTGGATACGCAGCTGATTTTGGGGCTGATTACGGTGGAGAGTGCGTTTCGGCAGTATGCCATCAGCAGCGTAGGTGCGCGCGGGCTGATGCAGGTGATGCCGTTTTGGCAGCGCTACATCGGCAAACCGGAGCACAACCTGTTCGACATCCGCACCAACCTGCGCTACGGCTGCACCATCCTGCGCCACTACAGCAATCTGGAAAACGGCAATATGGAACGTGCATTGGCGCGTTACAACGGCAGCCTCGGTAGCCGGCGCTATCCCGACGCGGTAATCGGCGCGTGGCAGAACCGCTGGCAGTGGTCATAGTTAGGCTACCTGAAAGTCCATATGAGACCTTTGCAAAATTCCCCAAAATCCCCTAAATTTCCACCCAAGACATTTAGGGGATTTCTCATGAGCACCTTCTTCCAGCAAACCGCACAAGCCATGATTGCCAAACACATCGACCGCTTCCCACTATTGAAGTTGGATCAAGTGATTGATTGGCAACCGATCGAACAGTACCTGAATCGTCAAAGAACCCGTTACCTTCGAGACCACCGCGGCCGTCCCGCCTATTCCCTGTTATCCATGTTCAAAGCCGTCCTGCTCGGACAATGGCACAGCCTCTCCGATCCCGAACTCGAACACAGTCTCATCACCCGCATCGATTTCAACCTATTTTGCCGTTTTGACGAGTTGAGCATCCCCGATTACAGCACCTTATGCCGCTACCGCAACTGGCTGGCGCAAGACGACACCCTGTCCGAATTGCTGGAACTGATTAACCGCCAACTGACCGAAAAAAACCTAAAAGTAGAGAAAGCATCCGCCGCCGTCATTGACGCCACCATTATTCAGACCGCCGGCAGCAAACAGCGTCAGGCCATAGAAGTCGATGAAGAAGGACAAGTCAGCGGCCAAACCACACCGAGTAAAGATAAAGATGCCCGTTGGACAAAGAAAAACGGCCTCTACAAACTCGGTTACAAACAACATACCCGTACCGATGAGGAAGGCTATATCGAGAAACTGCACATTACCCCCGCCAATACCCATGAGTGCAACCACCTGTTGCCTTTGCTGGAAGGAATAGCCAAAGACACAACCGTCTATGCCGATAAAGGCTACGACAGTGCGGAAAACCGGCAACATCTGGAAGAGCGTCGACTGCAGGATGGCATTATGCGCAAAGCCCACCGCAACCGCCCGCTGACGGAAGCGCAAACCAAACGCAACCGATATTTGTCGAAGACCCGTTATGTGGTCGAACAAAGCTTCGGTACGTTGCACCGTAAATTCCGCTACGCGCGGGCAGCCTATTTCGGACTGATTAAAGTGAGTGCGCAAAGCCATCTGAAGGCGATGTGTTTGAACCTGTTGAAAGCGGCTAACAGGCTAAGTGTGCCTGTTGCCGCCTAAAAGGCGGCCCGGATGCCTGATTATCGGGTATCCGGGGAGGATTAAGGGGGTATTTGGGTAAAACAGGAGGTATTGGGGGAGGGAAATAGCCGAAAACCTGTGTTTGGGTTCTGGCTGTCAGCGAAAAGGTGAAGAGAGGTATTTTGCAAAGGTCTCCATATTTCGATTTTCAGCATAGCCGAAGTGCCTTTTCTATTTTTCAGGTAGCCTCCAGCGCGAAGCAGGCTACCTGAAAAAATATAATCTGAGATCAACTGCAAAATATGGAATATTTCACTGCCGAACAAGCCTTCAGCCAAACCATCAAGAATCTGCATATCCTACTCAAACCGCTTGGCTTCAAGAAAAAAGGCAACCATTTCTACCGCTGTACCGAACACGGCGTTGGTCAGCTTATTCACACGCAAAAAAGCCGGTGGAGCAACAAAAGCCGCATCAGCTTTACTTTCAATATTGGCATCGCCTGCCCGCTGTTGCAACACGACCCGCGGTTCCAAGAAATCGGGCAGGCTCTGCCTGATTTTCCGAGCATACACGATTGCCTGGCACAGGAACGCATTGGCTTCCTGCTGCCCGAACCGGAGCAGCAAGATATTTGGTTTGAAGTAGCAGATGGTGCAAATAACACTGCCGTTTTGCAAGAAGTGCAAACCATAGTGGAAACATTTGTGCTGCCACACTTTGCTGCACACAACCTGCCGCAGCAGCTTTATCCGCTTATCGATAACCGGCACGCCATGCGGCTGGCCGCCAAATTGGGTGAGCCGGAACAGGCGCAACGGTTTTATTGGGCAGAGCAAGAGTGGGCGCAACAGCGCTATCGTGAAGAATGCCAAGCCGCCGAGCATTTCCAACCCGGGGATGATGAATATTACGAAGACGAAGATGGCTGCATCGTGTTTGGCGGCGAGCAGCCCGATCCGCAAGTTTGGCTGGATTATTTGTCGGAGTTAGAGCGGGATGCCGCCCGGTGGGGTGTGCTGACGTGAGCTTTATTACACATATATCCTTTCAGGTAGCCTCGAGCGCGAAGCAGGCTACCAGAAAACTAATCCGGCCTTGCCAGCGTTAAAAGCCCACCGACGGAGCAAGGCTTCGGGTATAATCTGCGGCGTTTTTCCCCAACTCTTTCGGTTAAAACTATGTCTCGAGCTCCCCGCACAGCCTTATTACCCGCAGAATGGCGTGCCAGCGCATCGCTTTCCGGCGTGTATGCGCTGCGTATGTTGGGCATGTTTTTGGTGTTGCCCGTGTTAGCGCTGTATGCCAAAGAGCTGCCGGGCAGCACGCCTGGGTCGGGCGGCTTAGCGATTGCGGTGTATGGCTTGACGCAGGCGCTGTTTCAGTTGCCGCTCGGTATGCTTTCCGACAAGCTGGGGCGCAAAAAGGTAATTTACCTCGGCCTGGTGGTGTTTGCTTTGGGCAGTTTTATTGCCGCTGCGGCAGATAGCGTTACCTGGCTGCTCATCGGCCGGGCGATTCAGGGTGCCGGTGCAGTGAGTGCGGCAGTTACCGCGCTTTTGGCGGACTTAACGCGTGAAGAAGTGCGCACCCGTGCCATGGCTTCGGTGGGGCTTACCATCGGCCTCACTTTTGCTGTCAGTATGGTGGTTTCGCCACTGCTTACCCGCTATATCAATGTTTCCGGCCTATTTGCGCTCACCGGCGCGTTGTGTGTGCTGGCTATAGGTGTGGTGGCTTGGATTACGCCCAATCCGCAGCGAGGGAAGTTCCACGAAGATACGGAAATGCAAACTTCGCGGATCAGCGAGGTGTTGCGTAATAAACGCTTGATGCAGCTTAATTTCGGTATTTTCGCCTTGCAGGCGGTGATGATGGCGATTTTTGCCAGCCTGCCGATTGTGATGCGCGGCCTGGGGCTGCCCAAAGAGCAGCATTGGCAGCTTTATCTGCCGGCGGTATTGCTGGGATTGCTGTTGATGGTGCCGGCGATTGTGGTGGGCGAAACGCGCAATAAGCTTAAGCAAGTGTTTGTTGCTGGTATCGCGTTGATTGCGGCGGCTTTATGCGGTATTTATGCCGGCCAGGCTTCGCTTTTGGCCATCGGCATATCGCTGGTGGTGTATTTTGTCGGGTTCAATATTTTGGAAGCCAGCCTGCCGTCTATCGTGTCGAAAGTGGCGCCGACGGATTTAAAAGGCACCGCCATGGGCATGTATAACACGGCGCAATCCATCGGCGTGTTTGTGGGTGGCGCGGCCGGCGGGCGTTTGTTTGAACATTTCGGCTTGATCGGCGTGTTTGCCTTTTCTATGGTGCTTACGCTGGCCTGGTTGCTGATGGCCGCAGCGGCGCCCGCACCGGCTGCCGTACGCAATTTAGCACTGAGCATCTCGCCCATATGGCAGGGTTGCGAAGAGCGGCTCTTAGTCGTGTTGCAGCAGTTTGAAGGCGTGGAGGCAGCCAGCCTCAGCGCTGACCGTTCAACCGTTTATATCAAGGCGCGGCAGCAGGGTTTCGATGAAGCTGCAGCCAAACAGATTATTTTAGGAGGAAATCATGTTGAATAAAGTGATACTTATCGGCAACTTGGGGCGTGATCCCGAAGTGCGCTACCTGCCCAGCGGCGATGCTGTAGCCAATTTTTCTATTGCCACCAGCGAAAACTGGAAAGACCGCAACGGGCAGCGCCAGGAGCGTACCGAATGGCACAACATCAGTATGTTCGGCCGCTTGGCAGAAATTGCCGGCCAATATCTGAAAAAAGGCAGCAAGGTATATATTGAAGGCCGCATCCAAAGCCGCAAATACACCGGCAAAGACGGCATCGAGCGCACCGCCTACGACATCGTGGCCAACGAAATGAAAATGCTTGATGGGCGTAACAGCGGAAGCAGCCCCTACGAAGGCAGCGACCAATACGCAGCCGCACCCAGCAGCCCGCGTCAGCAATCCGCCCAAAGCTATAATGAACCGGCTTACGCTGCCGAGCCACCCGCTCCGCCTCGTCGCCAAGCTGTCGCACCTGCCCCGGCACCGATTGACGATATCGATGACGATATTCCCTTCTGAGTTACATATAAGAGAAATATGTAAAATATAACTCAAATATATTATATAGAGGCCTTTTAAAACAAGGCTTCTATTTTTTTTACATTAATCTTTACAAGTTACATTGAATTCGTTAGTATTTATATATATTGATTTTGTAAATTTAAGCATTATGTATAAATTAGAGACAGTCCTTTTCCCAAATGGAGAACGTTTTCCCCTTTTGGTTAACAAAGAAACAGGGATACCTGATTTCTATTCGACTTTATGGGTTACAGTAGAGCTACGTTACCGCTTTGCTGTGAATACGATTAGGAATAGATTAGGAGTTATACAATGGCTAATGGATTGGGAGCAAAATAATAAATTAACCATTAGTGATTTACTTCATAAAGAAGTCGCTCTAAACGAAGGTAAATTAGAGTCTCTCATTAGGCATATGAAGCTAAATGCAGTGAAACAAAAAAAAGCCGATTGTACGAAAAGAAAAGTTTTAACAAAAGGCCAAACTCAATTTATTGATATATCCTCATCTGTTTCTTTAAGCCATCAATATAATCGGTTAGCAGTACTTTCAAAGTATATTTTATTTTTGTCTAAAGTAATTAGCATTTCCGATAAATACCAGAAGAATTTAGCTAAATCGCTTTTGTCAATTAAAGCTGCAGAACCAAAGTATCATAAAAATTTATCTATAAGAACAGAGAGCGAATTACCTGATGGATTATTAGATGAATTTATGCTCATTGCTAATTTTTCTAATCCTAATAATCCATTTAAAGATATAGGTATAAAAAAAAGAAATCATCTGATGTTTATCTTGTTAAAGGAATTAGGAATAAGGAGAGGGGAGCTTTTATCAATACAAATCCCATTTATTGAGATAGGGACAGTTAGGCCATCTATTTTAATTAGACGGACTCATGATGATAAGTTTGATACAAGGAAAATACAGGCAGTTAGTAAAACTAAAGAAAGACGTCTTCCTATTTCGCAGAAAACAGCTCATTATATTGATGACTATATCATGAATTATCGTTCTAAAATTCCACACGCAAATAGTCATCCGTATTTGTTTGTAACACATCGGAAAGGGAAAACCCAAGGAAGCCCTATCAGTACGAGTTCATTTGATAATATCATTGTTCCAACAATGAAAAAGGTTGATACAAAATTTTCTATCATTCATCCACATATTTTCCGCCACGAATGGAACTTGGATTTTTCAAAAAAAGTAGATAGAAATAATCAAACTATAAATAATAATTTCTCCCATAAAGATTTTATTTCATCTGAGAAAGAAGCAAAAATAAGGCAACATATTATGGGACATACATCAGAAAAATCTGGGGATATTTATAATCAACGGTATATCCGAGAAAAAGCTAATAAAATATTATTAGAACTTCAAGCTGAGTTTCAGAAGAAGATTGATAATTATGGATAAAAATAAAAGTATTAGATGTTCAAGAGATGGATATGAGTTTGATGAAAATAAAAACTCTTGGCATATAAGTAAAGATATAAAAATTAATTTCTATAATGCTATATTGAGTATAGATAAGAAAACTTTAAATGGGTTTAGAAAGGCACTAGCAGTCTATGCTGAGAAATATTCTAGCTATCATACTATTAATATGTACAATAGATTTCATGAGTTGGTAGTTAATACGCAGCTAAAAACTATTGACACTCACACACTATTAAATTGGAAAACTAACTTAGGAAAAGAACGTGAATGGCATTTAGGTGCATTAAAAGGTTTTTTGCTCTCATGGAACGAGTACGGTTATTATGGAGTTGATAAAGCTGTTGTATCTTTACTTGAAAGCTTTACCTTGATTGGAAATGATAAAGGTAAATCGGTATTAATGAGATGCCCTTATACAGGGGCATTTACAGAAAATGAAATTTTGGCTTTAATGACAGAGCTGGCTAGACTTTGGAAAGAAGATCTTATTTCATTTGAAACATATGCATATATTCAATTACTTCAAGCTACCGCGAGAAGACCTATTCAAATTCGCCATTTAAAATTTGAAGACCTGAAAAAGGAAGCTTCTCAAGGAACATGGAATTATTTCCTAAACATCCCTAGTGCTAAAAAGAGAGGTGGGTTATTTAGAAAAACATTTAAAAAACTTGCCATCACAGAGGATTTGTATTTAGTTATATTAAATTTTGTAGAATATCAGTACAAAAAATTACTTAGTTTGATTGATGAATCAGTTATATCAGTTTACAAAATGAAATTACCAATTTTTATCGATTGGAAGACTCTTAATAATAATATAAGAAATAGGCATTTTGATCTTTCATTATTAGAAAAAGATATTTTTCATTACTCTGCTTCTTCATTAGAACAGAATGTATTATGAAAATTCTGTATACATCAAAAAGCTGTTTCAGAGCGGACAGGTGAAATTATTCATGTTAATGCAAGACGTTTTCGTCATACAAGGGGAACTAACCTAGGGAGAAAAGGAGTTGGTGCAGCGATTATAGCAGAACTACTAGATCACTCAGATACACAAAATGTGAAAGTATATACTGAAAATACAGCGGATACAGTTCAATATATTGATCGTGTTATGGGTGCTGAAATGGGAAAACTGGCCCAAGCATTTGTTGGTAGAATTATTTCTAATTTAAATGAAAGTGAAAGAGGATTTGATCCAACATCTTTAATAACTAATAACGGAGTAGATACTATAGGAGCATGTGGGACGAATGATTTTTGTATAACTGGCTATGAGACATGTTATTTATGCCCTAAATTTAGACCTTTGGTTGATGGTCCACATCAACAAATATTAAATAAACTATATAAAGAGAAAGAAGAACGTTTAAGAAGAACTAAAAGTATAGATTATGCATCTTCTAAGGATCGTATTATATTGGCTGTTGAATATGTTGTTCAAGCATGTAATGAAATGAAAAAAAATATGGATGCTCATTAATTATGAATAATACAATTTTTTTCCAAGTACATGAGAATCCAAAATCCAGTTTAGAAAATTTTATCACTTTCTGTAAAAACAAACTTACAGCTTTCGGAAGTAATTGTTGGGACAATAATCAATGGAGAGATACCTTTAATCTTCACAACATTCAAGTTCGTTTTTCCACAGATAGGGTTAAATCTACATCCTATCAATATGAGCCGTTATCTGAACCATTTATTGATTTTGCTAAAGCATACATTCGTTATGTTTATTCTCAGCAGCCAATTCGTCAATTATCACGGCATATGGAATCATTACGTATGGTTGAAATGGCTTTATACAATGTAAAAGGTAATTGCGATATATTACAACTCGATAATTTAGTCATTAATGAAGTTGAAACCATTGTATTGAAAAAATATAAAAAAGATACTAAATCAGTCAATAAATTAGGATATCAACTTGAGAAGTTGTTTGATTTTTGTCGTGAAAATGGTATTACTCCAAATTTGTCTTTATGGAATAACCCATATAAACGTCCTAGAGATTTAACGATATTGCTTGATGAAAGAGGAAAAGAATACCGTTCAAGTAAGATGCCAACAGATGAAGAAATGATGTTGGTTGCTAAACTCTTTCATGATGCACCAAATTTAGATAAAGAAACTGAGTATTATACAGCAGTTATGGCTCTACTTATGGTTGCTCCATCTCGTTGTTCTGAGTTGATGTCTTTATCTGTTAATTGCTTAGAATGGGAAGAAGATAGCTTAGGAAATAAGCAATTAGGTATTCGATGGATACCTGCAAAAAACGGAAAAGAGGGTTTGAAATGGGTTCCTAGTAGTATGCAAGATGTGATTATTGAAGCAGTCAAACGTTTAACAGATATAGGAGCTTTAGCAAGAAAAGCAGCAAAGTTTGCGGAAGAAAATCCTAACACGGTAATGATATCACCAGATCAAGGTATGCAAGTATCCCATTATTTATCTCAAAAACCTTTAACTGAAATAGAAATAGGTAAGGTTTTAGAAATTAATGGAAAGCATGGGATTAAAACTAAGTGGTTTAAAAAGTTAATGAAAGAAAATAGTGGCGTTATAACTCCTAATGTTTTAGGAAAATACTTATACGAAAAATATACCTCAAAATTCAATTACTGGCCATATATTGATAAAAATAAAAACGTTAAAGCTTCTGAAGTCTTATTATTATTCAGAGAAAATGAATTTCATAATGCTTTTCTCCCTAAAAAGTTCTCTTTTTTATTACCGACAGTAAATCTTATTAATGATAGATTCTGCTATTCTGATACACGTCCTAAAACATCATTATGGGAAAAGCATTGTATAACAACTTCGAAAGGGGAGTTTGTTAGATTACTATCACACAATGCAAGGCATTGGTTAAGTACAAAAGCTGAGAGAGGTGGAATGGATGAATTAACTTTAGCGAACTGGGCAGGGAGGGCTAGAATTGCAGATAATAAAGCTTATGATCACAGGACAGAAGAAGAAAAAAGTGAGGCAGTCCGGGATTTGTTAATTCCTGAGGATATCTCAATATTAGATAAAATACATTTAAATCTTCCAGTTACATATGAGGACGTAGGGAAAGATGGAGTGGGAATCACAACAATAACAGAAATAGGCATTTGTGAGCATGATTATGCAATGTCGCCATGTTCTCGCCATGGGGATTGTGAAACATGTAAAGAACTTATTTGTATTAAAGGATTAGAATCATCTTTAGAAATATTAAAACATAGAGAAATTCAGCTTACAGAGCAAATTAATAAAGCAAAAGAACACCATAAATTAGGAGCTTTTGGTGCAGATCGTTGGATAAGTAACCTAGGGTGGAGATTGGCGCATATAAGAACCAAAATTGCATTCTTGGAGAATAGTGAAATTTCAAATGGTACACTATTACGAGTACCTGACGAATATGATCCTTCACCAGTTAAGCTGACTTTATTGGAAAAAGGAATGAATATAGATGTTAAAAAGGCAGAAACGGCTAAACTAGATGATGATTTATATAGGTTAATGGAGATGTAGTATGCCTAAAATTCTTATTACAGAAGAAAATTTGGAAGATATCATCATGTTAATTAAGACCTGGGAGGGGAAGTTAACATGGAATTTATTTTGCTCTAAAGTTGCAGAGTTATTGAATATTAAGAGTATTGAGAGGCAGTCACTGGCTAATTATCCTGATATACAAAAAGCCTTTAGCCAACAGAAGCAAAAAATAAAAGAAGATGCAAAAAAAGAACCAGTACCAAATGTAACGATGGATTATTTGCTAAAACAAGTTAATAATTTGAAGGCTCAGGTACAACTCTTGGAAGAAATTAATGAGCGATATAAACAGCAATTTATTGTATGGCAATATAATGCATATATGCATGGAATGACACAAGATACACTAAATAAACCTCTTATTGCTGTTAACCGGCAGCATAGATAAAGAGGCTGACGTAGATTAGCCCTAAATTCCACATGATCTCTCGGTAACCTTCAAAAGCTATATCGGCAAGGTTGCTGGTAAAAAAGCAGAATGAGTGATTATTATCTGGTTAATATCAAAAATATTTGAGCCACCAAAGGATTACCTAAATACGGATTTTATTGAATAAATTTCCTGATTTATTTTATGATTTTAGGAACAATTTTTCCAGTTGTATTATTCATACGGTACTGATTGATTGTGCCGTTAATAATATATTCTGCAGCTTTTTCTATTACATCCAATTCGACATCGAACCATTCGTGCGGGATGTAGATTTTTCCATTCTTTCCAATCAAACGAATATTCACTCTTTGCGCAGCAAAGAAAGCATGTAATAAACGCTCGAATGTATGAGGATTGATGTTGCGGCATTCAAACGACAATACGGGTACCACTTTGCTTTCTAAAAAAGCTGTATCGTTTTCGGCATCAGCAATTCGCGCCTCCACAGTCCCTGTGGTAAAACCGATTTTGTACAAATTTCTATATGTGGCAAATTCCGGTTTAGGTTGAAGCAGGCGGACGACATAAAGTTGTCCTGTCACCAAGTCCTGTGGGGAGTTGGCAGTCAGGATATCAGGTAATAATTCTGCACTACTCAGCATAATTTTTTTACCATTTCCATCTTTATAGACAGCGCGGGCGAGTGAACGGGTCAGGATGTTGGATTCCGTCCCGTTTTCATAAATAACGCGCAACCGTCTGTTTCCTCTTGTACTTTTCCTGTCTTCCGTCTCTGCAAAATCAGCGACGTAACACAAAGCTCCGTGTAGTAGGAACACATCGCCCGGCTGCAGGAAGGTTTCCGTTTTTAGGCGTTCGAAGTGGGCTTCGCCGTGTTTGAGCATATGGTGGATCTGCTTAAACCAAGCTTCAAACCGCCAAAAATCTGTACACGGTTTTCGTACTGCATTGTTTTCATCCTCATAGGGAGATCCATTTGCTGCCCGCTGCGGGATATGTTCCATCCGGAAAATATCCGTATTGCCCACGTCGAGCAGGTTTAAATCGTCATTGTTGAAGATGTCTTCCAGCGTAACCACATTTTCAGCTTTGCAGCATTCCGTTTTTTCAGACGGCCTTAGCAAATTGAGCGTATCGTATTGTCGGAGGGTTTCACAATGCTGTTTGTTGTTCAGCAAGGCTTGCCATTTCCTATCTAAAATTTTCTCATCCAAATTTCCATCATTGTTCGGCAAACGTCCATGTCGTCTGAAAAACGATTCGACTTCTTTGAATGTTTGCAAAACCATTGCATTTTCATCGGCTTTGGGTGCAATCGGTTTGACATCGGCAAGCAGGCCTAAATCATCGTGATTGAAAATATCGTCCAAGCTGATGATTATGGAATCAACGCGCATACCTTTTAGCAACATATTCAGCCCCTTGCCATACGTTCCGCTTTTTGGCGGCGGATATAGATTAAGGCCTCGCCCATGCGTTTTTCCAAGGGGTCGTCTGAATCTTTGTCAGGCATCCGATTGTTGTTGCGGACAAATTCATTGATACGCGGCCACAGCATAGCGGCTTCATCTTCCGTCATTTGAATGCGGTCTGCCTGTACATAATCCTGAATCGCTTTCAACAGCGGCGCGTCCACATTTTTGGACAAGACTTCATATGCGTCTCTGAAAGGATTGACTTCGCGGATTAAATCCACATTCAACCTGTCTACATTGATAAATTTTTCGCCGACTTTGATAAAACGGTTGTCAGCAGTTTTGACTTCACCTGTTTGCGGGTTTTTGATTTGCGCATTGTCAGGTAAATCACGTTCCCTGACGGTTTCTTCGACGGAATAACTCTGTCCAGCTTCTTGCAACTTAACCGTATCGACAAAAAAATCTCCTTGTCTGATATAGGTTTTTTCGCCTTCGATAAGCGCGTTGTCGGGCAAATCCTTGCCGTCTTTGATGCCGCCGCCCTGGGTTACCGCCATTTTGGTCAGTGTCCCTTGCACGATTTGGTCTTGCTCTTCTGCCGACAGCTCGGGATAACGGCAGGCAACAATTTTCGGCAGGGCGGTTTCATTGACGGCAGAGGCAGGCGTGTCTTCCTGAATATAGCGTTTGGCATTTTGCGTATCCTGTACCAACGCAGCGATAAGGTCGTCTGAATCCTTATTCAGAATATCGACGACTTTTTTAGAGGCGGGCAGCGTCGTATCGTCGATAAGCACATCCCCCGGATTGGGTGTTTCTCCTGGTTTCATGTCCGAACGTCGGCGGAACGTGATATTGGGTGCCAATACCTGCTCCATCAGCAACGACAGCGTAATCGCCTTCAAAAGATTATTGACCGACACTTGGACATCTTCATCTGCCGCATCGGGCTGCGCAATCAGATTGGTAAATTGAGCATGGGTTTTGCCCTCGCAATCCCGGGTGGCGCGACCGATAATTTGGACGACTTCCGTCATCGAGCTGCGGTAGCCTATGGTCAGTACATGCTCGCAATAAGGCCAGTCGAACCCCTCCTTCGCCATACCCAGCGCAACAATAATATCCATATCATCGCGTGATTTGATATTGCGTAAATATGCCTGGATTAAAGAACGGTCGGATGTTTTACGGTCGTCCACCAAGTCCGCCAGTTTCAGCAGCCTGCCGTCATGGGCTTTGACCGTGATGATGCCTGTTTCGCGGTCTTTGTCCACAAATTCGCCCAAGGTGTCGATGATGTGGTCGACAGCCGAATACTTATCGACCGCCGCTTCGCCCGAATTGACGTTGGGAATATGGATAATCGTCTTTTTCGACGGATCGAGCACTTCACCCAAAGCATCGAGATAGCGGCCTTGGTAGAAGTGGTAGCCCAATCCCAGAGATTTCAAATATCGGTAGCCGTTGAGTTGTTCGTAGTAGGTGTAAGTTACTTTTTCAAACTTGGCTTCGTCTTCTTCACTCAAAATCGGCACGGCGTCGCCTCGGAAGTAAGAGCCGGTCATGGCGATAATATGAGCTGAGGAGTTGTTCATGATTTCGTCCAAGACTGCGCCCAAGCGGTTGTTTACTTCCGCAGAAACATGATGAAACTCGTCAATTGCCACCAGCGTATCATTAAATGCCCCGACATCTGCGAGTTTGTCGAAAGCAAAGCGGAAAGTCGCATGGGTGCAGACCAAAACTTGGTCGTTGCCGCGCATAAAGCGGATAAAGGCATCCACTTTGCCTTGGTCTTTATCGTCGCCGCTGCCGGTGCAGAGATTGTTTTCCGGCTTGACGCGCCAATCGGCAAAAAAGCCGTGTTTCGCCAATTCGGTATCGGCAAACGAGCCGCCGATGGACATTTCGGGTACGGCGATAATCGCTTTTTTGATGCCTTGATGGGCCAGCTTGTCTAAAGCCAAAAACATCAGCGCGCGGGATTTGCCTGAGGCGGGCGGCGCTTTGAGCAGCAGATATTGCGCGTCGCGTTTGGCAAACGCTTTGGCCTGCATTTCGCGCATGCCCATATTGTTTGGTTTGGTGCTGTTGCCGGTTTGTCCGTATTCGACGTGGAGCAGGGGGATAGTCAAGATATTTTCCTTTTAAAGACGGTGATGTCGGGGCAAAGATGCCGTTTTACGGCGTTGTTTGGCCGTTGACGGCTTTTTCGTATAAGTCAAACAAAAATTCTACGCGCTCCATGCCGTCTGAAAAGGGTTTGGCGCGGTAGAGGCGGTCAACGGCGGCATCGAGGCGGAGATGGGCTTCTTTGAGTGGCGGCGGCATTTTGTCGGGGTCGTAGAGTTGTGCGAGGGTTTGGTCGGGGGAGTCGGCGCGGATAAGCAGGATGTCTTCGGCAAGCGCGGCTATGTGAGATTTTTCAGCATCGTCGGCTTGCCGATTGTGCATACGCCAGGACAAGACAATGCCCCTGCCGTATTGGAAGCCGACATCGCCAAACTACCGTTTTACACCTATTGGCACACCGCCTGCGCTTCCGATGTACACCGGTTAGCAGACGGCTCACACGCCGTGAACCTTGCAGACTGGGAAGCTTTCTGCCAACGGTTGGTATTGACCGGCAGATAGGCAGGCAAAAAGTGCAGGCTGTTTTTTTATCATCACAACCCTGTTTCAGACGGCCTAAAAAGCAGCCTGCACCTTGTTTTTTATTGTCAGATCACCAGAAACCGAGTATCCCATGCCCCAAACCTATTTCACCGCCGACTGGCACTTCTCCCATCCCAACATCGCCCGATACTGCCCGCAATTCCGCCTGCAAAGCGATAAAGCCGACGAGCTGAACGAATACCTGATCGACTGCTGGAACCGCGTCGTTACCCCGCAAGACACTGTGTACAACCTCGGCGATGTCTGCTTTGCCAAAAAGCCCGCACACATCGAAGCCGTGCTGCAACGGCTCAACGGGCAGCATCATTTGATCTACGGTAACCACGACTACCTGATTCGGCAAAACGAAGCACATTTCCTCAACACGCGCAAAGCCGACGGCCATCCATTGCTCTCGTCCGCCAGCCATTACCTACGGCTCAAACTGCCCGAAATCGGCAATACCGCGATTTTGTGCCACTATCCCTTATACGAATGGGACGGCATCCACCACGGCCTATACCACCTCTACGGCCATCTGCACGACCGCATGGCTGCCGTCAAAGGACGCGCCCTCAATGTCGGCTGGGATATGCACGGCCGTTTCCTGACCGCACAAGATATTGACGGCTTCCTGCGCGACCTCCCTGCCGTGCAGTATTTCGACGACAAACAAAACGTTATTGTCGGCAACAGCACGGAAGATGCGGCTGCAAAAGTTCGGGCGAGATTGGCAGCATTGAATGAATGAGCTTTTTTTAGAAATGAATTTTCAAGTAGCCTTGAATGGTGCAGGCTGCCTGAAAAACAGTCAGCAAATTTCAGACGACCTTTTTGCTGCGTGTAGCAAATTAGGCATAACTTAGCTTGCACATACCCGTTTAAAAATAAGGTCATCCCATCCTTTTGAGCCGCATGGTTGCAAACCGTTTGACAAAATTATCTTAAAGCTATAATATTTGTTATATATAATTTTTATTATATATTTTTATTTTTAGATGAATCACTCTCAAACAAGGAGCAATTAAATGAAACGGAACTTAGGTACTTTGGATCGCGCTCTCCGCATTGTCATTGGGGTAGCCTTAATTGCCGCCGCTGCGACCGGTCAAATCGGCTGGTGGGGTTGGTTGGGCATCATCCCGCTGGCTACCGCTTTGATAGGAAGCTGCGCGTTGTACAGCTTATTGGGCATCAATACCTGCCACATCAACAAAAAATAAAGAAAGCAAAACATGAGTAAAGAAGGACAACTTCCACGGATTACTCCTGAGGAAGCGGCAGCGAAAATTCGTGAGGGTGCGTTGGCAGTGGACATTCGCAGCCAAGCAGAATATCGGGGCGGGCATATTGGCGGCGCATTGTCCCTGCCACCGGAGCGACATCGTGAAAAACTGCCCGACAACACCGCGCCCTGTCTGATTTTTTATTGCTTAGGCGGCAAGCGCACGGCGCAGGCGGAAGCAGCATTGGCGGAACTTGGTCGGGGACGCGAGTGCTACATTCTTGAAGGCGGTTTGCAGGCATGGAAAGCCGCAGGTCTCCCCATAATCGCCGAACATGCCGCGCCGGACATCATGCGGCAGGTGCAAACCATCGCGGGCGGGTTGGTTCTGTTCGGCGTGTTGGTAGGTTGGCTGGTGTCGCCTTGGTTTTATCTGATAGATGCGCTAGTCGGCGCAGGCCTGTTGACAGCCGGTTTAACCGGATTCTGCGGCATGGCACGACTACTGGCCAAAATGCCATGGAACCGCTAAACAGAGGTCGTCCGAAAGTTGCCGCTGCGGCAGTTATGACTGATAATGCGACCTTCACATTTGCCGAAAAGGGCAAACCATGACCACTGCCGATAATCAACCGCCCTACGAAGAAGCCGCTGCCTTTCTTAAACTTCTGGCAAACCCCCATCGCCTCGCCGTACTATGTAAGCTGCACGAAAGACCGCACAATGTAACCGAACTGGCTGAATCATCCGGCCTGCCTCAAGCGGCGATGTCCAGCCAATTAGCCCTGTTGCGCGAGGCCGGATTGGTGTCTTTTGAAGTGAACCACCGAGAGCGGCAATATTACATTGCCGATTCACGAGTCAACGAGATGATACAGCTGCTGTATTCCTTTTTCTGTGCAGGAAAAGATTGAAATGTGGTTGTACTGCCTTGGACAGACTATCCGGAAAAATTAGCCTAAAAGGTCGTCTGAAAATTTTTCAGACGACCTTTTTGTTGTGTTTAGTAATCTACCCTTTGCACTATTGCCTAATGAACCTGAGACCTTTGCAAAATTCTCCAAATCCCCTAAATTCCCACCAAGACATTTAGGGGATTTTCTATGAGCATCTTCTTCCGGCAAACCGCACAAGCCATGATTGCCCAACATATCGACTGCTTCCCGCTGTTGAAGTTGGAGCAGATGATTGATTGGTTCGGCAACCGTTTGGATGAAGGTATGGTTGCCCGAAAGCTGCTGAACGGCACGCAGGAAGGGCTGTACGCCAGCCAAAGCTACGCCGCGCAACACGGCACGCCGAAAACGCCCAAGGATTTGCCCGCCCACAAACTCATTGGCTACCGTTTTATCTCGTCCAACAAAATCGAGCCGCTGGTGATTGTGCAAAACGGGCAGGAAACCGCCGTGGAAATGGATACGCCACTTATCTGCAACGACCCTGAAATCTTATTGGATGCCACCCGCCAAGGCTTGGGTATTGGACGGGCGTTTACCCACAATATGCAGCAACAGCCCGACCGCACGGATTTTGTGCCCGTGCTGCAAAAGTATTGGCGGCAGTATCCGCCGTTGTATCTTTATTATCTGCAACACAGCCAGCGGACGAAAAAGGTGCAGGCGGTGATTGAGTTTTTGCTGGAGAAAACGGCGCAATACCGTTGAAGTTGGGCAGACTGAAAACGGACGAAGCGGGAAGCGGCAAAGCCAAATTTCAAAAGCAGCCTGCACTTTGTTGATGGAAGTGCAGACTGCTTTTTATTTGGGGCTGTACTAGATTAGCAGATATGTTACCCTCGAAATATGAAGATAACACACTGCAAATTAAGGAAGAAAGTACAGAAAGAACTGCTCCGCTTTTTTGTACTCGAAGTTACCGCCCGTTCTGCCGCCGATATTTTGGGTATCCATCCCAATTCGGCAGCCCTGTTCTACCGCAAAATCCGTATGGTCATCAGCCATCATTTGGCCTTGGCTGCCGATGAGGTTTTCGATGGCTCTGTCGAATTGGACGAAAGCTATTTCGGCGGACGGCGTAAAGGCAGACGTGGTCGCGGTGCGGCAGGAAAAGTGGTTGTCTTTGGCATTCTGAAACGCAACGGACGGGTCTATACCGTTGTGGTGGATAATGCCAAGTCCGATACTTTGATGCCTGTTATCAAACAGAAAATCATGCCGGACAGTATTGTTTATACCGATAGTCTGAGCAGTTACGACAAGTTGGACGTGAGCGGTTTTATCCATTACCGCATCAACCATTCCAAGGAATTTGCAGACCGCCAGAACCACATCAACGGCATTGAGAACTTTTGGAATCAGGCAAAACGCGTCTTACGCAAGTACAACGGAATCGATCGCAAATCTTTCCCGCTGTTCTTGAAAGAATGCGAATTTCGATTTAACTTCGGCACACCATCCCGGCAGCTTAAAATCTTGCGGGAGTGGTGTGGAATTTAGGGCTAATCTAGTACAGCCCCTTTTATTTTTCAGGTAGCCTTTTCAGACGACCTCTACCCGCAGCGCATCCACAATCAACTTAAACACATTCGAATGCCCGCGGCGGCTGGGGTAATAGAGGTAAAGCGGTTCGTAAGTCATCGCATACTCAGGCAACAGCTCGACCAGGTGCCCCGAATTGAGTGCATCTGCCACGCTCATATGTGCCACCCATGCAATGCCGAGGCCGTCTGAAACGGCTTGCAGGCGTAGATGGTTGTTGATGGAAAACTGCGATTTGGGCGTGAATGTAATCAGCTCTTTTTTGTATTTGAATTCCCACTGCATCACCGTGCCGTGTTCGGCGGAGAGCTTCGTGCCGATAAGGCGGTGCTGCTGCAAATCGTCAATATTTTTCGGCGAACCGTGTTGCGCCAAATAATCGGGCGAGGCGACCAACGCCATTTTGAGCGGTGCGGAAATTGGCACCGCAATCATCTCTTTCGCTACATCGTTGCCTAACCGTACGCCCATATCAAACCCTTCTTTCACAATATCTGCCCAACGATCGTCCACCACGATTTCCAAGCGGATTTTCGGGTATTGGTTCAAAATCGGCTTTAATTTCGGGTATAACACCGCTTCCGCCGCCAGCGTCGGAGCATTGATACGAATCAGCCCCGATGGTGTATTCAAAAAGTCATTTAACGCATCGACTTCTTGGTTTATGGCTTGATAAAGTGGAGAAAGTTGGTCGAAAAGCTGCTGCCCCGCTTCGGTCAGCGACACATTGCGCGTAGTGCGGTTGAGCAGGAGCAGGTTCAGCCGCGTTTCTAGATTTTTCATGCTGTGGCTCAACGCCGAAGAAGAAATCCCCAAAAGCTGCCCCGCTTTCACAAAACTCTGCGTTTGCGCCAGCGTCAAAAAATAATTCAGCTCGTTAAAGTTCTGCATTTTCCTACCCCGTTTTAGGTGATTAGTGAATTTAATTCACGACATCATAAAACCAAACCTAATTTATCTCAATAAAAACACGGGCTAAAATGGCTACACTTTCATGAGAACAAACAGGAGACAATATCATGCAAAACATCAAATTAAACAAAGGCGTACAAATTCCTGCACTTGGTTTCGGCGTATTCCAAATTCCGCCTGCAGAAACCGAACAGGCCGTGATTGCCGCCATCAAGGCAGGCTATCGCCACGTCGACACGGCACAGATTTATATGAATGAAACCGAAGTCGGTTTGGGGATTAAAAACAGCGGCGTGGCACGCGAAGAATTGTTTGTTACCACCAAAATTTGGGTGGAAAATTTCGGCTACGAAGCCGCCAAAGCCTCGTTGGATCGTTCATTGGGCCGTCTGAATTTGGATTACATCGATATGGTGCTGATTCATCAGCCTTACGGTGACAGCTACGGCACATGGCGCGCGCTGGAAGAATATCAGGCAGCCGGCAAAATCTGCGCCATCGGCGTGAGCAATTTTTCGCTCGTACGCGCGGTGGATTTGGGACTATTCAATAAAGTGATGCCGCAAGCCAATCAGATTGAAATCAATCCGTTCCAACAAAAAACCGAAGCCGTTGCCGCTTTGCAGGCTGAAGGCATCGCCGTGGAAGCATGGGCACCGTTTGCTGAAGGCAAAAACGATATTTTCCACAATCCCGTGTTAAGCAAAATCGGTGCGAAATACGGCAAATCTGTGGCACAAGTGATTACCCGCTGGCTGGTGGAACGTGGCATCATTGTATTGGCAAAATCCACCAAACCCGAACGCATGGCGGAAAACCTGAATGTCTTTGATTTTGCTCTCAGTGATGAAGACAAAGCCGAAATTGCCAAACTGGACGGCACGTTCGACGCTATCGTCAATCACGACACGGTGGATAATTTGAAACGTATCGCCGCGTGGAAAATGGACGTGTAAGTGTAGCGAAAAACCATCTGCAATTCATCATATGAAAGGACAAAACATGATTAACGGGTTAGATATCGAACGTTTCCGAACTACCATGGCAGCGATTGAAAACGACCATACAAAAGGCAAGGCAGCATTGCGCGCCGATTCGCGCTGGGTATCCGGCACGAAGAACGAAATCTCCGTGCGCCGCTTCCCTGCCTTTACCACAGACGAACCGAAAAACATGGGCGGTGAAAACGCCGCCCCAAGTCCGATGGAATACCTGATCGGTGCTGCTGCAGGCTGCTGCGCCATAGGTTTCGAGTTGCAAGCAGCACAAGCAGGCGTGGAACTGGAACAGTTTGAAATATCCGCAAGCGGCGGTATCGACATGGCCAAACTGTGCGGCATGGAAGATGGCTACGGCGGACTGGATAATCTGGTGCTAACCGTAAAAGTAAAAGCCGATGCCGACCTTCCTACCCTGCAAAATTTCGCCGACCGCTCCGCCGCCACCTCGCCAGTGTTGAACAGCCTGAAAGCGCGGGCAAAAGTGGTTGTGGAAAAAATCTAGACGACTCAAAACGTTTTCTTGTTTTCATTTCGTTAAAAGCCCCTTTTCTGGACAACTAGAAAAGGGCTTAATCGCTCAAAGGAGGACATGACATGCAACAACTGCACACTTTGAAAGACATCGAACAGGCCATCGCCACACACCCTTTAGTATCACTGTACATCAAAGCCCCAATCTGCGGTGTTTGTACGGTCGTGGCCGCCCAGCTTGACTCAGCTTTGGCGGAGGAAGGAAATGTGTATGCCGTAAAAGCCGATATTGCTGAAATACCCGAAATGGCCGGACGTTTCCACGTGCTGACCGCACCTGCATGGCTGCTGTTTTATCAAGGCAAGGAAGTAGAACGGATGGCCCGCTTCATCCCTCAGGCACAAATGAAGCAGACATTGGCAAAATGGACAAAAGTAGCAGAAAGCGGACATCAGTAACTGGTCTATCAATGTTTCAGACGCCCTATCAGGCTACCTGAACCCTCAAAATCACCCCCCGTTCTGCTTCCCTTCCAGCATCTCCCACCGTTCCAATTTCTCCAGCAGCAGCGTTTCGATTTCCTCCGCGCGCGCTTGCAGGCTGCCGGCTTTTTCGTAGTCTTTGAAGATTTCGGGGTCGGAAAGTTGGGCGTTTAAATCGGCCTGTTCGGCTTCCAGCGCGGCGATTACATCTCGGCAGACAACCCGCACTGGGCATCACAGCGGTGGATTGAGCGCATCCATATGGCGCAAGCCTTCGCCGACTGTGTCAACCGCCATGGCGGCGATGCCAGCGTCGTGCGGTTTCATGACATAGACATACACAGTAATAGCCACTTTGCCTTATGCCAACCTGTTGCTGATGCACCGCCGCAGCCGCTATGATGCGGCCAGCTTCATCAGCAACGGTGAGCGGCGCCAAGACAAACAATACACCGCTGTTGTCGCGCTGGGCTTTCCGCGCTGGCAGTGGCACGGCATTTACCCCGAACTGCGCTTCAAGCACACCGTAAACCGCAGCAATGCCGACTACTACCGCTATCGGCAAAACGAAGTGCTCGTGAACCTGCGTTATCGGTTTTAATTGTTTAATGGTTCTTTAATCGAAAAAAATCCATCATTGGTGAAACCCAGTGAAATAAATATAAGGGGTCTGTGAGATAAATGGGATTAAGTTGGATGAGGATGGATGAAGGGGGATAGGAAATTTGTAACAACGTTGCACTGGGTGCAACAAAACGGAGCGGGCGAATTTGCCCGCTTTTTTATTTTCAGACACCCCGTACCAAAGCATCGAGGGTGACATCCAGCAGGCGGGATTCGGCACCGGCCTGAAGTGTACCGCCTTTGCTCATTGGCAGGTAGGGGCGTGCCGGGATTTTGACCTGTTTGACCCTGCGGAAGCCGTCGCCGACTTTGAATACCAGATAGGGTTTGTTTTTGGCTTTGACCGTGCCGCCGAACTGGTGGATGGCGGCGTAGGGTTTGTTGGTGCCGAAGCGGGCGAAGTTGCTGCCGGAGGCGGTGTGGATGCTGGCGGCCAGTTGTCCGCTCTTTTGCAGGATTTTGCCGCCGCGCGTATTGGCCGGCCATTTTTGACCGCCCCAACTTTCGGATTCGAAGTTGTCTTCGGTGATGCTGAGCAGTTCGGCGGCAATGGCTCGCATCATCGGGCGCGGGTGGCGGGCGTTGCGCAACAGCTGTCCGAGGCCGCGTTGCAGGTCGCTGTCGTCCAGGCTGATTTCCAGCATCGTCATCCTTTCAATAGATTAATTACCCAAGCCAGCTGGGCGGCATTGAGTGATGGAAACAAAACGCGGAGACGGCGGCGCGTCGAAATATTTTAGCAACAAACAGCAAATTATTTTTTATTTCCCTCTTCGGTGCCGAGCATCGAACTAATCTACGCCGGCTTGCACGAGAAAAGTTCCCTGAGATGACATTCTCGACACTAGATCGCTCTGAGTGATCTGCATTATGAAATCAAAACAGGCATATCCTTCAGGAGATGCCTGTTTTACTAGTATCAGTCTCTCAGATATGCTTCTGATGAAGCAAGAAACTTTTTGAATTCACACACGAACATTGCCGCATTCAAGTTTTCGCTTAAACAGATCTGAGTGAGTACGATTTGACGGACAAAGCTTGAATGCTGCATCAACCTGATCATAGCCAAGCTGTCAGGCATAAACCTTTTTCCCAACCAGTTTTTGACTGTTCGCTCTGATACACCTGTCCAATGTGCAAGGTTTTTGACATTGACATGATTTTTCTGCAATTCTTTGTATAAAGCGCTTGAGAGTAACTCTTTCCACATATCTTCATTGATATTCTTCAAGGGAAGTTTTTTTCCATTTGAGTGCAACATTTTTCCTAACTGTTCCTTTATATTTTGTTAATCAATAAATTACCTACCATTTGTTATGGATCCAAAGGAACAGTTATCAAAACAGCAAAAAGCGGTTCTGTATATCCGTATGTCCACGGATCATCAGAAATATTCGCCTGATAACCAGAAAGCTTTTTTGCTGGAATATGCCAATAAGAACGGACTGGCCGTTGTTGGTGAATTTATTGACGAAGGCATCAGCGGAGTCGTGACGCAAAAACGGTATCAGTTCTTGAACTTAATTGATTTGGTCAGAAGCGGCAAAGCAGATTTCGGTCATATTTTGGTTTATGACGCGAGTCGCTGGGGACGCTTTATTGACCCGCAAGAATCTAGTTATTACCAATACCTCTGTCAGCAGCAAAACATCATTCTGCACAAATGTGCGGAACCGATTCCAGTGGCAACAGAAGAGTTGGATCCAGTAGTAACAGGTATCATAGATGTATTCCAGCAAACTTCCGCCGGTCTCTTTAGCAAGGGACTATCAAAGAAGGTTTTTCTCGGACAGGAAAACTTGATCAGGCTCGGTTTTCGACAAGGCGGCTCTGCAGGGTACGGATTGCGCCGTTTGTTGGTAGACGAGAACAGGCAGCCAAAATTTGAGCTTAAGGCCGGGGAACATAAGAGTATCCAAACCGACAGGGTAATTCTGGTTCCCGGCCCGGAACATGAACAGGCCGTTATCCGGAAAATTTACGAGGACTTCATTTACCAAAAAATGAGCGAACAGGCGATAGCTGATGATTTAAACAGACAGCACATTTTGACCGACCGTGGCACCTCTTGGACTAGAGGTGTTGTGCATCAAATCCTGATTAACGAAAAATACATCGGCAATAATGTCTGGAACAAAAGCAGCTATTCGCCCTTCAAACCACATAAAGGCAAGAATGCCTCCGAACAATGGGTACGGGCCAATTCAGTCTTTCAACCCATTGTTTCCACCGTACTGTTCAATGCCGCCCAAAGCATTATCCATCAAAGAAGCCGGCATTGGAGCAATGAAGAAATGCTGGATAAATTAAAGGAGCTACTCAGAATTAACGGCAAGCTGTCTGGCTTGATCATTGATGAAGCCGCAGATTGCCCTTCCAGCAGTATGTTTCGTAGCCGCTTCGGAAGCCTACTTAAGAGCTATCAGGAAGTAGGTTATACACCCAGCCGAGACTATCGCTATCTGAAAATCAATCGTGCCTTGAGACGGACTCATGCAGATCTGGTTGAGCAGACGATTGCAGAAATTGAGCGGCTGGGGGGAGCGGTATCCCGCATTCCGGAAAACGATTTACTCCATATTAATCAGGAGTTTTTTGTTTCTCTAGTGCTGGCACGCTGTCGGATAACCGATGCTGGTACCAAACGCTGGTTTATACGTTTTGACAGTAGCCTTGCTCCTGATTTGACCATAGCTGTGCGGCTGGATGAAACGGCGGAAAAAATAGTAGATTACTATCTACTTCCTTCCGAAAAAACCCATTGTGCCAAAGTGAGATTGACGGAACAAAACCCGATTGACTGGGATTGTTATCGCCATAAAGATTTGAGTCGTTTTTTTGCCATGAGTAAACGGGTATTGATTAAGGAGGCAATTTTATGAGGATGGTGATTCAAACACTACCGATCAATCGAATCAAGGTCCTGAATCCACGCAGTAGGAACCCTAAAGTGTTTAACCAATTGGTCGCCAGCATCGCGGCAGTCGGTCTAAAGCGTCCGATTACCGTTACCAAATCGGAAATATTGGATGGAGAACAATGGTATGGCCTATTATGCGGCGAAGGAAGATTGACCGCCTGCCAAGAGCTAGGTGAAGAGTACATACCGTGTCACATTGTGGAGGTTAGTGGTGACGAAGGATTTTTAATCAGCCTGGCTGAAAATATTGCTAGACGTAAGCACACCAATTTGGAAATACTGTCTGCCATTCGGGTGTTGTATGAACGTGGATATTCCGAAAAAGATATTTCACGAAAAATCGGCCTTCATCAAGCATACATACGGGGAATTTTACATTTGTTGCGAGAAGGTGAGGTACGCCTGATTGCAGGCGTAGAAAAAGGCTATTTGCCGATTGACGTTGCTGTCGATATTTCCCGTGCAAAAGAAAAAGAAGTTCAAACGGCTTTATCCGATCTTTACCAACAACAGAAGCTAAAGCGCGGAGATATTGCCAAAATCAGGAGACTGATCCAACAGAGAAAGCGTGATGGTAAAACTTACCACTTCACTCCGAGGCGTAATACACCTATCAATAAGGAGAAGCTACTTCAAATGTATGAGAATGAGATTAAGCGAAGACAGTTGATGGCAACACAGGCTGAATTTTGCCAACAACAGCTGCTGATCATTCTTTCTGGGTTAAATCGTTTGTTTGAGGATAATCATTTCAAAACACTGCTTCGGGCAGAGAGAATCGTAGATATGCCTGAGAACCTCAGTAAATGTCTGAGCCATTATAGGGAAACATATATCAATGAATCAGCCTAAACACATCGCTTATGCTTTCCAAGCATCATTGAAGAACATCGCGCTCAAAGATATTCAAACCATGCACCCCTTCCCCGCAGGGATACGGGAAAGCGTGAAGTTCAAAAGCATCTTGGCCTCAGTAGAGGAAATTGGTGTTATTGAGCCGCTGGCTGTTTATGAAGAAAACGGTAAGTACCTCTTACTGGACGGTCATCTCCGTCTGCTTGCCTTACAAGAACTAGGAATCGACACGGTAGTATGTCTGCTGTCCACAGACGATGAAGGATTTACCTATAACCGGCAAATTAACCGGTTAAGCCCAATTCAGGAATACCGGATGATCAGCCGTGCAATTGGCAAAGGCATATCAAGGGAGAAAATTGCCAAAACCCTGAATATCAACTTATCCGGAATCGAAAGCAAGTTGAATTTGCTGAATGATATCGCGCCCGAAGTAGCCGCGAAACTCGCAGACAAGCATCTGGCACAAGATACGTTTCGGATTCTCCGAAAAATGAAACCCATCCGACAGATGGAAGCTGCAGATATGATGATTGCAGCCAACAAGTTCACCAAGTCCTATGCGGAGATGATCTTGGTGGCCTCCTCCCAGGAAGACTTGGTTGATCATGCTCAGAAAAAGAAAAAGCACTCGGATAGTCTAGAAAAACTTTCACTGTTGGAACAAGAAATGGACAGGTTGAAGGAGGACTATACCCGGACAGAGAAAGAAATTAGTGATACCAATCTGTCTTTGATTGTGGCTGGCGGTTATTTAAAAAGATTGTTAGATAACTCTGCTGTGAAAGAGTTCATCAGCTTGTATTATGCGGACATCCTAACCGCATTAGATACGGTTTCCCAGCAATTACAACAAGCCCCGATGTCTCTTGAGAAAGAGTAAAGTATCAAAAAAGCTGCCTCATTTCTGAAAGGTGGCTTTTTTAGCTTTGTTACTCCAATCACAAAAAGTACGCCACCCTCCGAAAAAGTAGTGGCTAATGAAAACACACTAGAAAATCAATCTTCTGTGTGAAACCCAGAACCGGGTGCTGGGAGACATAGCTGAAAAAATGGGAATGTCTCCTAGCAGCTATGCCAAGATTGAACGGGGAAGCACAAATCGCAAGATTTGATTGTTGAAGTAGAAAAATTGAAGGCGAGCTTGCTGCATAAGTTGGAACTGCTTGTGGTTGACGGAGGTGTTGTGGGAAATGTATAGAGGGGCAGACTAAGCGTTTCTTTTGTTTTGCATAATGAAGATATTGGTTTTGTGCAAATTTGAATTTAACTTCGATACACTGTCTCGTCGATACACTGTCTCGGCAGCTTAAAATTTTGCTGGATTGATGTGTTGTATTCTAGGGTTCTCTATGTCAGCCCCAAGGTTTAATTAAAACCCTATGTTAATTTTGTAAAATATAATGCTATTATTACTCTATTCTTGGCGTTATTTTTACGTATTTTGAAGAATTATACTAATTTTCAGAAATAATAAATTGAAATCATTGTGATTTTATTTTTACGATTTCTATTATATAGAAACAACCGTTTTAGTGTCATCCAGGGGATAGAAATGGATAAATCATGGGGTTGGTACGCTTTGGAAGAAGTGCGTAAATTACTAGGAAAAATTAGGGCACAGTAACAAGGCCGACTGATTTGTATGGGCTACCTGAAAATTTTCAGGTAGCCTTTATGCCAAATTTAAGAGTTCAATCTACTGCGTTCAGGTAGCCTGCTGTGTGGGGGTAGGCCGGAACAGACAGAGCATATATATGTTATTTGCTTAGTAAAGCCAAAATTGGCTGAGCTTGATAGCACGTTGCAATAAAAAAGCTACCTGAAAATTTCAGGTAGCCCTTTTCCAGCTTATCCGCTCCTATGCACCATCGTCCAAATGATCCGGCCGGGCGAGGATGGTACGTTTGCCGTTGTTGTCGGCGGGGGAAACGATGCCTTCGGCTTCCATTTGATCCACCAGGGTGGCGGCTTTGTTGTAGCCGATGCGCAGGTGGCGCTGGATGGAGGATATGGTGGCTTTTTGCGTGCGCAAAACGATGGCGACTGCTTCGTCAAACAGGGGGTCTTGGCCGCTGTTGCTGCCGCCGATGCCGCTGTTGGCATTGCTGAACAAATCGTCGCTACCCACGCCGGAGGTGAGGATGTCTTCCACATAGTCGGGTGCGCCGAAGCCTTTGAGGTATTCGGCCACGCGCTGCACTTCGCTGTCGTCCACGAAGGCGCCGTGTACGCGCTGCGGGTAGCCGGTGCCGGGCGGCAGGAAGAGCATATCGCCTTGGCCGAGCAGGTTTTCCGCGCCCATTTGGTCGATGATGGTGCGGCTGTCCACTTTGGAGGCTACCTGAAAGGCGATGCGTGTGGGGATGTTGGCTTTAATCAGGCCGGTAATCACGTCCACGCTGGGGCGCTGGGTGGCGAGAATGAGGTGGATGCCTGCGGCGCGGGCTTTTTGGGCGAGGCGGGCAATCAGCTCTTCGATTTTTTTGCCAGACGTCATCATCAGATCGGCAAATTCGTCCACGATCACCACGATGTGCGGCAGATTGATGAGCGGCTCGGGATTGTCGGGGGTGAGGCTGAAGGGGTTGGCCAGCCGCTCGCCGCGGGCGGCGGCATCTTTGATTTTTTGGTTGTAACCGGCGAGGTTGCGCACGCCGACATGGCTCATCAGGCGGTAGCGTTTTTCCATCTCGTTCACGCACCAGGTGAGCGCGTTGGCGGCAAGTTTCATGTCGGTTACCACCGGCGCGAGCAGGTGCGGGATGCCTTCATACACGGAGAGCTCGAGCATTTTCGGGTCGATCATGATCATGCGCACTTCGTCGGGCGTGGCCTTGAACAGCAGCGACAAAATCATGGCGTTCACGCCCACGGATTTGCCCGAGCCGGTAGTACCGGCCACCAAAAGATGCGGGGCTTTGGCGAGGTCGGTTACCACCGGCTGGCCGGTGATGTCCTGGCCCAGCGCGAGGGTGAGCTTGGACTTGCTTTCGGCAAACACCGGCGAATTGAACACTTCGCTCAGGCGGATCATCTGCCGCTTGGGATTGGGCAGCTCCAAGCCCATGCAGGTTTTGCCCGGAATGGTTTCCACCACGCGGATGGCGGCCACGCCGAGCGAGCGGGCAAGGTCTTTTTCCAGGTTAATCACTGAGTTGCCGCGCACGCCTACATCGGGCTCGATTTCATAGCGGGTAATCACCGGGCCGGCATAAGCATCCACCACGTTTACTTTCACGCGGAACTCGGCCAGTTTTTCTTCGATTTTGATGCTGTTGTCCAGCAGCTGCTCTTCGCTGAGGGTGGCTTCGTTGTCGTATTGCGGCGGCAGGAGCAGCTCGTTCATCGGCACATGGTAGTGGCCGAAATCGGCAAACGATACGGCGGAAACGGCCGAAACTGGCGCGGGCTGCGTCGGCAGGTCGGGCAGGGGAGGGATGCCGGGCGCGGCAGTGGGCGCGGGGCTTGTCCACGCAGCTTGCGCCTGGGCTTCGGCTGCGCCTTGCTCCAAGGCTTGCTGCCATTCGTTGCCGTTGTCGAATTCGATGGCGGGTTCGGTAGCCGGTGCTTGCTCGGTGAGCGAGAGGTCGGGACGGAAGTGATATTGGGCACCGGCTTGGTCGGCGGTGTCTGAATACGTTTCAGCGGTATCGTCGCTCACAGTTTCAGCCAAGCTCCAAGGCGGACTGTCTTCAACGGTGCTTTGCGGGAAAAAAATCGGTGGCTGTTCGGCGGGCAGCGCCGACTCCTCCTCAGTGGGCTGGGCGTCGGGGCTTTCGGGCGCAGTGCCATGATTGAAGGGGGTAAAGCGGGTGGAAATCGGCAGCGGTTGGGCTTGCTGGAGCGGCATAGCCGTCGGCACTTGTGCGCCCTGGCTGTGGTTCACGCGCGCAGCGGCTGGAATCACGCTCTCACGCACGGTTTGGCGTTTGAAGCGGCTGCGCTGGCGATTGGCCGGGGCATCGGTTTTGGCCAGATTAGCCAAGATTTCGTCTTCATTGATTACCGGCAAATCGGGCTGCTGTGGGGCAATGGTTGGTTGGGGCGCGGGCTGGGGTTGCCGGCGTGCACGCAGGCGCTGGCGCAGGAGGTTGTTGCGGATGTCGTCGGGGCTGATGGTGTGCCGCTCTTCGGCAGGCTCTTCAGGCACAGGCTCGGCTGCAGGCGGCAGGTGGGCTTGAATTTTTTCGCGCACATACTGCACGGCGGGATCGGCTGATGTGATTTCTTCGCGCGGTTCAGCGGCGGGGGAGGGGGCTTTAATCGGCCAGTTCAGCACCACAGGTTCCAGTGGCTTGGCTTCGGCTGCTTCGTTTTTATGCAGCATACGGGTGGCTTCGGAAAGGGAAATGATGCTCGGCTCAGGCTGGTTTTCTTCGTTTTCGATGTTTTCAGGTAGCCTGTGGCGGGTGGCTTCGGCTTCGGTGATCACCGGCAAATCGGCATCGGGAGCGGATAAATCGTGGATTTCCGGCTCGGCGGCGGTATTGGTTTCGGTTTCGGCTGTATGAGAGCTATCAGTGTTGTCAACCTGTTCAGGAGTCGCATCAACGGCAGTTTCTGCCAGCAGGGCAGCTTCCGCGGCGGCTGTTTCTTCTTCGGTGGGACTGAAAATCGGCAGCTCTTCTTGGTTTTCGCTCACGTTGCGACGGCGGGCTTTTTTCTTTACGCCACCGGCAAGCAACTCGATTTTGCGCTGCAATTCGTCCTGCACTTTTTGATAGTGCAGCTTCACTTGGGTTTGCGCGCGCTGCGGCAGCACATTGGGGCGGGCAGGTTGTTGCTGCGGTGTATTTTCCGCTTCGATATCAGTGGATTGCTTATTGTTTTGGTGCCGGTTGAGATAGGTAAACTCCAGCAGCCATTCGCGCTCTTCGCGTGCGCGCCACCACAAGAGCACGGCGATGCCGGCCAACAACAGAATCAGCAGAAAAACTAAAAACATAAACAGCGGCTCCCGAATTTGGCGCAAAGGCTGGTATTTTAACGTGTTTCCCGTCGAAATTAAACCTTGTGGCCTGGGTAAAAACTCGACTTTGGCGCATTTCTGCGTGATGTGCTTCCCGATGGTCTGCCTATCTGTATGATATGTTTGCGCGTTCTGTGATGCTGGCGCTTTGATTGTTGCTCAAATCTAAGGCTTTACAAAGATCTCCGCCCGCATATTGCGGGCGGAGGGGGATAGCCAAACGGTTTACTTCTTTGGAATATCAAAGGTGAATTTCGACATTGTCGATGAGGCGCGTATTGCCCAAACGGGCGGCGGCCAACACCACCAGTTCGCCGTCGCCGACATGGGCTACCTGAAGATTGCCCGCGTGGCGGATTTCCACATAGTCCACCTGCCAGCCGGCCTGTTTCAGGTTTGCTGCCGCCTGTTGCTCCAGCGCGGCATAGTCGCGGTTGCCGTTTTCCACTGCGCGGGCAACGGCTTGCAATTCGCGGTAGAGCTGCGGGGCTTGTTTGCGCTCGGCTTCGCTCAGGTATTGGTTGCGGCTGGAGAGCGCCAGGCCGTCGGCGGCGCGGCCGATGTCTACCGGCACGATTTCCACGCGGAAATTCAAATCGGCAGCCATGCCTTGCAGGATGGCCAGCTGTTGGTAGTCTTTTTTGCCGAAGCAGGCGTAATCGGGCTCAACAATGTTGAACAGCTTGGCCACCACGGTGGCCACGCCGCGGAAATGCCCCGGGCGGAACGCGCCGCACAGTTCGTTTTGTAGATTGGGCGGCTCCACGTTGTATTGCTGAGCCACGTGCGGATACAGCTCTTGCTCGCTCGGTGCGAAGAGTACGGCTACACCTTCGCCAGCCAGTTTGGCGGCATCCTGCTCCAGCGTGCGCGGGTAGCGGTCGAAATCCTCGCCTTGGCCGAATTGCAGGCGGTTGACAAAAATGCTCACCACCACATTGTCTGCCCGTTTGGCCGCTTCACGCACCAAGGCCAGGTGCCCTTCGTGCAGGTTGCCCATGGTGGGCACGAATGCCACGCTGCCAGCTTCGCGGCGCCAGTCGCGCAGTTCTTTAATGGTATGGATAATTTTCATGGCTGGTTTGCCCTATCAATAAAATGCGGCGCAGTATACTCCGCCGTGCTGGGAGAGGCTACCTGAAAAAACAGATGATGGAGTTTCAGGTAGCCTTCATTGTTGGGTCACAGCATGGAGCGTGGATGGCTTGTTTGCATTTATGTGATGCGGTTTATGCGTTTCAAAGTTTCAGGTAGCCCGAGTATGAGAAAGGCTACCTGAAAATACTCAATCGGGTTTTCAGGTAGCCTTTCCGGGTATAGGCAAGCCTATTTCCGCACTAATCGTTCCGCCGCGGCACGGGCGCGGATTTTGATTTCCTCTGTCAGATAATCCTTCATTTGTGCGTATACCAGCGTGACCACGGCAATGTCGTCGCTGAAGCCCAGCGGGCCGAGCAGGTCGGGGATGCTGTCTATGGGGCTGACGAAATACACCAGCGCGCCCACGATAATCAGCTTGGCGCGTTTGGGCACGGCGGGCGATTGAAACAGGAAATACAGCGCATACAGCTGTTCCACCACCGGCCGCCCCAGCCGCAACGCGAAACGGCGCAGTTTGCGCAAAAAGCCGTCCGGCTCAAAACGGCGACGGCGGAATTCCGGCACGAAATCTTCGGGGCGGACAGGGTTGTCTTGATTCATAGCAAACTCCTTGCATTGGATGGGGCACAAATGGGCGCGGCAGCGACAGGTTTCAAGTGGATTTATGTTCCGGATGTCGGTTCGGAGCAATGCGTTTGCGGCTTGCTACAAAAAATTTCAATATCCTCTAACGCATCTTCAGCCCTGCCCCGCAATTCGCTTACGGGCGAGTTTCGGAAAGCCTCCAATAGCGCAACAACCCGCCTGTGGTCGCCCATATATCCGTGTAGCCTAGCCAAATGCCCGAAACAGGTTAAAGCCAGGCCGCTCACGGTCGGGTTGGTATTTTCGCTCAGTTTTACCAAATAGTCGGAAACCCAATCCACTTCTTCGCGATCGGCGTTAAAAACCATCTCTAAAATGGCATGGGTACATACCTCTGCATCAATAGAGAAGATTTTTTCCTCAATCTCGGCTTTGTTGAGCATCTTTTAATCTTCCGGCAATAGCAGCTGCGGGGTCATGGCGGCTTTCAGCTTGGCGTAGAGCCTGCCGCCTTCACCGCTTTTCACACCAAACCACCAAATACCGGATTTTTTCACCGTCCAATATTGTCCGGCCAGCCAGCCGCCGTTGAGCAGATAGCTGCAAAATTGCCCCAGCCAGGGCTGGTGCCCCACCAGTATCAAATAATCCGACCCTTTATGCGCGGCAATCAGCGCGGGCAGCTCTTCCACGTGGTTAATCGGATTAAGCTCGGGTTTCACGGCATAGGGCAGGCCGAGCGCTTCGGCAGTTTGCTGACTGCGCAATGCTTGCGAAGCCCACACGTCTACTTGGTCGTTCAGATACGGCCGCAGCCACCGGGCAGCCGCATCGGCCTGCCGCCGGCCTTTGTCGGTGAGGCCGCGTTCTAAATCGGGTACGCCATCTTCAGCTTCGGCGTGCCGCCATAAAATCAGGTTCATCTTGCCTTCCTTATTCTCTGATACAATTCGCATCTTAATGCTTGGCAGCCGCAGAGGCTACCTGAAAAGCATGGTTTCAATAACACAAACAAATGACAGCCTTTCCACACACCCTGCCGCCGCTGATTTGGCAGCCCGAACCGCCCACCGTTTCCGCCGCTCTGCGCCGCCTGATACAGGCAACCTCGCTCACCCTGGCCTTGCAGGCCACCGGCGCAGATTTTCGCGTTCAGGTAGCCTTTCAGGGTGAAAGGGCGCAACGATGGCCGGGCGAAGAGGTGGGGAGCAATGCGTTTCATGTGCGCCAGGTGTGGCTGCTGCTGAATGATACGCCGGTGGTGTGGGCGCGCAGCGTGTGCCCTTTAGCGGGGGCGTGGCCAAGCATCCTAGCTTGCGGCACGCAGCCTTTGGGCAAACGCCTGTTTGATGGCCGCCTGGCCGCCGAACGCAGCCCGCTCGCCTTCGCCGCCGTGCCGTCCGCGCAACAAGAACAAGCCGCCCGAGCCGTTTGCCTGCGCCGTTCGGCATTCGATTTGAACGGCGAAAAGATGGTGCTGACAGAAGGGTTTATGCCCGAGCTGGCAAGGTTTTTAGAAGAGTAGGGCGGTATTTTGCAGCAGACAGTATTTCAGGTAGCCTCTTGCCACCACATGCAGGCTACCTGAAAGCGATAATTTTCAGGTAGCCTAAACCATCAGCTTCCACCAGGCTGTTTTATTGTGTAACACTCTTTTTCAGGTAGCCTTTGCCGCAGCCTCGAGGCTACCTGAAACCACACCCCGAGAACTCCCGTGCCTTTTCTTTCTTTCCTCTCCCCGAAGCAAGCCGAGCGTCTGGCCGTGTACCTGCAACTGATGCGCGCCGACAAGCCCATCGGCACGCTGCTTTTGCTGTGGCCCACCCTGTGGGCGCTGTGGATGGCTGCCGGTGGGCTGCCCGATTTCGGCATCTTGTTTGCCTTTGTGCTAGGCACCTTTCTGATGCGCAGTGCCGGCTGCGTGGTCAATGATTTTGCCGACCGCAATTTCGACGGTGCGGTGGCGCGCACCAAAAGTCGCCCGTTTGCCACCGGCAAAGTGAGCACGCGAGAGGCGATGCTTTTGCTGTTGGCGTTGTGTGCCGCTGCCTGCCTATGCCTGCTGCCGTTGAATGCGCTTACCAAGCTGATGAGCTTGCCCGCGCTGTTTCTGGCCTTGAGCTATCCCTTCACCAAACGCTTTTTCCCGTTGCCGCAGCTGTATTTGGGGCTGGCTTTTTCCTTCGGCATTCCGATGGCCTTTGCTGCCGTGCAAAACCATGTGCCGCCGCTGGCTTGGCTGCTGTTTGCCGCCAATGCCTGCTGGACGCTGGCTTACGACACCATCTACGCCATGGCCGATAAGGAAGACGACCTGAAAATCGGCATTCAAACCTCGGCCATCACTTTCGGTCGCCGCGATGCTGAAGCCGCCATGTTGTGCCACGCACTGTTTGTGTTGCTGATGGCCGCTGCCGGCTGCACCATTCACGCCCGCTGGCCGTATTGGCTCGCACTGGTGTACGCAGTATGGCACCAATTCGGCCAATACCGTGCCATCCGCAGCCGCAACCGGGAAGCCTGTTTTAAAGTGTTCTTATCCAACAACCGCATCGGCTGGGCTTTATGGCTCGGCTTGCTGGCGCATTACAGCGGCGGCTGATTAGGCTACCTGAAAGCTGGCCGCCGGGCACAAAATTGCCCTTCGGCGGCGGCACAGGTACAATCCTATCCTTAATGAATTTTTACGCAAGAGAAGTAACCATGAGCCTGATCGGCAATATCCTGCCCGTATCGCATATTGTGCTGGATTTGGAAGTGAGCAGCAAAAAACGCCTGTTTGAAGAAGCCGGCCTGCTGCTGGAAAGCGAATCCGGCCTGAGCCGCGCCGCTGTGTTTGAATGCCTGTTTGCGCGCGAAAAGCTCGGCACCACCGCGCTGGGGCACGGCGTGGCCATCCCGCATGGCCGGCATGCCGAAGTGCAAGCGGCCACCGGCGCGTTTATCCGCTTGAAAGAAGCCGTGGATTTTGATGCGCCCGACGGTGAGCCGGTATCGCTGGTGTTTGTGCTGCTGGTGCCGGAAAATGCTTCCGGCGAGCATTTAGAAGTGCTATCTGCCTTGGCCATCAAGCTTTCAGATAAAGCCGTGCGCGAGCAGCTTTTGGTTGCCGAAAGCGCTGAAGCCGCCCACCGCATCCTCACCGCATAACCAACAGGACGCCCATGCCCAGCATCTCCGTGCGCAAGCTCTATCAAGACAACCAGGCCAAGTTGAGTTTGGCTTGGTCGGCCGGCACGGCGGGCGCAGACAACCGCATCAGCGTGGATGCCGACAAACCTGTGTTGGCGCTGGTGGGGCATTTGAATTTTATCCATCCCAACCAAGTGCAGGTGTTGGGCGTGGCCGAAGTGGCTTATTTAGATAAGATGGCCGCCGGGGAAGTGAAGGCGAGTCTGGACGAACTCTTCGATTTGAGCATCGCCCTGGTGATTGTGGCCAACGATCTGCCCGTGCCTTTCATGCTGCGCGATTATTGCCACACCCATAACGTGCCGCTGCTCACCTCCAAAACCGAAAGCCCGTTTTTGATGGACGTGCTGCGGATTTACCTGCAGCGCGTGCTGGCCGCCTCCACTGTGAAGCACGGCGTGTTTTTGGACGTGTTTGAAATCGGCGTGCTGCTGATGGGCGCGTCCGGCTTGGGCAAGAGTGAGTTGGCCTTGGAGCTGATTTCGCGCGGACACGGCTTGGTGGCCGACGACGCGGTGGAACTCTACCGCACCGGTCCGGAAACGCTAGAAGGGCGCTGCCCGGCCGTATTGCGTGATTTTCTCGAAGTGCGCGGCCTGGGCGTGCTCAATATCCGCACCATTTTCGGCGAAACCGCCGTGCTGCCCTCCAAGCAGCTTAAACTCATCATCAACCTGACGCTGGCCGACGACAACTACATGAAAACGCTCGACCGCCTTTCCATCCAGAGCGAAACCGAAACCATCCTCAACGTGGCCGTACGCTCGGTGACGCTGCCGGTGGCCGTTGGCCGCAACCTCGCCGTGCTGGTGGAAGCAGCGGTGCGCAACTATATTCTGCAGGCGCGTGGCAAAGACAGTACCAAAGAATTTTTAGAACGCCATACCGCCATGCTGAGGGAAGACGAACGCAGCCATGAGGATAGTGCTGATTAGCGGGCTGACCGGCTCGGGAAAAACAGTTGCCTTAAAACTGCTCGGTGATATGGGCTTCACTTGCGTGGACAATATTCCGCCCGCGCTCCTGCCACAATTGGTGGCTCAATCTGCTGCCAGTAAAATCAGCAAGCTGGCCATCAGCCTCGATATCCGCCTGCTGTATCCCCAAGACACCATCCAAAACTGCCTGCGTGCCATCCGCCGCCAAGGCCACCCACTGCGCTTGTTGTTTCTTGATGCCGACACCGCTACCCTTATCCGCCGGCTCGACCGCCACGGCCGCCGCCATCCCCTCGCAGCCACCACCCTTACCTTGGCCGAAAGCATAGCCGCCGAGCGGCAAATGCTCCAACCGTGGCAGAGTTTCGCTTTTTGCATCAACAACTCCCACGACAGCATCGGCGATTTGAAATTCCGCATCCAGGAGTGGTTAGCTCTCAGCCACGGCGGTTTGCAGGTGGTGATCGAATCATTCGGCTTCAAATACGGCGCACCGTTGGATTTGGATTTCCTGTTTGACACCCGTGCCTTGCCCAACCCGTATTACGATGAAAACTTGCGCGAACTCACCGGCCGAGACGAAGCCGTGCGCGCCTATTTCGCCCAATTTAAAATCGTGCAGCAGATGGTAGCCGACATCAGCGGCTACCTAAACCGCTGGCTATCCGAATATGCCCGCCAAACCCGCGTACACATGCTCGTGGTCGGCATCGGCTGCGCCGGCGGTCAGCACCGCTCCGTATTCGTGGCCGAAGCCGTGGCCGAACGCCTGCGTGACTACCCCGTGTGGGTGCGCCACCGCCAGCTTCCCGCCACCGCCGCCCACCGCGCGTGAGTGCCAAGCATATTTGCTTTGGTTGAAGTTTGAGTTTCAGGTAACCTCAACACCACAGGCTACCTGAAAACGAGGTCTCCAAAGGAGGGCGAGTTTCTGCGAAGCTAAAACGGGCTTCCGAAGGAGGGCGAGTTTCTGCGGAGCTAAAACGGAATTCTGAAGGAGGACGAGTTTCTGTGGAGCTAAAACGATGCTTCCGAAGGAGGATGAGTTTCTGCGGAGCGAACTGAGACTTCCGAAGGAAGGCAGGCAGGGTTCTGCAGCGCTAAAAAAATCAGTTTCAACACCGCCAACCTGTATCCCCAACATTTTCAGGTAGCCTTCTCCGCCAAAGGCTACCTGAAACCAATAGAAAGAAAACATCATGAGCATCCAATGGTTTCCCGGCCATATGCACAAAACCAAAAAAGCCCTCATCGAGCGGCTGAAAAGCACCGATATGGTCATCGAAATGCTGGATGCCCGCCTGCCCGCCTCCAGCCAAAATCCCCTGCTGGCCCAGCTATCACGCGGCAAGCCCAAGCTCTACTTGCTGAACAAACAAGACCTTGCCGATCCCGAGCTCACCCGCGTGTGGCTGACCGAACTGCAAAACCGGCCCAACACCAGCGCCTTGGCCCTTGATGCTTCCGAACGCCAGGCCGCCCAAAAAATCACCGCTGCCTGCCGCGCGCTGGTTCCTCATAGGCAAGGCATCGACCGCCCCCTGCGCGTGCTCATCTGCGGCATCCCGAACGTAGGTAAATCCACCCTGATCAACGGCATGATCGGCAAAAAATCCGCCAAAACCGGCAACGAACCCGGCATCACCAAAACCGAACAGCGCTTGCTGCTTGCCGATGACTTCTGGCTCTACGACACTCCTGGCATGCTTTGGCCGAAAATCATCGTTCCGCAAAGCGGCTACAACCTCGCCGCCAGCGGCGCTGTAGGCCGCAATGCGCTGGATGAAGAAACCGTCGCCCTCGAGCTGCTCAACTATCTGCGCCAGCACTACCTGCCCCAGCTGCAAGCGCGCTACCAAGCCGACCCGGAAGAAAGCCAAAGCTGGCAAGACACCGACTGGCTCGAATGGATCGGCCGCCGGCGCGGTGCCCTGCTTGGCGGTGGCCGCATCAACTACCAAAAAGCCGCCGAAAACACCCTCACCGATTTCCGCGACGGCCAAATCGGCCGCATTACCCTCGAAACCCCTGAGCAATGGCAAATCTGGCTTGCTGCCGCCCGCGAAGAAGAAGCCCGCCTACAAGCCAAACGTGCCGAGCGGCAGGCTGAACGGCGTAAGGGTAAATAGGCGATATATGCCAAAGGCTACCTGAAAGCATACAAGCTGCTTTTCAGGTAGCCTTTGTTTTCTTTGTTTATCGCTTTACCATGTTGCTACAGAATCTCAAACAACCTTGCCAATAATACATCCTGCAGTACCAGGCGCGTTTCGGGTTGTAGCAGCAGCCGCGCGAGCGGCAAATCAAGCTCTACACCTGAAACGGTTTGACGCAGGCTGGATAAAGTCTTCATGCGATTCTTTTGTTCAAATATGTCCGCCATATCGGGTTTGATGTGGAAATGCCAAAACGGCTCGGTCTTCATATGGTAAAGCGGCATATCGAATTTTTCCTGATGGTAGTCATTCGCTACCCACAGCTGCCATTGTTTCCGAAACACCATCTGCCATTCAATTAACAATCCGTCAGAAAATTTAATCTGCTCTGTTCTCAAGCTACCTGATGCATATAGAAGACACAGGCTGTACAGCAAAATAAATTTGTGCGGTGACTGATTTTGCGCATAAGTAAAACTGGTATGCAACCCTCGGAGTTGTTCTGCATATTTCAACAAGACCGGTAAATCTATCATACCGAGCCCTCCTGCAAACCCCGAACTACCTCTGATGCATCCCAATCCAAAGCCCGACAGTATTCGATAAATTCAAATATATCCATCCGTCTGTCACCTGTTTCCACTTTTCCTACGAACGAATGCACCACATCCATCCGTTCCGCCAACGCACGTTGTGACAACCCCAAATCCAGGCGTCGCCGGATAAGGAGCTGTCGCAATTTCGTATGTTCCTTGGAATGAACCGACAGCCGGATGTTCTTCATTGCACCGATTTTAGGTACAATCATGGATGCACCTGTTTTCGGTGCAAATGAGAAAATGTATGAAGGTTATCCCCATAAATACAGCTGATCCGTTTGAGGCTATACGCCAAAATATCACTGAAGAATATTTGAGCGAAACACAGCACTACCCTTGGATTGTTACCTTTTCAGGCGGCAAGGACAGTACCCTTGTCGCCCATTTGGTGTTTGACATGCTGCTTTCGCTGCCGCCGATGCTTCGGATGCGGCAGGTATTTTTCGTGTCCAACGACACGCTGGTGGAAAGTCCGCTGGTGGTGAAACACATGCGCCAATCTTTGGCAGAAATCCTGCGCGCCGCTGAAATTTTCAGGCTGCCCGTTAGCGGCGAAATTACCGTGCCGAAATTGCAGGACACCTTTTGGACTCTACTCATAGGCAAAGGCTACCCCACGCCTAACCGCTCAATGCGCTGGTGTACCGATCGCCTGAAAATTCAGCCTACTAGCGGCTACATCCTGCAAAAAGTAAACGAAAATGGCAAAGCCATCATCGTGCTGGGTGTGCGTAAAGACGAATCCGTCACCCGAAAGGCCAGTATCGAAAACCACCAAAACTTGGAAAACAGCAACCTGACTCCGCACAGCGATCTGAAAAATGCGTTGGTGTACCGACCAATTGCCGATTTGAGTACCGACGACGTGTGGGAATTCCTTGCTGCCAACGACCCGCCCTGGGGCGGCACGCACAACGGTTTAATCAAGCTCTACCGCGAAGCCGCCGGCGGCGAATGCCCGATTGTGCTGTCGCAGGAAGAAGCCCCCGGTTGCGGCACCAATTCCAGCCGCTTCGGCTGCTGGACGTGCACGGTGGTCAATAAGGACAAAAGCCTGCAAGGTTTTGTGGATGCGGGGAAAACTGAATTCACACCGTTAATCGAATACCGCGACTGGCTGGTGGACATCCGCAACAAACCCGAATACCGCCAGGCCGAACGGCGCAACGGAAAACTCACGTTCAAAGGCGGAAAACACATCCCCGGCCCGTTCACCATCACGGCGCGGCAGGAAATGCTGGCGAAGCTGCTGGACGTGCAGGCTGCTTTCGGCGAAGAACTGATTTCGCAGGAAGAAATCGACCTAATCAAGCAGATTTGGACGGAAGATATTTTGAAACAAGGAGACAGACGATGAACCCGGAAACCAAAGCACAAATTGCCGACCTGCTGCTGTGGCGCGACCCCGACGCGCGCTATTTGCTGGAAGCGGCCGCCAAAAAACACAATATCAAAATAGAAGCGGCGGCGGAACTTCTTGCTTGGGCGCGCCAGGTGCGGCGCAAGGGTGACAAATACGGCGGCATGAAGCAGAAGCTGGACAAAATCTTCGAACAACAGGATTTATGGGGGAAATAAGGTGTATATCAAACGGATAAAACTGAAAAATTTCAAATCCTACGCCGAAGCCGAATTTGAATTTCCCCCGCCAGAAAAAGGGCGAAACCTGATTTTGGTCGGGGCGGAAAACGGGCACGGCAAAACCACGCTGCTGGAAGCGATTTACCTGTGCCTGTACGACAAAGACGCGATTGCCAATTTCCAACGCGCCGGACTGGGTGACAGCAAATTCAAATACCATGACTTCATCAGCCAGTCGCTGTACAAGGAGGCCGCCACCCAAATGGCCAGATCCTACGAAATGGTGCTGGAAATGGATTTAATGAAAACCGGCGCATTCGACGAACAGGGCATCCGCATCGTCCGCAAATGGCATTTCGACCATCACGGCCGTTATCGGGAAGAACATAACGAACTGATGCTGTATTCGTCCGACAAAGGCAGCCTGCAACCCGTTTCGGGCGAAGAAATCCAAGATTATTTAGAAGATTACGGCCTGCCGTCCGAATATTCCACGTTTTTCTTTTTTGACGGGGAACAGCTAGTCAATATCGCCAAACAGTTCGGCGCAGGCGGCTGGATGAGCGGTGCGCTGAACAAACTTTTAGGCATCGACCTGCTTAAAGCCTTGCAGGCAGACGTGAAGAAATACGGGCAGGAACTATACAGCGAAAAGGCGGGTGGCCGGCAGAAAGAGCAGCTTGCCGAAGCCGAACGCCGTTTTCAGACGGCCTCCGAAGAATTGGCGCGCCACACCGAAACCCTGCAACAGTGGCAGCGGCAGAAGCAGGAAGCTGAAGCCAGGCAGGACAATTTGCAGACGCGGTTGCGGGGCGCGGGCAGCACGCAGCATTCCAAAGAGCTGATTGCCCAAATCGAACAGTGTGAAGCCGAAACCGCCCGACTGAACCAAAGCATTCAGGCAGCCTTGTTGGCCTTGCCGCTTGCCCTGCTACCTGAAAGCGATATCGCCGCCCTGAAAACGCAGCTTCACGGTGATTACCGCCGCCTGCTGCACGAGCAGGGCAAAGAGCAGAACGCGCACCGGTTGGAAGAATTCTGGCAGGCGTTTTCCACCAATCCCAACACGCTGGAACTACTGACGCCGAAAATCCTGAAAGACGAACTGCTCAAACGTGCTCTGAACGAATCATGGAACGTTCTGTTCGACAAACTGCCGCCAGATGCGTCTGACCCCATGCAGCACAATTACTTGGACGATGCAGGCTTTCAGGCGGCCTCCGACAACATTGCCCGCATCACATCGCCCGACAACGACCTCGGCAGCCTGAACAAAGAGAAAAACCGTCAGGAAACCAAACTGGCCGAGCTGAAACGCCGCTATGAACAGCAGGAAGACAGCCTTGCCGATTCCGACCGTCTGCGCGAAGAATTGGAGCGCGTTCAGAAAGAGCTGGCCGAAGCTAACCAAAAACTCGGTGGTGCGCAAAACAGCATCGAGCGCAGCCAAACCGAAGCCAACCGCTTGAAAACCGACTGGGAAACCCTGCAACAGGCACTGATAGACAGCCTGCCCAAACAGCAAAAAGCCGAACGCGCCGAAGCCGTGTGCCGCATGATAGACGACTTGGCCGTGCAACTGCGCCGCAGCAAACTGGACGCATTTCGTAAAACCGTAAGCAGCCTGCACAAGAAAATCGCCCATGACAAACAAATCGGCGACATCGAAATCGGCGAAGACGGCAGCCTGTCTCTGTACAGCCAAAACGGCACGGCCATCAACTTCCAGCCGCTTTCGCACGGAGAAAAGAAAATACTGGTGCTGACCCTGATTGCCGCGCTGGCCGAAATCACCGACTACCAAGTCCCCTTCGTGGTCGATACCCCGCTCACATCGTTGGACACGCGCCATTGCAACAATCTGGTGCAATACTGGATGAATTTGAACCGCCAAGTGATTATTCTGGTGCAAAGTGCCGAAATCGGATCCGAAGCCTATCAAAAGCTCAACGCACAGGGGCGTATCGGCAAAAGCTACCTTATCCGTTCGCAAAGCCTGCAAGGTGGCGGAAAACGTGCCACCGTTACCCCGCACGCCTATTTTGAATAAAGGGAAACGCCATGTACGAATTGGACGACGACAAAATCTGCAATGACAAATACTGGGTAACGTTGACTGAAAACACCCACATCAAATCCAGCGGCGAAGCGGCCAAAATTCTGAAACGGCTCGAAAGCGACGGCGTGCTGCCTAAAATGCAGAACCATGAATGGGCACGGCTGTGCATCGCCTTCTGCTTTGCCAAAACCAAAAATATCAAAGATTGGGAACAGAAACCCGGCATGGACGGTGGTTTGGAAATCGCATCGTTCAACACCTGCTTTAATCAAAACGGCAAAAAAGGCGAAGAAAAATTTTGGCTAGCCTACATCAGCCAGCGCATGTTTGACGAAGCGCCAGAACGGAAATTCACCAAAAAACACTTGTTTGCCTATATCCAACTGGCGTGGCACAACGGCGCGAAACTGTTGGAAGGGCGTTACCGGAAAGCCTTGGACTACTGCGACGGCAGCATCGTGGAAGCCAAAAAGATATTCTTTGACGAACTGGCCGGCCTGGCGGCGCAACACAGGGGCAGTGGTTCAGACGGTGCTGCCCCGGCCGTTTCAGGCAGTCTGCACTCCCCAAATCCTGTTTCAAACGGCATCGATTTGAGATCCTCTCCCGCCGCCAATCGGGAAATGGGCGAGAAAATCGTTGCCGCATTGCAGGGTATGGGCAAAGGAGTGAAAACCATAACATTTTTGGGACAGGGTGTGCGCTACGATAGCTATCTCATCCAATTTACCGACTATGCCGACTGGGACAAACTATACGACAGATTTTGTTCGGCAATGGGAATTCCCAAAGACAGCAGCACCGTACGCACGGAACAGTATGCGGGACTACCGCACGCCCATGAAATCAAAATACTCCGCCATGAAAATACCTGGCACAAACTGGAAAAGAATGATTTTGAATCGGCACTGAAACAATATCGCGGCGATTTCCTGATACCGTGTTGTATCGGTGCTGATGAGGACGGCAAGGCTGTTTTTGCCGATTTATATGAAGCGCCGCATATATTGGTGGGTGGCACGACGAGGATGGGCAAATCCGTGCTGGTTTCATCCATCATGAAAAGCCTTTTTGAGCTCAACCGTCAGGATAGTTTTGAAGCGGCGATATTTGATCCTGCTGCCAACTATTCCGTATTCAAAACCGCACCCAACCTGTGGCAGAGCGAAATACACGGGGAACGCAGTCGGTTTTTGTCTTTGCTGGAAAACCTTGTAGATGAAATGAACGGGCGGTTGGCACTTTTGCGTGAACACGATGCTGAAAAAATACAGCATCTGCCCGAAGAATATCGGCCAAAACTCCTCATTGTTTTGCTGGAGGAATTGGCGGCCTTGTTGGACACAGACAAAAATGCCGAAAAACCGATTATCCAAATGCTTCAAGAAGGTGCAAAAACCGGCATTCATATGCTTTTAGTAACGCAAGAACCCAATTCGCAAACATTCTCGTCCAAACTACTTGCCAATTTGCCCAGTCGGATTGCATTGCGCGTTGTTAAACCTGGCTCTTCACGCATGATTTTAGGCGAAGGCGGAGCGGAGTATTTAACCAGTAAAGGTGACCACTTAGTCAAATGGAATGGTGGCGCAGCACAGTTTTTACACGGGTATAATGTGTAGTTAAAGAGATATTAAGAGGCTACCTGAAAGCATACAAACTGCTTTTCAGGTAGCCTTTGTTTTGGTTGTGCCAAGGGTTATTTCACCAGCTTCAGGCCTTTGTGTTTGCCGGCGGGTTTGCTGTCTTTGCCGCTGTTTCCCGCTTCGGGTTGGGGCGGGGTGCTGGGTTCGTAGGGTGTGATATCAAAGTTCATGCCTTCGCCGGTTTCGCGGGCATAGATGGCGCCGATGTGGCCGACCGGAATCCAAATCTCGTGCGCCACGCCGCCGAAGCGGGCGGTGAAGTTGACCCAGTCGTTATCGATGTGCAGGCCGGCGCAGGCGGTGGCGCCGATATTGAGGATAATTTGGTTGTCTTTCACAAACTGCATGGGCACGCGGGTATGTTCGTTTACCCATACTTGGATATAGGGAGTGTGGCCTTGGTCGCTGCACCATTCGTGCAAGGCGCGGATGAGGTAGGGTTTAAGGGTGGGATTCATGGGCAAGATTCCTGTGTGGCGAAAGGCTACCTGAAAGCATATCGCTAAAATACTTCACTTCCTACGGCGTTGGATAGCCGCCTAGAATGAAAAATCATGATTTCAGCTAAAAGCCGCTTGTTTAGACAACGCGGAAGCGGTTTCCAAACAAACGGCCTATATGCTTAGCGGCGCATGGCTTTTTCGGCGGCGGTGAGCGCGGCGATAAAGGATTCGCGTTGGAAAATGCGCTCGGCGTATTTCAGGATGGGCGCGGCAGATTTGCCCAGTTTGATGCCGTAGTGGTCGAGTCGCCACAGCAGGGGGGCGATGGCCACGTCGATCATGGAGAAGTCGTCGCCCAGCACGTATTTGTTTTTGGAGAATGCGGGGGCGAGCAGGGTGAGGCCTTGGCTGATGGCTTCGCGCGCTTTGGCCTGCTCTTTGGCTGAGGTGTCGGGGCTTTCAAGTTTTTGCACGTGGCTGAACAGCTCTTTTTCCATCCGGAATAAAACCAGGCGGCCGCGACCGCGCATAACAGGGTCGCCGGGCATGAGCTGCGGGTGTGGGAAGCGTTCGTCGATGTATTCGTTGATGATGTTGGACTCAAACAAGATGAGGTCGCGTTCAACCAATACGGGAACTTGGTTGTAGGGGTTCATCACGGAGAGATCTTCGGGTTTGTTGAAGATGTCTACATCTTTGATTTCGAAATCCATGCCTTTCTCGTATAGCACGAAGCGGCAGCGGTGGCTGAAGGGGCAGGTAATGCCTGAGTATAAAACCATCATAACTGTATTCTCCCTAAACGGTGTCGCCGGCTTGGCAAGACTGCCGGCGTATGCCAGCCGTGTATTATAGCCTGCCGGTGGTTTTATGGCTAGAAAATAGGTGTAACTTAATGATGTTTATATGATTAATTTAAATTTGAGATGGAAGGAGAGGCTACCTGAAAAGCAAGTAATGTTTCAGGTAGCCTTTGTTGCCGGATGCGGTGGGTTAGCGCTGCATCATATCTTCAAATCCGGCATTGTTCCGTTTGGCACAAGCTTGGCGGGCCTGTTCGATTTCTTGCAGTTGGCGGGCATTGTTTGCAATGCTGGCAGAATTAACTATGGTTTGCGGGATGGGCAGGTAGTTGGTTCTGTATTCGCCGCTGAAGCCTTGCAGCGGGAAACCGGTTAGCTGCCGGATGTCGGCAGCAAGCTCCTTCAAGCTGGTTCTGCTGTTGTTACAGTGGAAGTCATGTACCGTGCAATGGCAAGAGGAGACTTCTTGGTTGGTGATATCGTAAGGTATCCTATTTTTCCAGGCAATTTGCGGCACCTGGCCGGCTGTGTGCACGGTACTGCCGCTGCTTGCGTTGTTGTAGATAACCAGTTCCGGGGCACGGCCTTGGATGTCCCATTGCACGGCATTAGAACTACTTAGAATCAGGATGTATGGGGTGTTGCCGGTCGGCATCTGCAGGATGAGGCTGTTATTCCTGTTGCTGCTCTCATTTACACTGACTGCATAGGCCACAGTTCGCGCTGGCAGCTGTCTGGCGGCCACAGCGGCAGGTAGGTCGGAGCTATCCATCTCTTCGATTACCGGGGCAACAGTAAGCTGGAAGCCGGTAGTGTGCCAATTATTGATGAATTCTACTTCGAGCAGGTAGTCGCCAGGCTCGAGCCATACCATTTGGTTTTCACTTGAGTTTTCTGATTCGGCAATGATGTGCCGATTCAGCATCACGCGCATTTTTGCCCAGCTGATGTCTGCTGAAATGCGGTAAGCACCGCGTTGCGGAACATGCAATCGGCCGGCCCAGTAGGCGCCAAAGTCTTCAGACGGAATCTTGAGGAATTGGTCGAAAGGATAGTTGATGGCAATGCTGTTTACCGTTTCGCGGCCAATGACCTGTTTAGGCTGGTTGGTGTTGATATACCAGGCAAAATAGCCTTGCGAAGGCGTAGACTTCTGCGGATTGAAGGTATCTCCCCAGCTATGATCGGCAAGTGGATAGCTGCTGAGCGCAGCAGGCTGCTGTTTGTCGTCTCGAGGTGGTTCGGTTTCCAAGGGCGGGATAGCGGAAATGGATTCCGGTTCTTTTTCTAAGTTAATACCAGAGGTATCGGAGGCGGTAATAGGAGGATTGTTTTCTTGAGCATGCCCGCCGGATGATGCCCGCAGATCAGGAAAGGCAAACCACAAACCCATACCTAGGGCGGCAAAAATCAGAATAGGCAGTAATATCTGTGTAGCCGGAGGTTTTTCGTTTGTTTTCATCGCGCAATTCCTGGGATAAAGGGAATGGGCAGTTGGGGCTGACTGATTCAGTTGAATGGAAAGTAGCCTAAATATCCAGCTCGGCTTTGTCGCCTTCGGCTTCCATCCAGCTGCGGCGCTGGGCAGATTCGCCCTTGCCCATGAGCTTCACAAATACGTTGTGGGTGGGCTCGCTGCTGTGTTCAGGGATATGCACGCGCAGCAGGCGGCGGGTGTCGGGGTGCATGGTGGTGTCTTTGAGCTGGTCGGGATTCATTTCACCCAGGCCTTTGAAGCGGCTGATAGAATATTGGTTTTCGCGCAGGCCTTCTTTGCGCAGTTTTTCCAGGATGCCTTCAAGCTCGGTTTGGTCGAGGGCGTAGAATTTGCGGGCGGTTTTTTTCCTGCCTTGGGCGGCGACGTCCACGCGGAACAGCGGCGGCTGGGCAACGTAGATGTGGCCGCGGCGGATGAGCTCGGGGAAGTGGCGGTAGAAGAGGGTGAGTAGCAGCACTTGGATGTGCGAGCCGTCGACGTCGGCATCGGAGAGGATGGCGATTTTGCCGTAGCGCAGGCCGGAGAGGTCGGGGCTGTCGCCTTCGCCGTGCGGGTCTACGCCGATGGCCACGGAAATATCGTGGATTTCGGTGTTGGCGAAGAGTTGGTCGCGGTGTACTTCGAAGCTGTTGAGCACTTTGCCGCGCAGGGGCAGGATGGCTTGGGTGTTGCGGTCGCGGGCGAGTTTGGCGGAGCCGCCGGCAGAGTCGCCTTCCACCAGGAACAGCTCGTTTTCGCGGATGTCTTCGCTTTCGCAGTCGGTGAGCTTGCCGGGCAGCACGGAAATGCCGCTGCCCTTGCGTTTTTCGATTTTCTTCACCGAACGCATGCGCTCTTGGGCTTGTTTGATGGCGAGCTCGGCAATTTTCTTGCCGGCTTCGAGGTTTTGGTTGAGCCACAGTTCGACGGGGTCGCCGGCGAGGGAGGCCACGAGTTTGAGCGCGTCGCGGTTGGTGAGTTTGTCTTTGGTTTGACCTTGGAATTGCGGGTCGAGCATGCGCACGGAAAGCACGAAGGCGACGCGGTTGAATACGTCGTCGCTTTGGATTTTCACGCCGCGCGGCAAAAGGTTGTGGTGGGTGATGAAGTTGGATACGGCGTTGAACAGGGCTTGTTTGAGCCCGGCTTCGTGGGTGCCGCCGGCGGGGGTGGGGATGAGGTTAACATAGCTTTCGGTGGTGATGCGGCCTTCTTCCAGCCAGGTGAGGGCACAGGATACACCTTCGCCATCGGCAAAATCGCCGTGGTGGCTACCTGAAACGTGGTTTTGCAGCGTAAGCAGGGGCAGGGTGTTTTCTTGCTCGGCCAGCAGGGTTTTCAGGTAGCCTTCCAGGCCGTCGGGGTAGTGCCAGGTTTGGGTTTCGGGCAGGCCGTTGTGCCATCGGGTGAGGGTAACGGTTACGCCGGGCAGTAGCACGGCTTTGGCGCGCAGCAGGCGTTCGATTTCGGCGATGTCGTAGTTGGGGCTTTCGAAGTAGCGGGCATCTGGCCAGATGCGCAGGGTGGTGCCGCTGTCTTTGGCGGGGCATTTGCCGGTTTCGGTCAAAGGCTCAACCACGTCGCCGCCGACAAAGGCGATGCGGTATTCGCACCCTTCGCGGCGCACGGCCACTTCGAGGCGGCGGGAGAGGGCGTTGGTTACGGATACGCCCACGCCGTGCAGGCCGCCGGAGAAGGCATAAGCGCCGTCGCCGCTGGTTTTATTGAATTTGCCGCCGGCATGCAGGCGGGTGAACACCAGCTCGACCACGGGCACGTTTTCTTCGGGATGCAGCCCCACGGGGATGCCGCGCCCGTTGTCGGACACGGAAAGCGAGCCGTCTTCATGGATTTCCACATCGATGCGGCTGGCGAAGCCGCCCAGTGCTTCGTCGGCAGCATTGTCGATGGCTTCCTGGCAGATGTGGGTGGGGCTGTCGGTACGGGTGTACATGCCGGGTCGTTCTTTCACCGGCTCCAGGCCTTTGAGGACTTTGATGCTGCTTTCTGAGTATTGCTTGGTCATGGGTGTGTTCACGTTTCAATTAGGCTTATAGCTGAAGCAATTATTTTTTTCCTACCAGGCGGCGAGCCGCAGACAGTACAGAGTAGTACGGCAAGGCGAGCCAACGCGGTAGGAAGGAATAAGTGCTGCAGCTATATTTTAACATATTGGGATTGGTGCTTTATGGCTATCCAAGCTGTGCCTGGTCTACAAGAAACAGGCTACCTGAAAGTGAGTGGGACAAAATTTCAGGTAGCCTGTGTTGGGAATGGGGTTGGGCTTTAGCCTGCTTCGACATCTTGCTGCAAAGCAGCGAGCAGTTCGGCCTGGCTGCACACGGCGGTGCCGAGTTTGGCCACCACCACACCGGCGGCGGCATTGGCGATGTGCATGGCTTGGCGCAAATCCAGCCCGGCGGCCAGGCCGAGGCCTACGGTGGCGATAACGGTATCACCCGCGCCGGATACGTCAAACACTTCCTGCGCGCGGGTGGGCTGGTGGCTGATGTGGTTGGGCTCATACAGGCTCATGCCTTCTTCGCTGCGGGTGAGCAGGATGGCGTTTAATTGCAGGTGGCGGCGCAGGGCTTCGGCTTTTTCAGTGAGATCGGCTTCATTTTCCCACGAGCCGACCACTTGGCGCAGTTCGTTGCGGTTGGGGGTGATTAGGCTGGCACCGGCATATTTTTCGTAGTCGTCGCCTTTGGGATCGATCAGCACGGGTTTATTGTGATCGCGGGCGAAATCAATCATATCGGCTACCTGAAACAGGCAGCCTTTGCGGTAGTCGGAAAGGATAACCGCATCGTAGTCCGGTAGCAGGCTGCGGAAACGGCGGTTGAGCCGATCCAGCACGTCTTGGCTGGGCTTCTCTTCAAAATCAATGCGCAAAAGCTGCTGGTTACGCGACAGCACACGCAGTTTGACGGTGGTGTCGATGGTTTCATCGCGTTCTAAAAAGGTTTGTACGCCATTGCTTTGAACGATTTTTTCCAGTTCGTTGGCAGCCTCGTCTTGGCCAACCACCGACAACAGGGCTGTCTGCCCACCCAGGGCCGCGATGTTGCGCGCCACGTTGCCGGCGCCGCCGGCACGCTGATCTATACGTTCGATTTTGGCCACAGGCACAGGGGCTTCGGGGGAAATACGCTCCACTTCGCCAAACCAGTAGCGGTCGAGCATGGTGTCACCCACCACCAGCACACGGGCGGATTGTAGGAGCGAAATTAGGTTGGCAGGCAATGTTGGCATAATGGCTAACCTCTTAATGAATGGGGTGGGCAGGCTACCTGAAAATCATGATCTATGTTGGGCAGGCTGCAAAATGAACTCAGCAGCGGCCTGCACGTGGATTTCCGTGGTGTCGAACAGCGGCGCGGCAGTATCTTCGGGGCGCACTAGCAGGCCGATTTCGGTGCAGCCGAGGATGATGCCTTGTGCGCCTTGGGCAGCCAGCCGTTCGATGGCTTGCACATAGAAACGGCGGCTGTTTTCGGTAAAGTTGCCCACGCAGAGCTCTTCGAAAATGATGCGGTGGATTTCGGCCTGCACGCATTCATCCGGCACGATGGCTTGGATGCCGCGTGCGGCCAGACCCTCGCGGTAGAACGCGTCCTGCATGGTAAAGCGTGTGCCGAGCAGGCCGACGGTGCGGATGCCTTGTGCGCGGATGCGTTCGGCCACGCTGTCTAAAATATGCAGAAAGGGCACGCCGATGACGGCCTGTATCGGGGCGGCAACTTTGTGCATGGTGTTGGTGGCCAGAAGGACGGCGTCTGCGCCGGCCTGCTCCAGAGTACGGGCGGCTTGGGCAAGGATTTCGCCGGCTTTGTGCCAATCGCCGCGCTGCTGGCAATCCACGATTTCTTGAAATTCAACGCTGGCGAGCAGGATGGGCGCGCTGTGGTTGCCGCCTTTTTGCCGGTTGATGAGGCGGTTGATTTGAGTGTAGTAGGCGGCGGTACTTTCGGGCGACATGCCGCCGATGATGCCGAGTGTGTTCATGCGGTCTTTCTTTCGGATGGGTTTCAGGTAGCCTGTGGGCAGTACGGGCTACCTGAAAATGCAATCCGGCAGCGTTAAAACTTATTCGCCCATCGCGGCCAGGAGTTCGGCCTGGTGTTCGGCAATCAGGGCGTTGGTGATTTCTTCCATATCGCCGTCCATCACGAAGTCGAGCTTATGCAGGGTGAGGTTGATGCGGTGGTCGGTAACGCGGCCTTGCGGGTAGTTGTAGGTGCGGATGCGTTCGCTGCGGTCGCCGCTGCCGATGAGGGATTTGCGTTCGGCGGCTTCTTTGGCCTGGGCTTCGCGCTTTTGTTTGTCGTTCAGGCGGGCGGCGAGCACCTTCATGGCTTGGGCTTTGTTGGCGTGCTGGCTGCGGCCGTCTTGGCATTCCACCACCATGCCGGTGGGCAGGTGGGTGATGCGGATGGCGGAGTCGGTTTTGTTGATGTGTTGGCCGCCGGCGCCGGATGCGCGGAAGGTGTCGATGCGCAGTTCGGCGGGGTTGAGCTGGATTTCTTCGAGCTCGTCGGCTTCGGGCATCACGGCCACGGTGCAGGCGGAGGTGTGGATGCGGCCTTGGCTTTCGGTGGCGGGCACGCGCTGCACACGGTGACCGCCACTTTCAAATTTGAGTCGGCCGTAGGCACCGATGCCGGCGATGCGGGCGATGACTTCTTTGTAGCCGCCCAAATCGCTTTCGTTGGCGGAAACGATTTCGACCTGCCAGCGGTTGCGCTCGGCATAGCGGGTGTACATGCGCAGCAAATCGGCGGCAAACAGGGCGGCTTCATCGCCGCCGGTGCCAGCACGGACTTCAAGGAAGATATTTTTGCCGTCGTCTTCGTCTTTGGGCAACAGGAGTTTTTGCAGCTCGGTGTCCAGCGTTTCGATTTTGGCTTTGGCGGCCTCGATTTCTTCGGCGGCGAAGTCTTTCATTTCGGGGTCGGCAAGCATGTCTTCAGCGTCGGCAAGGTCGCTTTCGGCTTGGCGGTATTGGCGGTAGGCTTCTACCACGGGGGTGAGCTCGGCATGCTCTTGGTTGAGCTGGCGGAAGCGGTTGATGTCGACAGTGGCCTCGGGGGTGCTGAGCAGGGCGGTTACTTCTTCGAGCCGCTCGGAGAGGGATTGGAGTTTGTCTAGAACGGAGGGTTTCATGTGGGCTCTTTCAAACAATTTTCAGGTAGCCTCAAGCGATAGAGGCTACCTGAAAAGGATTATAGCAAATGCGGCTGGGTTTGCCGCCGTGCCTACATGCGGCTGAGTTCGCGCTGTAGGGCTTGGATGTTTTGCTGGCGGTCGAGCACGTCGCTTTGCAGGCTGCTGACGCGGGCTTGGTGAGCCTGGTAGGCTGCACCGTCGCCTTTGGGCATGGTGCGGCTTTCGGTGAGGGCTCTTTGTGCAGTGGCCAGGGCACGGCGTTCGTTGGCCAGCTCTTGCTCGAGAATCATGCGGCGGCCGCTGTTGGTGCGGCCGGAAGGGGCTGCTGCGGCCACGGGCTGCGGTGCGGGCGCACGATATACGGCGGCTTGCTGGCTGCCGGCGGCAGCGGCGCGCTGCGGAGCGGGTGCGGCGGCAACGGGCGCAGGCGTGGGGCGCGGCCGGGCGGCACTGTAGCGGCCGATAGTGGGCAGGTCGGCACGTTGGCAGCCGGGGCCGGGTTTGCTGCTGTAGCTGCCGTTACCGCAGGAATAAACGGGGCCGGCGGCTGCGCTGAGGCAGCTTAGGGCGAAAATGGTAAGTAGCGTAGTTTTCTGCATTTTATTTTCCCTTTTCTAACGATTGCTGGCTGGAAAATTCCTGTTCGACGGCTTGATACACGGCTTCAAGTTGTTCTTGCAGGGCGAGCCAGTCTTCTTCTATTTGTGCTAATTGTACTTTAATTTCAGCTGTTTTGGCTAAGTATTGGTGCAATTTGGCTTTATTGTGTTCCTTATATGCTTCTTCATCGGCGAGAAAGGCTTCGCATTCGGCTTGCTCTGTGCTGAGTTTGGCCATGAGCTGTTCGGCTTTCTCGATTTTCTGCTGAATGGGTTTGCCGCGCTGGGCGCGTTGCTGGCGAATTTGCGCGGCGAGGCGTTTTTCGTCTTTGCGGTTTTGGCCGGCGGCAGAAGGAGGCGGGGCGGCTTCTGGGTTGCTTTGGGCCAGGCGCAGGCGTCGGTAGTCGTTGAGGTCGCCTTCGAAAGTTTTCAGGTAGCCTTGGTCGATGAGCAGGAAGCTGTCGGTAGTGGCTTCGAGCAGGCTGCGGTCGTGAGAAACGACGATGAGCGCGCCTTGGAAACTTTGCAGGGCCACGGTGAGGGCGTGGCGCATATCGAGGTCGAGGTGGTTGGTGGGTTCGTCGAGCAGGAGCAGGTTGGGCTGCTGCCACACGATAACGGCCAGCGCGAGGCGGGCTTTTTCGCCGCCGGAAAAGCCGGTGATGGGCTGGATGGCCATGTCGCCGGCGAAGTCGAAGCCGCCGAGGAAGTTGCGGATGTCTTGCTCTTTGGCTTCGGGGCTGAGGCGCTGAATGTGCCAGAGCGGGCTTTGGTCGGCGCGCAGGGTGTCGAGCTGGTGCTGGGCGAAGTAGCCGATTTTGAGTTTGTCGGTACGGATGATTTGGCCGCTTTGGGGCTCAAGGCTACCTGAAAGGACTTTGATTAAGGTGGATTTGCCGCTGCCGTTTACGCCGAGCAGGCCGAGGCGGGCGCCGCTTTCGAGCGAGAGGGTGATTTGGTGCAGGACGGTGTGGCCGCCGTAGCCGAGATCGACTTGTTCGAGCTTGAGCAGGGGGTTGGGCAGGTGTTCGGGAGGGGGGAAGGAGAAGTTGAAGCTGCTGTCGAGGTGGGCAGGGGCGACGAGCTCGAGTTTGGCCAAGGCTTTAACTCGGCTTTGGGCTTGTTTGGCCTTGGTGGCTTTGGCTTTGAAGCGGTCGATAAAGGATTGGAGGTGCTGGATGTGCGCCTGCTGTTTGACATAGGCAGCCTGTTGGTTGGCAAGGCGCTGGGCGCGTTGCTGCTGGTAGAAGTCGTAGTTGCCGCTGTAGCTGTGCAGTTGGCGCTGAGCGAGCTCGATGGTGTGGTTGGTGGCGGCGTTGAGGAAGTCGCGGTCGTGGGAGATGATGATTTGGGTACAAGGCAGGGCGGCGAGGTGGCTTTCCAACCACAACACGGTTTCGAGGTCGAGGTGGTTGGTGGGTTCGTCGAGCAGGAGCAGGTCGGCGCGGCACATGAGGGCTTGGGCAAGGTTGAGGCGCATGCGCCAGCCGCCGGAAAAGGCTTTAACGGGGCGGCTGTGTTCAGATTGGCTAAACCCAAGCCCGTTTAATAGCTTGGCTGCGCGAGCAGGAGCGCTGTAGGCGTCGATTTCTTCAAGCTTGGCGTGGCATTCGGCAATGGCGTGCCCGTCGTTTTGCGCTTCGGCCTGCTTGAGGGCTACCTGAAAAGTTTGCAGCTCGGCATCGCCTTGCAACACGTAATCCAGTGCGCTGATTTCCAGAGCGGGGGTTTCTTGTGCCACGGCGGCGAGTTTCCAATGCGGGGGCAGGCGGATGTCGCCGGCATCGGCACCGATTTCGCCTTTAATCAGGGCAAACAGGCTGGATTTGCCGCTGCCGTTTTTGCCGATGAGGCCGACCCGGCGGCCGGGGGTGATGCGGGCGGAGGCTTGTTCGAGCAGGACTTTATTGCCGCGTTGCAGGGTGAGGCGGTTGATTTCTATCATATTGTTTGATATGTGGGAATCTGAATTTTTTAGATGAAGAGGCTACCTGAAAAATATTTTTCAGGTAGCCTTTGCTATGTGGGTCGGCTAACGGTGTAATTCCAACGCTAAAAACAGCTTGCTGTTGCCGCGCTGGATGAGTAGGGCGACGGTGCGGTCGGCATGGTTGAGGGCTTGGTTGAAGCTGTTTTCGTCGCTCACGGTGGTGCGGTTTACCATTAGGATGATGTCACCACGCCGCAGACCAGCCTGTTGGGCGGCACCTTCAACCTGCAAAACCAAGAGGCCTTGCCCTTGGCTGCGCAGTTGCAGGCCGGTAGGCTCGGAGGTGAAGCCGCTGCCGTTATCGGCATTGGTGCCGCTGCCGGATTGGTTGCCGGTATCGGCGTTGCCGGTGTTGCTAGAACCGAGGGTGACTTGTACTTCTTCGCGTTTGCCATTGCGCCAAATGCCGAGGGTGAGCTGGGTGCCGGGCGGCATCATGCCGACGAGCACGGGCAAGTCGCTGGAAGCTTTCACGTTTTCGCCGTTTACGCTTTGCACAATGTCGCCGGGTTGGAGGCCGGCTTTGTCGGCGGGTCCGCCAGGGGTTACCTGCGAAATCAGTGCGCCGTTGGCGGCTTGGAGGCCGAAGGATTTGGCTAAGTCGTAGCTTACTTCTTGAATCACCACGCCGATGCGGCCGCGCTCAACTTTGCCGTTGCGGCGCAGCTGGTCGGCTACATTCATGGCTACATCGATGGGGATGGCGAAGGAGATGCCCATAAAGCCGCCGGATTGGCTGTAGATTTGGGAGTTTACGCCCACCACTTGCCCGCGCAGGTTAAACAGCGGGCCGCCGGAATTGCCGGGGTTGATGGCCACGTCGGTTTGGATGAAAGGGGTATAGTTTTCATTTGGCAGGCTGCGGCCTTTGGCGGAAACGATGCCGGCGGTTACGCTGTTGTCGAAGCCGAAAGGTGCGCCGATGGCGGCTACCCATTCGCCTACGCGCAGGGTTTTGGGGTCGCCGATTTTGACGGTGGGCAGGCCTTGCGCGTCGATTTTTAAGAGGGCGATGTCGGTTTGGGTATCGGAGCCGACTAGGCGGGCGGTGTATTCGCGGCGGTTGTTGAGCACGACTTTGATGCTGTTCATGCCGCTGAGGACGTGGGTGTTGGTGAGGATGTAGCCGTCGGAGCTAATGAGGAAGCCGGAGCCGAAATTATATTCGTCGTCGCCGGGCTCGATTAAATCGGATTGGCTGGGCTGCAGGCGTTTGAAAAATTCCGAGAAGGGATCGTTTTCAGGCAGCTGGTCGATATCGTTTTCGCCACTAGCCAAGGTGGTGTTTTCATTGGTACGGCTGGCTTGAATATTAACCACGGCGCCGCCTTCCTGTTCGACCAGTTTGGTGAAATCGGGCAGCAGCATATCGGTACCGCCTGCGGGCGCGCTCACGGTGCGGACAAACTCAGAATTGCCGGCTGGGGCTTCTTCTTTGCCGCAGCCGCCTAAGAGCAGCAGGGCGAGCAGAAGGGGAAGGATGGAGCGGGTGGTATTTGGCATGGTGGCAATAATATTGTATCGGCAGGCAAGGGAAGCATTGTATAACTAAAGCATTTATTTAGCTATGCCGGGCTGGGTGGCTCTTGCTTTGGCGGGGTGTATTGGGAGTGTGTGGTTGTAGCAGGCTAAAAACTTGCTATATCAGGCTGTGATCTTGCTGAGATGTGTTTTCAGGTAGCCTTTGCCGAAGCAGACTGGGATATTTGAAAGCACAAAAAGACAGGCGATTACCTGTCTTTTTAATAAGCGGCTACTTAGGCCGGCTGGATATTAGAGGCTTGTTTGCCTTTCGGGCCGGTGGTTACTTCAAAAGAAACTTTCTGGCCTTCTTTCAGGGTCTTGAAGCCATTCATGTTGATGGCTGAGAAGTGGGCAAACAAATCTTCGCCGCCTTCATCGGGAGTGATGAAACCAAAACCTTTAGCATCGTTAAACCATTTAACAGTACCAGTTGCCATACAATACATCCTATCTAAAAAACAAAATATCGGAAAAAAGCAGGGTTGGCAAAGCAGGAAAACGACTGTGTTGGGTAAAACGGTTTGTTCAGCTGCCGAGCCGGAGCAATTTATCCGGCCTGCCGCGCTTGCGTGAGTAAGTTTCGCGCAGCTGGAATTAACAGTCAAGTAATGTTTGAATAATAACGTTAAAAATCGCAAAAAAAAGACAGAAATCTGAGCGTTTGCCCTTATTTTGTATTTCACCGTGTGGTTGAATATAATTTGCTGGCATCATCCTGCGGCTAGTTTGTGTAAAAAACGGCAACCAACAAATCAGGGTGATTTACAATTCAAAACTGATTCAGTTAAACCTGTTGGTTTCCTAATTGTAGCAAGAGTTTATTTTGCTGCTGGCTAAGGAGGAATGTCTTTGGCCAGTGGCAATATGTTGTGAAGAATTAAAGTTATGTCTGATACCGAACAGGCGCTCCGGCCAGAAGTGGTCCGGGAAAACGCGCCGCCGCCCAAGAGATACGGTGTATTTTTGCTGAATGATGATTACACACCGATGGATTTTGTAGTTGGTTTACTTACTGATATTTTCAGGCTAACTGAAAATCGGGCAGAGGCGGTGATGTTGCAAGTGCATCATGAAGGTAAAGGCTTGTGCGGTATTTACCAAAAAGATATTGCTGATACCAAACATCAGCAAGTGCAAAACCTTGCCCGGCAGGCCGGTCATCCGCTGCTGAGTATGGTTGAGGAGGTGTGAGCCATGTTGTCGAAAGAGCTGGAAAGCATTTTGCAGGTGATTTATGCCGATGCGCGTATGCAGCGTTATGAATTTATCGGCATCGAACACTTATTACTCTCGCTGGTGCAGGAGAGCGACGAGGTGCGGGCGGTGTTAAAAAGCTGCGGTGCAAACATTCCGGTTTTGGCCGAACAGCTGGCCATCAGTATTGAAGAAAATACACCGGTGCTGCCCGAGGATTCTCCAACTGGCAGCGAAACCCAGCCCACGCTCGGCTTCCAGCGCGTGATTCAGCGTGCGATTGTGCATGTGCAGTCGGCAGGCAAACGGCAGGTGCAGCCGGTGGACGTACTGGTGGCGATTATGTCGGAAAAAAACAGCCATGCTGTGTATTTCCTGGGCTTGCAGTCGATTGGCCGTAGCGAGATTCTCAACTATATCGCGCACGGCATCGTGCCGGATCGCGTAGTGGAAGCAGATAAAAGTGATGAAGTTGAACAGGAAGGTGGCGAAGAGGGCAAACCTATCCGTCATGCCTTAGCCAAATATACCGTTAACCTTAATATTGAAGCACGCGAAGGGCGTATCGATCCGCTGGTTGGCCGTACCATGGAGTTGGAACGTCTCATGCAAACCCTGTGCCGCCGCCGCAAAAACAACCCGCTTCTGGTGGGTGAGGCCGGTGTGGGCAAAACCGCGCTGGCCGAAGGCTTGGCTTATCGTTTGGAGCACGGCGATGTGCCCGAAGCACTGGCCGGCGCCACTGTGTTTGCATTGGATATGGGCTCGCTCCTGGCTGGCACCAAATACCGCGGCGACTTTGAAGCCCGCATCAAGGCCGTACTCAAAGAGCTGGCCAAAATCGAGCATTCCATCCTGTTTATCGACGAAATCCACACCATCATCGGCGCAGGCAGCACCACCGGCAGCACCATGGATGCCTCCAACCTGCTCAAACCCGCCCTCTCCAAAGGCTATCTGCGCTGTATCGGCGCCACCACCTATGACGAATACCGCACCATTTTCGCTAAGGACCACGCCTTAAGCCGACGCTTCCAGAAAATCGATGTGCCCGAGCCCAGCGTAGCCGAAACCGTGGAAATCCTTAAAGGCCTGCAACCTGCGCTTGAAGATTTCCATCAAATCCGCTTCTCTCAACACGCCCTGAGTGCTGCCGCCGAGCTTTCGGTACGCTACCTGAACGACCGCTTCCTACCCGATAAGGCCATCGATTTGATTGACGAAGCTGCCGCCGCCCAGCGCATCCTGCCTGGTGATAAACGGCGCAAAGTGATTGAGGCCGCACAGATTGAAGAAGTGGTGGCCAAAATTGCCCGCATTCCCGAGCAAACCGTATCCAAAGACGACAAAGAAGTGTTGCGCCATTTGGAGCGCAATCTAAAAAATATGGTGTTCGGCCAAGATGCTGCTATCGAAGCATTGGCTGCCGCCATTAAGATGTCCCGTTCCGGTCTGGGGTCGGCGGAAAAACCCATCGGCAGCTTCCTGTTTTCCGGACCCACCGGCGTGGGCAAAACCGAAGTCGCCCGCCAGCTTGCCTATATTTTGGGCGTGCCGTTGCAACGTTTCGATATGTCGGAATACATGGAACGCCACGCCGTGGCTCGTCTCATCGGTGCGCCGCCCGGCTACGTTGGCTTTGAGCAGAGCGGACTGCTCACCGAAGCGGTAAACAAGCAGCCCTTCTGCGTGCTGCTTTTGGACGAAATCGAAAAAGCCCACCCAGACGTGCACAATATCCTGTTGCAAATCATGGACTACGGCACGCTCACCGACAACAACGGCCGCAAAACCGATTTCCGCAACGCTATCGTAATCATGACCACCAACGCCGGTGCGGAAAGCCTCAGCCGTCCTGTGCTCGGCTTCACCCGCCAGCGCATGAGCGGCGACGAGGGCGAAGCGCTGAAAAAAGCCTTCACCCCCGAATTCCGCAACCGCCTGGATGCCGTGATTTCCTTTGCTCCGTTGGATACCGAAATCATCGCCAAGGTAACTGACAAATTCCTGCTTGCCCTGGAGCAGCAGCTGTTGGCGAAAAATGTGGAAGCCCATTTCACCACCGGTCTGCGCAGCTACTTGGCCGAGCAGGGCTTTGATCCGCAAATGGGCGCACGCCCCATGCAACGGCTGATTCAAGACAAAATCCGCCGCCTGCTCGCCGACGAGCTCCTGTTCGGCCGCCTAAGCAAAGGCGGTGAAGTAACCATCGGCTACGATACCAAATCCGACAAAGTTACCCTTGCTTTCTCTGCTGCTAAAGCCAAACGCGGCAAAGTGGCGGATGCCAACGGCTGATGTAGGTCGGATATGGTTTGCAGTGTAAGCGTGTTGTAGCTTTGCAGAAGTGCAGCTTCTTTATGAGGGCGAGGATGCAACTGTATTGAAGCTGATATTTTCAGGTAGCCTGAACTGAACTTAGGCTACCTGAAAATTGGTTCGTGAAAGCTGCCGCTTTGTGTTTTAGCTTCATTGAAGTTTCGCTTTAGCGAAACTCACTGCGTTCGTTTTCAGGTAGCCTGCTGGTATGCAGAGAAGTTGGTGCTGGTTGATATTTAAAGGCTAACTGAAGAGTGGTTCGCAGAAATTGCGCTATTGTGTTTCAGGTAGCCTTTTCTTCTATCCTAATCCCACACAGTCATCCCGCATAAAAATTGTCTGTAAGCAGTTTTCCCACTCCTTTGGGGGGCTTGCCAAACCCCCGTCTTTCGGGCAAAGTTCGTCATTTTCTTGGCCACCCTTTATCTCGTTTGGCAAACCATTCATTATGTCTGAACCCATTCTCTCGCGGCTGGATACCCTGCTCAAAGTTGAAACGCCAGAAGCCATTGATATTTATCTGCGTCCGGCTTCGGTGTTTGCCCGTTCGCGCGCTTGGTTTGTTGATTTCATTCTCCGTGGCATTTGGCTGATGCTCTCCACTATGTTGTTTGCATTTATCTTCTCTGGTGCGAATGGCGGTGATGACGGCAATATCGCTAAAGGCCTGTTCTTCTTTATGCTGTTTGTTAATATTTTCTTCACGCTGTGGTTGTATTTCGTGGTGTTTGAAGTGTGCTGGAACGGCCAGACGCCGGGCAAGAAAATCTTCGGCTTGCGTGTGATTAACGACAACGGCACGCATATTTCCTGGTCGGCTTCGTTACTGCGCAACCTGCTGCGCGTATTCGACAGCCTGCCGTTTTTCTATGGTATCGGCATGATTTGCGGCCTGTGCAATCCCTACGGCCGCCGCTTGGGCGACATCATGGCGTCCACTGTGGTGGTATATGTGGATAAAACGCGCGGGCAGGCCGAGCGTATGGATTTGGGCAATATTGAAGCGATTACTCCGCCCGTGGCGCTCACGCGTGAGGAGCAGCAGGCAATTTTGAGCTTTGTCGAGCGCCGCCGCCATTTGAGTGCGGCGCGTACCGGCGAGTTGGCACAAATGATGGTGGAGGCGATTTTCGGCCGTCAGGAAGACGAACGCAGCGCCGAGCAGCTGATCTTGGGTTTGGCCAAATATTATGCGGGTGAACAGCGGAAGGAGGCGGCGTGAGGCAACTGTTTTTTGAAGAACAGCATCAGGCGTTCTGGCGTACGTTCGAGCAGGATTTGCAGCAGCTGGAAAAACGGCGCGGCAGCCTGAGTGCGCAGAAAACCGCTTTGTTTATGCAGAACTACCGCACAGTGTGCCACCATTTGGCGGTGGCCACCGACCGCTGCTATTCCGGCGGCCTTACCGATTATTTGCAATATCTGTGCGAACGCGCGCACCAGCTTTTGTATGTGGGGCAGCAGGTATCGCTGTGGGTGCGCTGCCGCGATTTCGTGATGCAGGGCTTCCCGCAGCTGGTGCGGCGTGAGAAAAAACTGGTGTGGCTGGCGCATGCGCTGTTTTACCTGCCGTTTATCGTGGCTTTCCTGCTCGCGGCGTTTTATCCCGACAGCGTGGACAAAATCGAAGGCTTACAGCATGGTCCGCAATTGGCGGATAGCTATAAAGAGATGCTGGATCAGTATAGTGAGGGTACCAATCGCGAGGCGTGGCAAAACTTTTTGATGGCCGGCTATTATATTTTCAACAATATAGGTATCGCGTTTCAAAGTTTTGCCAGCGGCATTCTGTTTGGTTTGGGCACGGTGTATCTCACAGTGATGAATGGTTGGGTAATCGGCGGGGCAATGGGCTATATGACCCGCGATCCGGCCGGGCCGGCCTTTTTCTCGTTTGTAGGTGCGCACGGCGCATTTGAGCTTACCGGTATTGTGATGGCGGCAGCAGGCGGCCTGCGGTTGGGTTTGGCGCTGCTCAACCCACTGGGTTTGTCGCGGCGCGATGCCTTGCGCATTCAGGGTAAACAGGCAGTTGGGCTGATGAATGGCGGTTTCCTGATGCTGTTTATTGCCGCGTTTATTGAAGGCTTTTGGTCGCCGATTACCAGTATTCCGATGATTTTGAAATATATTGTTTCCATAGCGATGTGGCTTCTGGTGTATGCCTATCTGCTGTATGCGGGCAGGAGGGCGGCATGAATATTTGGGAAACCCGCCTGAATTTCCGCCCACGCAGCGGCTGGGAGGCTTTGGATTTGGGTGCGCGCCTGTTTCAGGAGCGGCCGGCGCTGTATATGGCGGTGTGGGCCACCCTGTCGCTGCCGGTGTATGCGTTGGTGCTGGCTTTGTGCTGGCAGCAGCCTGAATGGGGTGGTTTTTTGGTGTGGTGGCTTAAGCCGTTGTTTGAAGCACCGGTGCTGTGGCTGATGTCGCAGCAGGTATTCGAGCCGCTGCCGCCATACCGGCAATGCGTGCGCACGGCATTTAGGCAGATGTGGCGACCGCGCTTGATTGGTGATTTAACCTGGCGGCGGTTCAGTCTGCGCCGCAGCCTGGTGCTGCCGGTTACGCTCTTGGAAGGATTGAGTGGCAAGGCGCATCAGCGCCGCTGCAACGAATTGTCGCGCCAAAGCGGCGGTGCGGCCAGCTGGCTGGCGTTTTTCGGCATCCATCTGGAAAGTATCTTGGCTTTTGGTCTGCTTGCGATGCTGTTTTGGCTGTGGACGGGCGATCCGGCGCAAAACATTGTGGCCGGCCCGTTCGGCGGGACGCGTTCCACCGATGCTTTGCAGCAGATTGAGGCTTTGGTGTCTTCCGGAGAAGGTTTGATTTTCCAGCATTTGCTCAATGGCATTTATGTGCTGCTGCTGTGTTTCTGGGGGCCGATTTATGTGGCCTGCGGTTTCACGCTTTATCTGAATGCCCGCACCAAGGCCGAAGGCTGGGACATCCGACTGGCTGCCCGCAAAATCCAAGACCGCCTGTTGGGCAGTAGCAGCGCGTTGTGGGCATTGGCTTTAGCCGTGTTTATCGGCTTCAGTTTTTCAGGTAGCCTGCATGCCGAACCGCTGCCCCAGCGTGAAAAGGTAGAGCAAATCCGTGATAACACTCTGCGTAAGGCGCCGTTTCAAAGCATTAAAACAAAAACCGAATACTGCTGGTTCAAATGCGATAAAGACGACGATGCTTCATCACGCCAGCTGCCGGAGCTGCCTGATGTGAAACCCCCATCGCCAGTTTGGTTTAACGCCATGATGTATGCCTTAATCGGCCTGCTGCTAGCCTTGGTGTTATGGATTTTATACCGTTGGTATCAAGCCAACGGCGGCTTCGGCTTGAGCCAGGGCGAAGAAGTGCCGGAAACCTTGTTCGGCATGAAAATTACGCCCGAAAGCCTGCCCAACGACGTGGCTTCCGCCGTGCTGGCCGAATACGAACGCGACCCGCGTGCCGCCATGAGCCTGCTCTACCGCGCCAGCCTCTCGCAAATCAGCCGCCGATACGGTCTGCCGCTGCGCAGCAGCGACACCGAAGGCCAAGTGCTCAAGCGCGTGCGCCAGCGCCAGCCGCAGCTTTTGGACTACTGGCAGCCGCTTACCGACAACTGGGTAGAGCTGGCTTATGCCCACCGTTTGCCAGAGCGCGAAGCGGTGCACAGCCTGTGCCGCCAATACCGCCAAGTGTTTGCCGGCGGGGAACAGGAATTTTCAGGTAGCCTGCGTGCCGCCGGGGAGGGTAGGGCATGAAAAACCGCCGTTCTATCCTAATCGGCTTGATTGCCATATTGCTTATCGGTGGCTTGATCGCCGTTGCCGGCCTGTCCAAGCAGGAAAGCAAAACCTGGCAGTCGCTCGATCCGCAGCAGGAAATGCGCGAAGGCTCGCTCTACGCTCTGAAAACCCTGCTCACTCGATATGGTGTGAAAAATATCCAGCACGAGCACAGTCTGTTTGGTTTAAACGAGCTCAACTCATACGACAGTAATCGACTGTTGATCGTGGCCGACAACCGCATGCGGGATAAGGAAGATGCCGAACGCCTGCTGGAATGGGTAGGGCGCGGCAATCATCTGGTGATGGCGCTCCCCAGTTATGCTGATGACAATCCGTTAAAAGCAGACGGCAAGCCGGATAATAGTGAAGATAAAGACACACTAAACTTCCGCCAAACCATGCTGCGCCACCTGCAAATCGGCACCGTGGAGCTGGAAGAAACCGACAGCAAAACCCTGCCCAATCTGCCTGCCTGCGTGAAAGCTGCCGAGCAGCGCCGCGAAGCCGCCCGCCAAATTGGCGATGAAGTTGCTTTGCAGATTGATCCGCACTGCAATGCTGGCTTGAGTAGCATCCAATTGCCCGAGGGTGTCGCGATCCAAACCTTCACCGGCTCCGGATACAGCTCTAATAGCGGCTGGGTGGTGCAAGATAGCAAACTGGTGCTGTTCCAAGGCAAAACTGGCTACGGCGCCGTGCAAACCATCCGCGTGCGCTATGGTGACGGCAGCGTATTGCTCACCTGGAACGAAGACTGGCTGGGCAATCCAAGCCGCCCTGATTTTAATCGCAATCATCTTGCCCTCTACGATCACCCCTATCTCGCCGTTTATCTGGCACAGGAAAAAGACAGCATCTTATTGGCCGACAAAGTTTATCCGTCTGATTACAGCAGCTCCGAGCCGATGATATGGAAAATGCTCAAAAGCCAGCCCATACTGTTTGCCGTCGTGCTGGCCGCCGCCGCCGTATTGCTGTGGCGCATCATCGTGCGCGTGGGCGTGGTGCAGCAACTGCCGCCCGCGCCGGAACGCTACCTGAACCAGCACCTGCTCGCACAAGGCCAGTTCCTTACCCGCCACCTGAGCCGCCGTGCCATCCTCAGCGATATGCAGCGCCGACTGCTCGAAGGCCTACAACAGCGCCACCCGGCCTGGAAGCAGATGAGCAGCCGCAAACAGCTGGAGTTTTTGTGTGCCCAAACCAAGCTGCCGCCCTCCGTGGTCGAGCCTTGGATTACACCCTTGCCGGAAAAGGTCAATTTGGTGCAGTGGCTGCAAATGCTTGCCGCCCACCAGCGCATCGTGCGTAAGATAAACCGCTCGTGGTATTGAACGGCAGAGGCTACCTGAAAATATAAATGGCATGTTTCAGGTAGTCCGACCCAACCTATTTTTCAGGTAGCCTCAACCGAACCACAGGCTACCTGAAACCCAAACCTCCGATTAACCAACGAAATAAACAACGCAAAAGGATGATTCGATGACGGACATCAATTTTTCCCAGCCCCACCAAGCCAGCACCAACCCCGCCATCCAGCAGGGTGCGCGCGCCATTCAAATGCTGCGCGCGCGGCTGAACGAAGTGCTCATCGGCCAACAGCAGGTAGTGGACGAAGTGCTCACCGTATTCCTGGCCGGCGGCCATGTGCTGCTCGAAGGCGTGCCGGGCACCGGTAAAACCCTGCTCGTGCGCTCGCTGGCGCAAACCTTTGCCGGCGAATTCCGCCGCATCCAATTTACCCCTGATTTGATGCCATCTGACGTTACCGGCCACTACCGCTACGATGCGCAAAACAGCCGTTTCGAGCTGCGCCAAGGCCCGGTGTTCACCCACTTGTTGCTCGCCGACGAAATCAACCGCGCCCCGGCCAAAACCCAATCCGCCCTACTCGAAGTGATGCAGGAGCGCAGCGTCACGCTCGACGGCCACACCCATCATCTGCCCAGCCCCTTCATGGTATTGGCCACGCAAAACCCGATCGAGCAGGAAGGCACCTATCCGCTGCCCGAAGCCCAGCTCGACCGTTTTATGTTTAAAGTGATGATCGGCTACCCGGCTCCTGCCGACGAAGCACGCATGCTGAATGCCGTTATCAACAGCAGCAATAACGACCTGCTCAGCAGCAGCCAGCCTTCACACGTGTTCCAGCCGCAGCAAATCGAGCAGCTGAAAAAACTGGTGGCGCAGGTGGGCGTTGATCCGCAGATTATCGACTACACCGTGCGCCTGGTGGCGGCTACCCGCGACTGGCCTGCCTTATCCGTGGGCGCAGGGCCGCGTGCCGGCATCGCCCTCATCAGCTGTGCCCGCGCTTATGCCTTGTTGGCCGGCCGCGATTTCGTTACCCCCGACGACATCAAAGCCATCTGGCTGCCTGCTATGCGCCACCGTGTGCGCCTCTCCACCCAAATGGAAATGGAAGGCATCCAAGTGGAGCAGGTGTTGAACGAACTGGCCGCCTCCGTGCCCGCCCCGCGCTTGTAAGGCCTGCCCATGAGACCGTCCAGACTGCTGGTGCTGCTATTTGCCGCCATCGTTGCCGTGTGCACTGCCGGCTGGCTGGCAGGCTACCTGAACGCAGATAATGGCCGCATCGTCCAATATACTGCCGGCGGCCTTGCCATCCTGCTCGTTTTGGCTGCGCTGGTTGATGCCTTCTGGCAGCGCCGCCAGCCTGAGCCAAACTGGGAGCGCAGCCTGCCGCACCAGTTTATCCAAGGCCGGCCGCACGAAGTGGAACTCACGCTCACCCCGCCGGCCAAAGGCCGCTGGCGGCAGCCGCAAACCATCCTGGTGGCCGACCTGTTCCCGCCCGATTGGGACACCGACACCCCGCACCTGATTATCGACACGCGGCCCGGCCGCCTTTCCACCATCCGCTACCGGCTTACCCCGCGCCGGCGCGGTCGTGCCGAATTTGCCGGCATCGAATACTGGCTCGCCAGCCCGCTCGGCTTGTGGCAGCGGCGGCATCGGCAGGAGCTGCCCGGTAAAGTGGACGTGCTGCCTGATTTCAGCCGCATCCTCGGTGCCGATTTAATCGGCCTGCAGCGCTGGCTCAACCTCGTGGGCGTGAAAAAACTGCCACGCCTAGGCCTCGGCCAGGATTTCCACCAACTGCGCGACTACCAAGACGGCGACGACATTCGTAATATCGACTGGAAAGCCACCTCCCGCATGAGCCGCCCCATCGTGCGCACCTATCAAGACGAGCAAGACCAACAGCTCATCTTCCTGCTCGACTGCGGCCGCAATATGCGCCTGCAAATGGAAGGCAAAAGCCATTTCGACCATGCCCTGCAGGCCATGCTGCTGCTTTCCTACACCGCGCTCAAGCACGGCGATGCCGCCGGCCTGCTCACCTTCGCCCATCCCGTGGCCCGCTTCGTGCCGCCGCACAAGGGCATGGAGCAGCTCGGCCGCCTGGTGCAGGGCGTATTCGATATCGAGCCCTCGCAGCAGGCTGCCGATTTTGAAAGCGCCGTGAACTTATTGCTGCAAAAACAGAAACGCCGCGCCCTCGTGGTGGTGCTCTCCCACTTGAACCACGAAGACAGCCGCCATCTGCTGCAACACATCCAGCGCCTGCGCAAGCACCACATGGTTTTATTCGGCGGCCTGCGCCCGCTCGCCCCCGAAGAAGTGCGCCAACAGCCCGTGCGCAACGAAGCAGACGCCCAAGCCTACCTCGGCGCTTTGCAATACGAAAGCCACGTGGCCGAAGCCATCCGCCACTTTGATGCCGCCCGCATCAACGCCATCAATGTTTTGCCCAACCAACTGAGCACCGAGCTCATCAACCGCTACCTCCAGCTCAAACGTCGTCAAGCGTGGTAGGGCAGGCTACCTGAAAGTATTTCCTGTTCTTGCTGAGGGCTGGCAATGGGCGGTAAACCGTAAACCAATATTTGTATCTGCTGTAAGTTTTCAGGTAGCCTCAAATGCTAAAGAGGCTACCTGAAAATTTTAGGTAGCCCTGTCTTTAACTTCAAACACTCAAACTTATAGCTGAAACAATCATTTTCTTACAGGAGGCTGGTCTTAGGTAGTGCGGAAGGGCTGTAAGGCGAGCCAATGCCGTATGAAACGAAATTGTTTCAGTCAGTGGTGCATCCAAACCCCCAAGCCATGAGCACATAAACTTTCAGGTAGCCTTTTCGATTTATGGCCAAAGAAAAACACAGCCGGTTGTGGTAACGGGCTGTGTTTGTTTCTCGAAAGATTAGTACAGTTTCGGCGGCAGCTGTTGGCTGCGCAGGCGTTTCTGCAAACGTTTTACTGCAGCGGCTTTTTTGCGTTTGCGCTCAGTAGTCGGTTTTTCGTAGGCTTCACGGGCACGCAGCTCGGTGAGCAGACCGGTTTTTTCGATAGAGCGCTTGAAACGGCGCATGGCTACTTCAAACGGTTCGTTTTCTTTTACGCGAATAGAAGGCATTTTATCATCCTTAAAATATTTTATTTGTTGCCGGGCAATGGTGCCCGAGAAAATGGTTTGATTTATCACTTTTGCACTGGCTGGTGCGGGCTGGATAAGAGCCGTGGTGGAAAAATCACCTCCTAATCGGGACGGCTGCACCGATTGAGCGGTGCGCCAAAATATTAGGCAGCAGAAAGGGCTGCATATAAAGGCGAGAATTATCGCGGCTACGGTCGGATTTGTCAAGCAGGGCAAGGCGGTAGCGGCGTATGAGGGAATAAGTGTTTCGCGATAAAGCCCATGCTTGGTTTAAATCGGCAGCATGGGCTTTCAGGTAGCCTTTGCCTGCTTACTCCGGGCTAAGCCACACGGTGCTGACCATGCGGCCGGTTTGGCCGTCGCGGCGGTAGGAGAAAAAGCGGTCGCGCTCGAGCACGGTGCAATGCTGGCCGCCGTAGATTTGGCTAACGCCGGCACGGCGCAGGGTTTGGGTGGCGAGCAGATAAATGTTTGCCAGGTATTTGCCGCTGCCGATGGGCTCGAAGGCGGCTTCGGCGGCGGGGTCGGCCTGGGTGAAGGCAGCCAAAACGTCTCCGCCCACTTCAAAAGCGTCGGGGCCAATGGCAGGGCCGAGCCAGGCGAGGAGGTCGGCAGGGTCTGCTTGCATAGCGGCGATGGTGTTTTCCAGCACGCCACCAGCTAGGCCGCGCCAGCCGGCGTGGGCGGCGGCCACGACGCTGCCGGCGCGGTCGCAGAGGAGTACGGGCAGACAGTCGGCAGTCATGACGGCGCAGGCGGCACGGCGGCTGCGGTCGAAAGCGGCATCGGCTTCCGGCGGAGTGCCAAGGTAGTCGGCAGCGTGCACTACACGGTTGCCGTGCACTTGGCGCAGATAGACCAGCGGCAGGGGAACATACGCCTGCACGCGGCGGCGGTTTTCGGCCACGGCGGCAAGGTCGTCGCCCACGTGGTCGCCCACGTTCAAGCTGGCGAAACGGCCTTGACTGACGCCGCCTTGGCGGGTGGTAATCAAAGTGTGGACATTGCTGGGCGCGGGCCAATCGGCGTGCAGGAGGCTACCTGAACTTTCAGGTAGCCCTAGGCTGGCGGCAAAGCTGTTGGCGGGGAATTGGCCGTTCATGCAGTTTCATCCGGGCGCAGTTGTGGGCAGACGGCGAGGATGGCGCTGAGGATGGCTTCACCCAGGCGCAGGGAGCGTTGGCCGTTCCAGCCGAAGTCGTCGTCGGGCAGGTTGATGTTGTCTTTGAAGGGCATTTCGAGGGTGTAGGAGAGACAGCCGAAAGTTTCGCCCACGTAGGATTTGGCAATGGCGAGGTTGGCTTGGCCGGGGGCGGTTTTGGGGTAGCCGTGTTCGTCTTGAAAATCGGGGCTGGCCTGGCGCAGGGCTGTTTTGAAGGCGGCTTCGAGCGCGGCGAGACGGGCATCATAGGAAGGGTTGCCTTCGCAGCCGGCGGCGAATACGTAGGGCAGGGCTTCTTCGCCGTGGATGTCGAGGAATAAATCTACACCGGTTTCGTGCATTTTTTGGCGCACGGCATACACTTCGGGGCTGCGCTCGGGGCTGGGGTTTTGCCATTCGCGGTTGAGGTCGGCGCCGGCGGCGTTGGTACGCTGGTTGCCCAGGGCGGCGCCGTCGGGGTTCATATTGGGCACGATATAGAAGGTGGCGCAGTCGAGCAGGGCGCGGGCGGTGGGGTCTTGGTGGTCGAGCAGGCGGGAGAGCAGGCCTTCGGCAAACCATTCGGCCATGCTTTCGCCGGGGTGCTGGCGGGCGATGATCCAGATTTTTAGGTCGCTGGCGGCTTGGTGGCCGATGGTGAGCAGGTTGATGTCGCGGCCTTGCGCGGTGCTGCCGAGGTCGTCGATTTGGCACAGGCCGCTGCCTTGTGCGTCGCCGAGGAGGTTGAGGTGCTGCTCGTGGGAGTAGGGCTCGAAATAGGCGTAATACACGCTGCCGGCCAGCGGGGTGTGTTCGATGATGAGCACGCCGTCTTCATAATGAGTGGGCACGCGGAACCAGTTGCTGCGGTCGTAGGAGGCGGTGGCCTGATAATCTTCCCAGCCTTCGGGGTAGCTGGATTGGCCGGCGTTTTCGATGCGGATACGGCAAGGTTGGTAGGCCGCTCCCTGCAGGCGGAAATAAAACCACTGGCTGAAGGAGGCGGCATTGTCGCCGCGCAGGGCGAGGCGGATGTTTTGGCTGTCGGCGCTGTCGATTACGCTGATGGCGCCGGCATCGAAGTTGCTGCTGATTTTAGGCATAGCAGGTCTCGCTACTTGAGGAGGGGAAGCGGGGATTGTAATGCTTTTCAGGTAGCCTTTCTAGGGACGGCGGGGTGGGGAAAGGGCGGCGGAAACTGGATTTTTTGCGGCAGGGGCTCTAAACTGTACAGCGGATTGGGTGGCGGCATCGCTTCGGGCAGCTTGTTTGCATCGTGCCGCTACCGTGCTTTTATATTGATTTTAAAGGAAGAGACAATGAAGATTTTGTTATTGGGCGCACCCGGTGCGGGCAAAGGCACGCAGGCGCAGTTTATTACTGCCGCTTTCGGTATTCCGCAGATTTCTACCGGCGATATGCTGCGCGCCGCCATTAAAGCCGGCACGCCGCTGGGTTTGGAAGCCAAAAAGATTATGGATGCAGGTGGCTTGGTGCGTGACGATATCATCATCGGTATGGTGAAAGAGCGCATTGCACAGGATGATTGCAAAAACGGCTTCCTGTTTGACGGCTTCCCGCGCACGCTGGCACAGGCCGAAGCCATGCAGGAGGCAGGCGTGATTTTGGATGCGGTGGTGGAAATCGATGTGCCTGATGCGGTGATTCTCGAGCGCATGGCCGGCCGCCGTGTGCACCTGCCTTCCGGCCGTACTTACCACATCCGCTACAACCCGCCTAAAGTGGAAGGCAAAGACGACGTTACCGGCGAAGACCTGATCCAGCGTGACGACGACCGTGAGGAAACCGTGAAAAACCGCCTGGATGTGTACCACAAACAAACTGCCGTGCTCATCGGCTTCTACAGCCAGCTCACCGGCGACAACGCGCCCCGCTATATCAAAATCGACGGTACACAGCCGGTGGAAGCCGTGAAAGCTGCTGTATTGTCTGCTTTAGGCAAATAAGCCGGCGCAGAAGTTTTCGGGTAGCCTCCAGCCAAGTAGCAGGCTACCTGAAACCAAAAGGCTACCTGAAAAAGGAAAAGCAATGGAAAAATTATGGTTTGCAGCCTGCGTATTGGTGCTTTCCGCCGCCGCTTCGGCCGAATTGCGCGAAAACCGCTCTTACATGCCGGAAGAAGAAAAGCCGTGGGAAGAGGCTGCCGTGGTGCTGCCTGATTATCCCGATTTGCAGCGCGGCGAGTGGTTTGAGCTGTATATCAACCCTACCTACCGCAATAAAGTTTGGCTACAGCTGCCCGTGCAGCAGGCCGCCGACCGCAGCATGCGCTATGTGCTGGCGGTGCAACCGCAGGGCGGACAACCAAATATGAGCTACGAAGGCATGCGCTGCGGCGACCGTCACCTCAGATCTTTCGCTTTCGGCGACAACACCAACCGGCGCTGGATTGCTCCGCGTAATAATGTATGGCGCAAGTTCGACAGCTATGTGAACGCCAACGACCCGGTGCGCAGCCGCCTGATGGCAATTTTCTGCAACGATGGCCGCGCGCTCACCGCGCAAGAGCTCGATCAGCGCATCCGCAGCCTGGGCGGGCTGCATTGACGCCGGGAACGCTTAAAGCCAAGATAAAGGCTACCTGAAAACCGGTTTGGGTTTCAGGTAGCCTTTTTCCAGCCAGCCACAAATTTAAGTTAAACCCTGCTAAAGCAGCCTTGCCGCATTGTTGCCCGCCCCCGATTTGCCTTACAATCGCCGTTTTCAACGACAGAGGCCACCATGTCTTCGTCTTCTACCCCGCACACTACAGCCAGCAGCCTGGCCTTATACCGCCGCCTGTTTGGCTACCTGAAAAACTATCTGCGTATTTTCGCCCTGGCCGTGTTCGGCATGGTGGTGGTGGCCGCTACCGGGCCGATTTTCGCCTGGCTGCTCAAGCCATTGATTAACGAAGGCTTTGTGGAGAAAAACCTTTCCGCTATGCGGTGGGTACCGCTGGCGATTATCGGCCTGTTTATCTTGCGCGGTATTTTCAACTTCATCAACGAATACAGCACCAGCTACCTCTCCGGCCATCTAGTGCAGCAAATTCGCCGCGAAATGTTTGCCAAAATGCTCAAGCTGCCGGCCGGCTATTTCAGCCAACACGGCAGCGGGCGGATTATGTCGCGCATCATGAATGATGCCAGCCAGATTACCGAGGCCGGCTTCAATGTGGTAACCGTAACCGCCAAAGACGGCATCACCGTGGTCGGGCTATTGTGCTTTCTGCTGTATCTGGATTGGCAGCTCACGATTATTACGCTGATTCTGATTCCGGTGCTGGCCTGGTGCGTGCGCCAGGTGAGCAAACGCCTGCGCCAACTTTCGCGCGAAAGCCAGCAATATATCGGGCAGATGACGCAGGTGTTAGATGAAAGCATTACCGGCGAGCGCGTGATTAAAGTGTATGGCGGGCAGGAGTACGAGAAAAACCGCTTCGATGAAACCGCCATCAACGTGCGCCGCAACGGCGTGAAGCAAACCGCCGCCAACTCCTTCAGCACAGCGGTAACCCAGCTGATGATTGCCACCGCGCTGGCCGCCATCCTTTATTTGGCTGCCGCCCGCGCTGCTTCCGATTCGTTTAGCGCCGGCGATTTCATGTCCTTCCTCTCCGCCATGCTGATGATGTTCGATCCCATCAAGCGCATGACCGGCATTTCTTCCTCGCTGCAGCGCGGCCTGGCTGCCGCCGAGAGCGTGTTCAGCTTTTTAGACGAACCAGTTGAGCCCGATAACGGCACCGAAACCCTCAGCGAGCACACCGGCGATATCGAGTTGGTAAACGTGAGCCACTATTATGAAGGCGCTGCTCGCAACAGCCTCGACAACATCAATTTGCACATTCCCAACGGCAGCGTGGTGGCCTTGGTGGGTGCGTCCGGCTGTGGTAAAACCACGCTGGCCAATCTATTGCCGCGCTTCTTCGACCCCACCGCTGGCGAAGTGCGTATCGGCGGGCGCGACATCCGTGAGTACAGCATGGCCTCCCTGCGCAAACAAATGGCGCTGGTGAGCCAAGACGTGGTGCTGTTTAACGGCACGGTGGCCGAAAACATCGCCTACGGCCGTTTCGATGCCGATCCCGCCGATATTGAAGCAGCAGCCAAAGCCGCCAATGCTTGGGAATTCATCTCTGCCATGCCGCAGGGTTTGCAAACCGAAATCGGCCAAAACGGCCTCAAACTCTCCGGCGGCCAGCGCCAGCGTATCGCTATCGCCCGCGCCCTGTTGAAAAACGTGCCCATCCTGATTTTGGACGAAGCCACCAGCGCGCTCGACACCAAATCCGAACGCTTGGTGCAATCCGCGCTCGACAAACTCATGCAGCAGCGCACCACTTTGGTGGTGGCGCACCGCCTCTCTACCATCGAGCAGGCCGATAAGATTGTGGTGATGCATGAAGGCCGGATTGTCGAGCAAGGCAAACATGCCGAGCTACTTGCCAAAGGCGGCCGCTACGCCGACCTCTACCGTATGCAGTTCCACGAACAGCAAGAGCAACAGGCGCAACAGGCAGAAACCGCCGAAAGCCTATCGGGCGTGCTTTAACGCTGTTGCATAGGAGTAAAAGGAAAGGCTACCTGAAATCTTTCAGGTAGCCTTTTAGTATGTTTGCAGGCAAGTGTTGCATGGATTGGATTGCAATGCTGGTATTCCGGCCAATAAGCCGGATTAGCACGCATTAAGGCTGCCTGAAATGTTCAGCCAGCCTTCCATTTAATCAATCCCAAAATTTCAGGTAGCCTGCATATTGCAACAGGCTACCTGAAAACTTCTATTCCGCTATTTCATGATGGCGCATCACCCACCAGCCGCCCCACAGGCCGAGCAAGATAAATGCACAAGCCAGCAGTGACCACCAGGCAAACGGCACACTCAAGAAATATTCCACTGTGCCGCATTGGCCGTAGCCGCGGATAATCGGCTCATACCAATCAAACAGCGGCGCACCCTGCAAGCGGAAAGTCCATGGCGCCCCGCAGGAAGGTTGCTGTTCCAGGGGCAGGCTTTGCAGATGCAGCTGACTGATGGCCGTCCAGCCGCCCCATAGCGCCGGAATGCTTACCAGCATTGCCGCTACCGTCCGCGCCCAACGGCGCTTCAGCGGCAACAGCATAGAGAGCAGCGAAAGCAGCCCCACGAAAATAATCGACACCCGCTGGATAATGCACATCACGCACGGATCCATGCCCCGCCCATACTGCATATACAACGACATCGCCGTACACACCGCCGCCACGGCAAAGATGCCCAACAGGATTTTTCGATAAGAACCAATCATGATCTGCTTTCATCTAGCTTGCAAAATTAAGGAATAACATTATAAACCCTCCGTCGGAGAGCGCCAAACGGCAAAGGCTACCTGAAATTTGTTCAGATAGCCTTTGTTTAGTAGAGCAAAACTGTTGTGCCTGTTTAATTAAAACTTGCTTTTAATGTCGTTAATCAGTCCTTCAGCCTTGTCTTTGGCTTCAGTCATCAGTTCTTCAGCAGTTTTTTTACCTTTTTCCAGCACATCGGCTGCTTGTTTTTCCACGTCAGTAATGGCTTCTTTGGCTTTACCAACGCCTTCTTGAATCAGTCCTTCAGCCTGCATCTTGCCGCTGCCGATGGTGTCGCCCACTTCTTTTTTTACTTTGCCTACGATTTCATCAAAATTGCTCATAAAAATACTCCTTGGTGGTTGTGTGATGTAGGAACTATGACTATAAACCGTTTCTACTTGACGAGTAAAACCAATTAACCTTGCTTTACTGTTTCCGCTTGTTTTTCCTTTGCCAAGAGTCAAATCCATTTTCAAGCAGCCTATAGTGGTGGCTGCCTAGTGGAGGCTACCTGAAAATTATTCGGCTATATTTTCAGGTAGCCTTATTGTATGTTGCAAAGGCTACCTGAAAGCAGTTAATGTCTTCGTTTATCATACTCAATCTGTTTGCTAAATCCATATTGCCGGCACTTGGGAGATAATTCCGGCAAGCAAGTTTTAATCTATGCAATATTTCGCACAAGCCGGCAAAATAGGCTACAATCGCCCCGTTTTCGACCACCCTCCAAATAAAGGTTGAGCCATGCTAACCGGTAGTCTTGTCGCCATCATCACTCCGATGCGTGAAGATGGCAGTGTCCACTACGAACAATTCCAACGCCTGATTGATTGGCATGTTGCCAACGGCACCGATGCCATTGTCGCCGTTGGTACCACCGGCGAGAGCACCACGCTCAGTGTGCCGGAAAAGATTGAAGTGATCGAGGCAGCCATCCGCTTTGCCGACGGCCGCATTCCTGTGATTGCCGGTACCGGTGTGAACAGTACCAGCGAAGCCATCGAGCTGTCTCGTGCGGCAGTTGGCTCCGGTGCGTATGCCACGCTGTCTGTGGTGCCGTACTACAATAAACCGCCGCAGGAAGGCATCTACCGCCACTTCGCTGCTATTGCCGAAGCGGCGGATATTCCGATGATTGTGTACAACGTGCCCGGCCGCACAGTGGTCAACATGAACAACGATACCGTGCTGCGCCTGACCGAAATCCCGAACATCATCGGCATCAAAGAAGCCAGTGGCGATATTGGCCGCATGGTGGATCTGGTTAACCGTGTACCCAAAGATTTTGCCATCTATTCCGGCGATGATCCCACCGGTATGGCTGCTATGCTGTGCGGCGCACACGGTGTGATTACCGTGGCCGGTAACGTGGCGCCCAAGCTGTTTGCCGATATGTGCCGTGCCGCGCTGGCCGGCAATCTGGTGGAGGCCCGTTCGCTGAATGCGAAACTGGTGCCTCTATATCAAGAAATGTTTTGCGAGCCCAGCCCGGCCGCGCCGAAATGGGCGCTGGAAAAACTGGGCTTGTGCGGCCGTGCCGTGCGCTTGCCGATGGTTAGCCTGAGCGAAACCGGCCAGGCGCGAGTGAGCGCCGCACTGCAAAAACTGCAACTGATTTAATTGGATTTAATCCCAAGTTTCAACCCTGAAGGACATAGCTGCATGAACGTATTCAAACTGCCCGCCGCCTTGTTGATGGCCAGCCTGATGGCCGGTTGCGCCACTAAAACCGAAACGCCCAAGCTGGACTACCAAACTGAAAACCGCAAAGTGGTGAGCTTGGAAGTGCCGCCCGATTTAGACAACCCCTCGCAAGGCAATGTGTACAACCTGCCCACCGGCGGCTCAGTGCGGGCCACCGATGTTGCCCGCAGCCAGCAGGCCGCTGCCAATAAAGCCGGCTCGCCGGTGTTGGCTGAGGTAAAAAACATTACCATGCAGCGCGAAGGTGGTGAGCGTTGGCTGAACATTGCCAACAAAAACCCGGCCGAAGTGTGGCCACTCTTGCACGCTTTCTGGCAAGAGCAGGGCTTCGTGATTGCCCGTGAAGAGCCGGGTATCGGCCTGATGGAAACCGATTGGGCGGAAAACCGGGCCAAACTGCCGCAAGACGGCCTGCGCCGCCTGTTTGAACGCGTCGGCCTGGGCGGTGTATATTCCACTGGCGAGCGCGACAAATTTACCATCCGCCTCGAGCGCAACAGCAAAGGTGGTACCGATGTATTCTTCACCCATCGCGGCATGAAGGAAACCTACTCCGACCGCAACAAAGACACCACCATGTGGCAGCCCTCGCAGCGTGATACTGCTTTGGAAGCCGCCTTGCTCGGCCGTTTCATGCAGTATTTGGGTGCGGACGAACAGCAGATTGAACAGGCGCTGAAACAGCAGCAATCTGCCGCTCCGCGCAGTGGAGATTTGGCCACATTGGAAAACGGCCATCTGATTTTGCGTGGCGACCAAGCCCGTAATTGGCGCCGCGTCGGCCTCGCGCTTGACCGTATTGGTCTGAGTGTTACTGCCCAAAACACCCAGCGCCAAGCCTATTTGGTTCAGGTAGCTCCTGCCGAAGGCGAAGCCGTGCGTACTGAGCAACCCGGTTTCTTCGGTCGTCTGTTTGGCCGCAGCAGCAAACCTGCTGAGCCGCAGGCACGGCCCGAATTTGTAGTGACCGTACAGCCGCGGGGCAACAATGCCAGCCAATTAGTATTGTCTAACAAAGATGGCAGCCCTTACCAAGGCGCAGATGCACAAACCTGGCTGAGCCGCCTGTATAACGAGCTACGCTAATAACACAATGAGAAAGCAGCCTTTAATGCAGATTAAAGGCTGCTTCTGTGCTTATTGGTTAAGGCAGGTAGGGAAAAGAAGCCGCTAGCAAAATGATATTTCAGGTAGCCTTATCGTGTGCAATTAGGCTACCTGAAAATATAAGAGTCAGCGGAGTTAGAGTAGGACGATCAGTTTGGTTGTGCTCCGTAACCGAAAATTAACTAAACATAGCCGAAACGTTCGTGTTGCCCGCTGTTTACCCTGTTGGTGGCATACACGCCTTAGCAGGTATCTCAAAACTTTAATATTGTTTGAATGTAAGCGATAGTTTGTATTCCCTTTTTATCTATAGAACTTCCAATATTTTAGGCACTCCTCCCTAGCTTCTTATCTCTCATACCACTATGAATAAAACCAGACGCTACCTGAAACTTACCGCGCTATTTACCATCTTGTTTATTCTGTTGCTGCTTGCCGGCAATGTTTTGTTTATTCTGAAACACTCCATCGCTGCCGTGGCTTGCTTTCTGGCCGCCTTTCTGTGTGTAGCCGGGCAGATGGCGTCGCTGGCCAAGTTTTTGCGTGAAAAACAGCTGATTGCTGCCCAACAAATGCAGCAGGTTGCTTCTCAGCAGCTGGAAAGCGAAGCTCAAGCGGTCGACAAGGAGACATCGTGAAAGAATTGGTATTAGCCAGCGGCAATGCTGGGAAATTGCGTGAATTCAATGCTCTGTTTACCGAACTCGGCTGGCGGGTGCGGCCGCAGTCAGATTTTGCCGTGCCCGAATGCCCGGAGCCGCATGTGAGTTTTGTGGAAAACGCGCTGGCCAAGGCGCGACATGCCAGCCGACATAGCGGTCTGCCCGCGCTGGCCGACGATAGCGGCATTTGCGCTCCCGCCCTAAACGGCGCGCCGGGGGTGCTCTCCGCACGCTATGCCGGAGCGGAACCGCGTTCTGATGCAGCCAACAATGCCAAACTGAGCGCCGATTTAGCGATGCAGGCCAACCGTGCCGTGTATTACGTTTGCGTACTGGTTTTGGTGCGCCACGCTGATGATCCGCAGCCGCTGATTGCCGAAGGCGTATGGTACGGGCAATGGCAGGAGCAGGCTGCTGGGAGCAACGGCTTTGGTTACGACCCGCATTTCTACCTGCCCGATTTGCAGCAAACCGCTGCCCAGCTCACGCCGGACACCAAAAACCAACTCAGCCACCGTGCCCAAGCTTTGCGGCAACTGGCAGCAAAAATACGTGCCGGGTTTTAACGCGATGAAAGGTCAGTTATCCCTTTCGCTGGCCAAAGGCTACCTGAAAACGAACGTAGTGAGTTTCGCTAAAACGAACGTAGTGAGTTTCTGTGGAGCTAAAACGAGCGAAGCAAATTCTGCCAAAATCGGTATGATTGGCTGTGCCATGCTGCTGGCCGCCTGTTCTATCTTGCCTGCCAGTGCCGAACCTGCCAGGAGCAACACCATCAGCGGCGAAGTGGTGCGCGTGTGGGACGGTGATACGCTGCATCTGCAAGACGGCTTTGGCCACCGACATAAAATCCGCCTTGCCGGCATTGATGCGCCGGAATTGGAGCAAGCCCACGGCAAAGCCTGCCGCGACCGTTTGGCCGAACAAGTGCTGTATCGGCAAGTGCAGGCCGCAATCGTGGATACCGACCGCTACGGCCGCAAAGTGGCACAAATCCGCCTGAACGGCCGTGATATTAACCGGCAGCAGGTGGCCGACGGCTGCGCCTGGCACTACCGCCGCTACGCCCGAGAATGGCAGAGTGAGGCTGAATATGCCGCTTATGCCGAAGCTGAGGTGCAAGCCAAAAACCAGCGGCTCGGCCTATGGCGGCAAGCTTCTCCGCAGGCACCGTGGCAGTTTCGTCACCGGCAGCAACAACAGTACCGGCATTGAGTAGGCTACCTGAAAACGAACGTAGTGAGTTTCGCTAAAACGAACGCAGTGAGTTTTGTTAAAACGGATGCAGTGAGTTTCGCTAAAGCGTAAGCCTCAACGAAGCTCAAACGAGGTTGCAACGGAGCAAAAGCGAAAGGGATGGGCTTGGCCAAAACTAGATAGCTGCTTAATCAAAATCGTTCGCAATAAAACTCCTATCCCTGCCAACACAATGCTATAATTCGCAAATTTTTCCGCCGCCGTGCGGGTTCACTTTATTCAGAAAGACAATATGGCAGCCTTCAACACACAAAAAGTCCTGTCCGTACACCACTGGACCGACGCCTATTTCACCTTCACCTGCACCCGCGACGACAGCCTGCGTTTTGAAAACGGGCAATTCGTCATGGTCGGCCTGTTGGTGGACGGCAAACCCCTGATGCGTGCATACAGTGTGGCTTCCGCCAACTGGGAAGAGCATCTCGAATTTTTCAGCATTAAAGTGCCGGATGGCCCGCTCACCAGCCGCTTGCAGCACCTTAAAGTCGGCGACGAAGTGCTCATCAGCAAAAAGCCCACCGGCACTCTGATTTGCGGCGATTTAAACCCCGGAAAACACCTCTATCTGCTCTCCACCGGTACCGGCATCGCGCCGTTCTTGAGTATTACCAAAGACCCGGAAGTGTATGAGCAATTTGAAAAAGTCATTCTCGTGCATGGTGTGCGCTATAAAAAAGACCTCGCTTACTATGACCGCTTCACCCAAGAGCTGCCTAACCACGAATACTTGGGCGAAATGATTCGCGAGAAACTGATTTACTACCCCATTGTTTCCCGAGAGGAATTCGAACACCAAGGCCGACTTACCGATTTGATGCGGAGCGGCAAACTGTTCGAGGATATCGGCCTGCCGCCGATTAATCCGCAAGATGACCGCGCCATGTTGTGCGGCAGCCCGGCCATGCTCAAAGACACCAGTGATGTGCTCAACAGCTTCGGTCTCACTGTGTCGCCCAAAATGGGGCAGCGCGGTGATTATCTGATTGAACGCGCGTTTGTGGACCAATAAGGTTTAAATGTTTGAGTACACCAAAAAGGCTACCTGAAAATTTCAGGTAGCCTTTTTGGTGGAACCTTCACATGGGGAGATATCGGCTGGTGTATCCATTTTTATCGGATGTTGAAGGGGGAGGCTTAAGAATTTTAGTGAGATTTGCTTTGCTCGTTTTGCTTTTTAGAAATTGGCCTTCCTTTGAAAATCTGGTTTTAACTTCGTGGCAACTCAGCTTAGGCTGTGCCAAAACTCGTTTTAGTTTTGTTGCGGATCATGTTTTAGCGAAACTCACTGCGTTCGTTTTCAGGTAGCCTTTAGTAGGTTTATAAACTTGGATATAAGTAGAGGCTGTGAGTAATCAGGGTAGGCAATGTTGTATGAAGAGATAATAAGAAAAGGCTTAACCATTTTGGTTAAGCCTTTGGATTTTTGGTCGGAGTGAAAGGATTCGAACCTTCGACCCCTTGCACCCCATGCAAGTGCGCTACCAGACTGCGCCACACTCCGACTTCCGAAAGAAAGTAATTTTAAGCTGTTTTTTGCGGCTTGGCAAGGGCTGCTTCGATTTTTTCTAAAACAACCTGCAAATCCTGCCGAACCTCTTCAGCAGTGGCCGCGGGGCGGTTTAGGCTGTCGTGGCCGTTTAGATTGAAACGGTCGATGTAGGTGGGGAAACTGCCGCTTAATTTGCGGATTTTCACCACATCTTGCCGGGTGTATTGGTTACCGCCATGGCCGATCACTACGCCATTATCTTGCTGCCATTGGAAGAATTGCTCGGGCTGGATATCGGCCAGATAGCATAACTCTTCCAGGCTGAAATAGCGTTTAACCGGAATGGGCGGCAGGGCGCGTTCAGTTTTGTTTGCCATAGTGGTGTTCCACCATGCCTTTGAGTTTTTGGCTGGCGTGGAAGGTTACCACCCGACGGGCGGTAATCGGAACTTCTTTGCCGGTTTTGGGGTTGCGGCCTGGGCGCTGCGGTTTGTCGCGTAGTTGAAAGTTGCCGAAGCCGGAAATTTTGATTTCTTCGCCGCGTTCTAAAGTGGCACGGATTTCTTCGAAGAATAGTTCAACGATTTCTTTTGCGTCGTTCTTGCTGATATTGCTGACTTTTTCTACCAGAATATCGGCTAATTCTGCTTTGGTGAGTGTCATTGGGTTTACCTCTAAGTTGCTAAGTTGCGGATTATCGCTAATTACTTTTTAGAAATCAAGCGAATGCTGGGGTATATGAGAAAATCTGTAGAACAGGGCGGCATATTGTGTGGCAATCTGTGCATTATGCCTATCCACAGTGGGTTTCGCTGTGAGCTGCCATAGCGCAGGCTACCTGAAAAATAGCTGTATTTTTATATTTGCAGCCAAGCTTGCAGTGCAGCTGAATTTTCGATGGTTAGCCAAGCGGTATTGGCAGTGGCAGGTTGTACAGGGGCGGTGGTGTGGTGCAATACGCTGTGCCGGAAGTAGTGTAGCTTGACTTGGCTGCCGATTTTTTGTTGCTGCCATTGGGTAGCAAAATCGTTGGCGGCATAGCCATTAATGGCGATGATGCGGTCGCCAGGGGCTAGGCCGGCATGTTCGGCACTGCTGCCATTGAGTACGTGGCTGATGGTGATGTCGCTGCCGTTTTGCTGGAAGCGGGCGCCGAAGTCATTGGCTGGCGGAATAGGGGGGAGTGGCCCGCAGCCTCCGTTGTGAGAAGGCGGCAGGGGTAGCCAGTGTAGGCGTAAACCGGCGTGGGCGAGGGCTATTTCAAGGGGCAGGGCTTGGGTACTGCGGATGAGCTGGTCAAACAGATTGTGTAAATCGAGGCTGGTGATGGTTTGGGCAAGCTCTTCCCATTCGGTTTCATGCAGCGGTTGTTTTCTGGTCAGCCAGTCTTGATAGAGGGACTGCATAATGCTATCGAGGCTGTGCCGGCTTTGCTTGCGGATATAGAGGTCGAGGCAGAGGGCGGCGAGGGCGCCTTGCTGGTAGTAGCTGGTGATGGCGTTGGGGCTGTTTTCGTTTTGTTTGTAGTATTTGTCCCAGGCGTGGAAGCTGGATTGGGCGAGGGTTTGCCGTCGATGGCCGGGGTTGCGGTGCACACGGGTGATGGTTTTGGCTAAGAGCTCGAGATAGGCAGCAGGGCTGATTCGACCGCTGCGCACGAGGAATAGGTCGTCGTAATAAGATGTAATGCCTTCGAATGCCCATAAAAGCTCGGTGTAGGCTTCTTGGTTGAGGTCGGATTGGGCGAGGGCGGCAGGTTTGATGGATTTGACGTTCCAAGCATGGAAGTATTCATGAGAAATCAGGCCGAGCAGCTGGGTATAGTTGGTAGAGGCTTCAGCAAGGTTGTTTTCAGGTAGCCAGCTGCGGTCGGCGAGTAGGGCAGTAGATGATGTGTGTTCGAGGCCGCCGTAGATGTGGTCGCCCAGATGCAGCAGGAAGGTGTAGTGCGCAAACGGGGCGGGGTTGGGGAAGAATTGGAGTTGGGCGGTGCAGATGGCTTGGGTGTCGGCTAGCAGGCGTTGGCGGTCGAAGTCGGGGTAGTGGCCGCTGAGGACGATGCGGTGTGGAATGCCGGCAGCGGTGAATTCGAGAATTTCGAGAGTGCCGGCTTCCAGCGGGCAGTCGATGAGGTGGCGGTAGTTGTCTGCTTGGTAGAGATGGTCACCTAGTCTGGGCAGAGCGGTGGCGGTTTGCCATTGGCTGGGGAAACAGAGTTCGACTTGGTGTAGCTCTTCAGTGTGTGAGGCTACCTGAAAAAACAGGGCGGCGCCGTCGAAGAAAGCGCGTTCGCTATCTAAATAGCAACCGCGCACGGAGAGATCGAAAGCATAAACATCGTATTCGATGATCCAGTCGCCGGGTGTATTTTCTTCGGCCTGCCAGATATTTTTGCTGATGGCTTGTAAATCGGCAGCTTGGCCGTTGCAGCTGGCTTCAATGCGGATGATGTGCCGGGCAAACTCACGAATCATATAGCTACCGGGCACCCAGTTGGGTAAGGTGAGGAGAACGGGTTGGCTGCCGTGGTGGCTGAAACGCAGGCAAACACGGAAGAGATGTTGTTTGAGTAGTGGGGTAATGGTGTAGTGAGGCATTTATTTATTCGGTTTTGATTGAAAGGGATATGGAGTTTTCAGGTAGCCTGTTTTGCGAAAAATGAAAAGATGTGTGTATTTTTGTGGTTATAGTGTGTGTTTTGCTTTAAAATATACCGCTTAAACTGCGCGCAGTCTATCGCTGTATGGCTTGCGGTGGTTTCTTTCTATATAAATTAAGAAAATCGGATGTGCCGGCCTGCATGGGTTTGGCTGAACCGGTGTTGAAGAAGAGTACAGCCATCTTTATGGAGGTTTTTCATGGAAACACAAACCTATAACTACAAAGTAGTGCGGCAGTTTGCTGTGATGACAGTGGTTTGGGGTGTGGTTGGGATGTTGGTTGGGGTAATCGTGGCGGCACAGCTCTATTTCCCACAACTGAATCTGTCTGAGGTGGGACCATGGTTCCATTTCGGTCGTTTACGCCCGCTGCACACCAATGCTGTTATTTTTGCATTCGGCGGCTGCGGCCTGATCGCCACATCTTATTATGTGGTGCAGCGCACTTGTAACGCCCGCTTGTATGGCGGCTGGCTCCCAGCCTTTACCTTTTGGGGCTGGCAGCTGGTGATTGTGCTGGCGGCGGTTACTCTGCCAATGGGCTATACACAAGGCAAAGAATATGCCGAATTGGCTTGGCCGATTGATATTCTGATTACTCTGGTTTGGGTGGCTTATGCCATTGTGTTTTTCGGCACGCTCGCTAAACGTAAAGTAAAACACATTTATGTAGCCAACTGGTTTTACGGTGCATTCATTTTGGCCGTGGCACTGTTGCATGTTGTCAACAGTTTAGCTGTGCCTGCCGGCTTGTTCGATATGACCTCCTACCCCATCTACGCCGGCGCGATTGATGCCATGGTGCAATGGTGGTATGGCCACAATGCCGTAGGCTTCTTCCTCACCGCCGGCTTCTTGGGCATGATGTATTACTTCGTGCCTAAACAAGCAGGTCGACCTGTGTACTCATACCGCTTGTCTGTGGTGCACTTTTGGGCGCTGATTTTCACCTATATGTGGGCTGGCCCGCATCATCTGCACTACACCGCACTGCCAGACTGGACGCAGTCTTTGGGTATGGTGTTGTCGCTGATTCTGTTTGTGCCCTCTTGGGGCGGCATGATCAACGGTATCATGACTCTTTCCGGCGCGTGGGACAAACTGCGCACTGACCCGATTCTTAAATTCCTCGTGGTTTCTCTCTCCTTCTACGGTATGTCTACCTTTGAAGGTCCGATGATGTCGATTAAAACCGTAAACGCCCTGAGCCACTATACCGACTGGACGGTTGGCCACGTGCATGCTGGTGCTTTGGGTTGGGTAGGTTTTGTGACCATGGGCTCGATTTACTATCTGATCCCGCGCCTGTTCGGCCAGAAGGAAATGTACAGTACCAAAATGGTGGAAGCGCATTTCTGGATCGGCACAGTGGGTATTGTGCTGTATATCGCCTCCATGTGGATTGCCGGTGTGATGCAGGGTTTGATGTGGGGCGCGTTGAACGAAGACGGTACGCTTACCAATCCTGATTTCGTTGCCTCGGTTCGTGAAAGCATGCGCTTTTATCTGATCCGCTTATCCGGTGGTCTGTTGTATCTGGTGGGTATGGTATTGATGGCATACAACGTTTACCGCACCGCAGTAGCGGGCAAGCCGGTGGATGCTGCTATTCCTGCTCTCACACAGAACCAACAGCACTAAAGCTATAAAATCAATAGAAATCAAGAACAGGCTACCAAAATGCAACTGCAAAAACTTGCCGAAGAAAAAGTAGGCTACCTGATTGTGTTTACCTTTCTGCTGATCAGCGTTGGGTTGTTTGTTGAGGTTGTGCCACTGTTTTTCAGCCCAACCGTTACTCAGCCAATCCCAGGCGTGAAGCCCTATACGGCGCTTCAGGTGGCTGGCCGAGATATTTATATCCGTGAAGGCTGCTACAACTGCCACTCCCAAATGATCCGCCCCTTCCGTGCTGAAACCGAGCGCTATGGCCATTATTCTGTGGCCGGTGAATCGGTGTACGATCATCCGTTCCAGTGGGGTTCCAAGCGTACTGGTCCAGATTTGGCTCGCGTGGGTGGCCGCTATTCCGATGAATGGCACCGCCGTCACCTGATTAATCCGCGCCAAGTAGTGGCAGATTCCAATATGCCCGCTTTCCCATGGTTGGCACGAAACCGTGTGGATGGAGAAACTGTGGCCAGCCATATGCGTGCCCTGCGCAGGGTAGGTGTGCCTTATAGCGATGAGGAAATCGCCTCTGCTCCGGCGCAGGTGGAAGGCAAATCCGAGATGGAAGCGGTCATCGCTTATCTGCAAGGCTTGGGTTTGGCACTGAAAAATACCCATGAAGTAAGAAAATAAGGCAGTTTCATGAGCGAAGTGAATCTGGTTCGGGTTATGTACACCGTCATCTGCTTCTTGTTTTTTATGGTGGTGCTTGGTATTGCCTATTATGGCAAATTCAAAGCGCACTATGATGAAGAGGGACGGCGCATCATTGATGATGATGATTCGGTATAACAATAACCAGATTCCTTAGACCGTGAACACGGAGCACAATAATGAATACATCCCACTTTACTAGCAATTTCTGGAACTACTACATCGCCGGCATCGTCGTGATCAGCTTTATTGGGCTGATATGGCTGATTTTGTCGCAAAATAAGGTTAAGCTACCGGCCAAAGGCGAAGATGTAAAAACCACTGGCCACAGTTGGGACGGCATCGAGGAATATAATAATCCGCTGCCTCGCTGGTGGTTTTATCTCTACATCCTGATTTGGCTGTTCTCCATCGGCTACCTGTATGTTTATCCTGGTTTGGGCGACTACAAAGGCTCATTTGGCTGGACCAGCAGCAACCAGTATGAGAAAGAAATGGAGACCGCCAATGCCCAGTTTGCACCTGTATATGGAAAATTTGCCGATATGCCGGTGGAGCAAGTAGCAGCAGACCCGCAGGCGCAACGCTTCGGTAAAAACCTATTCGATACCTACTGTATCCAATGCCACGGCTCAGATGCCAAAGGTCAAACCGGTTTCCCCAACCTCACCGACAACGACTGGTTGTGGGGTGGCTCACCTGAGCAAATCCGGCAAACCATCGCCAAAGGCCGTGTTGGCATTATGGCGCCTTGGGGCCCTGCCTTGGGTGAAGAAGGCGTGAAAAACGCTGCTCATTATGTACTGTCTCTTTCCGGCGCATCGCATGATGAAGAACGTGCCAAACGTGGCGATGCCATCTTCCACGGTCCGCCCGCCAACTGCTTCGTTTGCCACGGCGATAAAGGCCAAGGCGTGCAGGGAGCCGGCCCGAACCTGACTGATAAAGTTTGGTTGTGGGGTGGCAGCGAAAGAGCCATTGTGGAAACCATTACTAACGGTCGCCACAGCCAAATGCCGGCATGGGAAGGATTCTTGGATGATAACAAAATCCATATCTTGACTGCCTATGTGTGGGGTAAAGCCAATCCGAACGGCGCCGCCAAACCCACAGCGGCAACAGCATCCGCTCCCGCACCAGCTGCTGCTTCCTCAGCCAGTGCAGCTTCTGCCGCCTCGCAGCCTGCGGCTAAGTAAGAGAGCGTCCATTCGAAGGCTACCTGAAAAAGCCAAGGCATTTTTCAGGTAGCCTTTCCTATACACCGCGTTTACAATATAGCCAAATTCTCTTTACAGGACATAAGTCATGCTAGATATCCAACTTCTCCGTACCGATGCCGCCGCTGTAGCCGCCAAACTGGCACAACGCGGGTTTGTTTTTGATTCTGCCGCCTTCGACGCATTGGAAGCTCAGCGTAAGGCTCTGCAAATGCGTACCGAAGAGCTGCAATCCCGACGCAACAGTGTGTCCAAACAAATCGGTGCGCTCAAAGGGCAGGGCAAACATGCCGAAGCCGAAGCAGCTATGGTCGAAGTAGCACAGATCAAAACCGATTTGGAACAGGCTGATACCGACTACCAAGCCGTACAGGCACAAATCGATGCCTTGCTGCTAGGTATCCCGAATTTACCGCACGAGAGCGTGCCAGCCGGCAAAGATGAAACTGAAAACGTGGAAGTGCGCCGCGTAGGTACTCCGCGTCAATTTGATTTTGAAATCAAAGACCATGTGGACTTGGGCGAAAAGCTCGGCCTCGATTTTGAAACTGCTGCTGCTCTTTCCGGTGCCCGCTTCAGCCTGATGAAAGGCCAGGTTGCCCGCCTGCACCGTGCCTTGGCGCAATTTATGCTCGACACCCACACCCAGCAGCACGGCTACACCGAGTGCTACACCCCTTATATCGTCAGCGATAGCACTCTCATCGGTACTGGCCAGCTGCCCAAATTTGGTGAAGATTTGTTCCATGTTATCCGCGGTGGTGACGAGAGCAAAACCAAGCAGTACCTCATTCCCACAGCCGAAGTAACCCTGACCAACACCGTTCGCGAGCGCATCCTGCCGGCCGATGCCTTGCCTCTCAAACTCACCGCCCATTCACCCTGCTTCCGTAGCGAAGCCGGCTCGCACGGCAAAGACACGCGCGGCCTTATCCGCCAGCACCAATTTGATAAGGTAGAAATGGTGCAAATTGCTCACCCCGACCACTCCTACGACGCACTGGAAGAAATGGTCGGCCACGCCGAGCGCATCTTGCAACTGCTCGAACTGCCTTACCGCGTTATTACTCTGTGTACCGGCGATATGGGCTTCGGCGCCGCCAAAACCTACGATTTGGAAGTGTGGGTGCCCGCGCAAAATACCTATCGCGAAATCTCCAGCTGCTCCAACTGCGAAGATTTCCAAGCCCGCCGCATGAAAGCCCGCTTCAAAGATGAAGATGGTAAAAATCGCTTGGTGCACACCCTGAACGGCTCCGGCTTGGCAGTAGGCCGTACCTTAGTGGCGGTGCTGGAAAACCACCAAAACGCCGATGGCAGCATCAGCATCCCTGCTGCCTTGCGCCCCTATTTGGGCGGCGTGGACAAACTCGTCCCCTAAGCCCAAAGGCTACCTGAAAACCTATTTTTGGTTTTTCAGGTAGCCTTCATGTCATGCCAATTAGCTGATTAGATGATAGATTTACACTGCCATTCCAATGTTTCAGATGGTGCTCTGCCACCACGCGAAGTGGTGAAACTGGCGCACGCCAATGGCTGCACCTTGCTCGCGCTTACCGACCATGACCATACCGGCGGTCTGGCTGAAGCACGTCAGGAAGCGGAAGCCTTGGGCATCCGGCTGATAAACGGCGTGGAAATCTCCGTGAGTTGGCGCAAACGTACCATTCATATTGTCGGTCTCAATTTCGATGAAACCGATACCGTGCTACAAAACCTGCTGGCTAGGCTGCGCCGCGGTCGGTTGGAGCGTTTTCTGCGTATGGCGGAAAAGCTTGAGAAGAAAGGCCTCGCCGGTGCCTGTGAGGGCGCACTTGCGCTGGTGCCAAACCGTGAAATGGCCAGCCGCACCCATCTGGCGCAATGGTTGATGGAACAAGGCCATGTGCGCAACAAACAGCAGGCTTTTAAAAAATATTTGGGTGATGGCAAGCCCGGCTATGTGAGGCATGAATGGGTTACGCTCGAAGAAGCTGTGGCTGCCATTCTGGGCGCAGGTGGCATTGCTGTTGTCGCTCACCCCATTCGCTATGGTCTCTCCGCTACCGCGCAACGTAATTTATTCACTGAATTTAAAGCGCTGGGTGGGCAGGCTATTGAGGTGCACAGCAGCACGACCGACTTGAACGACCGCCTCAACTATGCCCGCCTCGCTGAGCAACACGGCTTTCTGGCCAGCGCTGGTAGCGATTTCCATCGCATAGGCGACTTCGGCAGCGGTCGCCTCGGCGCTTGCCCGCCATTGCCCGAACGCTGTCGGCCGGTTTGGCAAGAATTTTGCTTGTAGTACTCCATGCACGCACTAATACTTTGTGCACGGGAAAACGATATAAGGAAATGAACCATGATTAAACAGTTTGAAATCAACAACTATGTGAGAAAGCAGCTGCAAGACTACCTCACGGAGAAAAAACTCACGCTGGAGCAGGCCATGGCCGAAGAAACCAGCAACAACGAAATTGCTGCTATCGTACATGCCGGACTGCCTGGCATGGTACGCAGGATTTATTCCTTGGGCAAAATGCAAACCTTTTTTTGGGAAAAGCGCGAGCTGATCCAAGGCTTTATTGCCGACCGTCTGCAAGGTGGCGACGATAGCAAAAAGGCAAAAAAAGCCAAATAAGGTAAACTGCCGAAAAGCGTCAGGCAGTATTTCTGAGTGTGCAGAAATAACTGCCTAGATATTTGAGAACTTTTAGAGGAGTGGTGAGTATGTTTTTGGTTTTACTGGCCCTGATTTTGGCCGGCGTGGTGGCTTTCTTCTTTTTCCGCAACCGTCGTATCGAGCAAGAAATCGAGCGTCAGCGCCGCGAAGAGGAAATCGAGCGTATTCTAGAGCGCAAAAAGCAGGAAATTGAGCAGAACAGAACACTGGGCTGATTGTTTGCTGGAATGCGACTCTGCCATTGGCTAAGCTTCAGAAAAGGCTACCTGAAAATTTTCAGGTAGCCTTTCGTTATATTACACGCCGGCCGACTAGCAACACTATTTCTCTATTTTGTCTTCGTTATCCTGTCCTTGCACTGTTTCAGCTTTACCTTGTCGACGTTTGGCGCGCGGGTGGGCATCGTCGTATATGCGGGCGAGATGGTCGAAATCCAGCTTGGTGTAGTGCTGGGTAGTGGCAAGTTGGCTGTGGCCGAGCAGCTCTTGCACAGCGCGGATGTCGCGGGCGTTTTGCAGCAGATGGCTGGCGTAGCTGTGGCGCAGCATATGGGGGCTGAGGTGTCGGCTGCCATGGTGGGTGGCGAATTGCTGTAGGCGTTTCTGGATTTGGCGAGCGCCGAGGCGGCGGCCGGTGCGGCCGGTGAACAGGGCGGTTTCGTCGGGCGCGGCGGTACGGGTTTTTAGGTAGCCTGCGAGGGCACGGATGCTTTGGGCAGTAAGGGGTAGGTGGCGTTGTTTGCGGCCTTTACCGGTGACGGCTATCCAACCGCTTTGTAGGTTGAGGTCGTCCAAATCGAGGGCACAGGCTTCAGCCAAGCGCAGGCCACTGCCGTAGAGTAGCTCGAAGATGGCGAGGTCGCGGCTGTCGAGTGGGTTTTCCGGGGCTTGGTCGAGGAGTTGGTTGAGTGGCTCGGCGGGTACGGCTTTAGGCAGGCGCTCAGGAGCTTTCGGGGCTTTTAGGCCGTGGGTCGGGTCGGCTTTCAGGTAGCCTGTTTGCACCAGCCAGCGGCAAAACTGCCTCCAAGCGCTGAGCCGGCGGGCGATGCTGCGGGGGTGTTGGTTTTGTTGGCCCAACTGGCGCAGGGCGGCGGTGAATAAGGGGCGGGCAAGTTTGCTTTGCGGCTGAAAATCGGCCAGCCAGGTAAGGTCACGGCGGTAGGCGGCCAGGGTGTGGGGGGAGTGGTTTTGCTGCTGCAGGCTGTGCAGCCAGGCTTCGATTTGTGCTGTCCAACCGATGCTCATTGCGCTGCTCCGTAGCGGGCAAAATGGGTGCGGAAGGTGTCGGGGGTGCGTTCGATACGCTGGGAGGCGTAGTTGAAAAACACCATGCCGCATTGCACACGGGCGATTTCGGCCTGGTCGTAGAGGCGGGTGAGTTTGGCGAAAAACGGGAAGCCGACCTTGCTAATTTCGCCTAAGGCTACCTGAACCAACAGCTCCTCGCCATGAAAGGCTTGGGTGCGATATTGCACGGCAGCATCAGCCATAATCAGACCAGCGCCAAAGGCGTCGATTTCGGTGCAGCCGTGTGCAGCAAGAAAGCGCAGACGGGCTTCGTGGGCGATACGCAAAACGGCATCGTTGGCGAGGTGGTTGCCATAATTGAGATGACCGACTTCTACCGTGATGCGGGTTGAAAAACAGAAGTGCTCGGGCAGGTTGATTTGGATGCGTTGGGCGGCGGGCATATTGGGAGCCTGCTGATTAAAAACGGGGCTATCTTAGCATTTGTTGCCTGATGATTGAACGTATTGCAACAACATTTCATAAAATTGTTTTGCAAAGGTCTTGACAAAATCTGCTCTAAACCCATATGTGTGGCAAGAAAATAATATGTAAAGGAAAAAATTATGCGATATGACAAATTAACCGCCAAATTCCAACAAGCCCTTGCAGAAGCTCAGAGTTTGGCGTTGGCTGCGGACAGCAGCTATCTGGAAGCAGGCTTCGTGTTGAAAGCCCTGCTTGACGACCAAAACAGCGGAGCCGCCGCGCTCTTGGCTCATGCGGGCGTGAATGTGCCGCAGGTGAAACAGCGTTTGCAGCAGCATTTAAACAGCCTGCCGAAAGTGTCCGGCCAGGGCGGCGATATTCTGCCCAGCCGCGAATTGCAGGCGGTGTTGAACCTGATGGACAAAGCGGCAACCAAACGCGGCGATGCCTATATCGCCAGCGAACTTTTCCTGCTCGCTTTGGTGCAGCAGAACGATGCGACCGGCAACATCCTGAAAGAAGCCGGCGCGACCGAACAAAACATCAACGCCGCGATTGACGCGGTACGAGGAGGACAAAACGTGAACGATGCCAATGCCGAAGACCAACGCGACGCTCTGAAAAAATACACGCTCGACCTGACCCAGCGTGCCCGCGACGGCAAACTTGACCCCGTTATCGGCCGCGACGACGAAATCCGCCGCGCCATTCAGGTATTGCAACGCCGCACCAAAAACAACCCCGTGCTGATTGGCGAGCCTGGCGTGGGTAAAACCGCCATCGTCGAAGGCTTGGCGCAGCGTATTGTCAATGGCGAAGTGCCTGAATCCCTGCGCAACAAACGCCTGCTGGTTTTAGATTTGGCGGCGTTGATTGCCGGTGCGAAATACCGCGGCGAATTTGAAGAACGCTTGAAAGGCGTGTTGAACGATTTGGCGAAAGACGACGGCAACACCCTGATTTTCATCGATGAAATCCATACTTTGGTCGGCGCGGGCAAAACTGACGGCGCGATGGACGCGGGTAATATGTTGAAACCGGCTTTAGCGCGCGGTGAACTGCACTGCATCGGCGCGACCACCTTGGACGAATACCGCCAATACATCGAAAAAGACGCGGCACTCGAACGCCGTTTCCAAAAAGTATTGGTTGGCGAACCCAGTGTGGAAGACACCATCGCCATCTTGCGCGGTTTGCAGGAACGTTACGAAATCCACCACGGCATCGACATTACCGACCCCGCCATCGTTGCCGCCGCGGAATTGAGCGACCGCTACATCACCGACCGCTTCCTGCCCGACAAAGCGATTGATTTGATTGACGAAGCCGCCAGCCGCATCAAAATGGAGTTGGACAGCAAACCCGAGCAGATGGACAAACTCGACCGCCGCATCATCCAGCTCAAAATGGAAAAAATGCACGTTGCCAAAGAAAGCGACGACGCCAGCAAAAAACGTTTGGAGCTGATAGACGAAGAGATCGACGGCCTGCAAAAAGAATACGCCGATTTGGACGAAATCTGGAAAGCCGAAAAAGCCGCGTCTTCCAGCACCGCCGACATCAAGAAACAGATGGATGACATCAAAGTCAAAATCGAGCAGGCCAAACGCCAAGGCGACTTCGCCCGCGCGTCTGAACTTGAATATGGCGAGTTGCCGAAATTAGGTGCACAGTTGCAGGCGGCGGAAAGCAACGCCGACGGCAAAAAACAAAACAAACTCTTCCGCACCGAAGTAGGTGCGGACGAAGTGGCCGAAATCGTATCGCGCATGACCGGCATCCCCGTGTCCAAAATGATGGAAGGTGAACGCGACAAACTATTGAAAATGGAAGAAGTATTGCACCGCCGCGTGGTCGGTCAAGACGAAGCCGTGCGCGCTGTGTCCGACGCCATCCGCCGCAGCCGCTCCGGCCTTGCCGATCCGAACAAACCCTACGGCAGCTTCCTGTTCCTAGGCCCGACAGGTGTGGGTAAAACCGAGTTGTGCAAAGCCTTGGCAGGTTTTCTGTTCGACAGCGAAGACCACCTCATCCGCATCGATATGTCCGAATACATGGAAAAACACGCCGTTGCCCGCCTCATCGGCGCGCCTCCGGGCTATGTTGGCTACGAAGAGGGCGGCTACCTTACTGAACAAGTTCGCCGCAAGCCGTATAGCGTGATTCTTTTAGACGAAGTGGAAAAAGCCCATCCCGACGTGTTCAACATCCTGTTGCAAGTATTGGATGACGGTCGCCTGACCGACGGACAAGGCCGCACCGTGGACTTCAAAAACACCGTCATCGTCATGACTTCCAACATCGGCAGCCAGCACATCCAACAAATGGGCACGCAGGACTACGAAGCCGTGAAAAAAGCGGTGATGGACGAAGTGAAAGCCTACTTCCGCCCCGAAATGATCAACCGTATTGATGAAGTGGTCGTGTTCCACGGCTTGGATCAGGAGAATATCCGCAGCATCGCGAAAATCCAGCTCAAAGGCTTGGAAAAACGTTTGGAAGCGCAGCACCTGCACCTGAAAGTGGACGATGCCGCTTTGGATTTGATTGCCGAAGCCGGTTTCGACCCTGTGTACGGCGCACGCCCGCTCAAACGCGCTATCCAGTCGGAAATCGAAAATTCGCTGGCCAAAGCCCTGCTCGAAGGCAAATACGCGCCCGACAGCACGATTCATGTGAAAGAAGAAGGCGGCAAGCTGGTGTTTGCCTGATTTGAAGACTTGAATAGTTGAAACGGAAAGGCTACCTGGAAATGGTTGAACCGATGTTTTCAGGTAGCCTGCGTTACCTCACGCGGGAAATGCCTTATACGAAACCACCACAAGCCACAACTTCACACAAAAAGGAAACGATATGGATTTCAATAATCTGCTCAACCAAGTATTGGGTGCCGTGCAGCAAAGCGGCAACAAAGTGATGTCTGATAACAATCCGCTCAACTCGTTCGGTGGCGGGGCGTTAATCGGCGGGCTGGCTGCGATGCTGCTGAAAAAAGGCGGCACCAAATCATTGCTGAAGGCCGGCTCGGCCGCAGCTTTGGGGATGATGGCCTATAAGGCTTACCAAAACTGGCAGGGAGGCCGGCAAAACAGCACGAGCACGGTGGCTGCTTTGCCCGAAGCGGCTTTTGCAGCGCAGGGGCAGTTGGCTGAAGAGCGCAGCCGCGTGATTTTGCGCACCATGATTGCAGCCGCTGCTTCAGATGGCTTGATTGATGAAACGGAAAAACAGCTGATTGCCCAAGAGGGCGGTGCCGATGCCGAAGTGCGGCAGTGGCTGGCCAACGAATATGCCCGCCCGGCTTCTATTAACGAGCTGGCCGAGGCGGTGGGCGGCGATCAGGCGCTGGCTGCCGAAGCTTATTTGGCTGCACGAGCGGTTTGCGGCGATTTGGTGCGCGGTGAGATTGCCTTTTTGTCCCGGCTGTCGCAGGCATTGGGGCTGGATGACGGTTTGGTGGAGCAGTTGGAGCGGCAGCTAGAGTTGGCGTAATAAAGCATCGGCCGTGGGCATAACACAAAAGGCTACCTGAAAGATTCAGGTAGCCTTTAATCCGTTCTAGCCGAAGCATTACTCCGCAGGCAGGGTTTCTTTGGCGGGTTCGGTGGCCTCATCTGCCGGGGCGGGAGCAGCCGGCTCGGCGGCAGGTGCGGGTTCTTGTTCCGGGCTGGCGGCCGGGGCGGATTCGGTGGCGTTGGTGGGGTTGAACACGGTGGCATCGGCAGCGGAGTCAGCTTCGTCTAAGTCGTTTTGCGGCGGCACGGGCGCGTCGTGTGGTACGAGCTGGATGCGTTGCTCAGCATTGCCGGCGGTTTCATGGGTTTGCTCGGCCAGGTAGGAGAGGGTAACGCTTTGGCCGCTGCGCTGTTCGAGCTGGTTGCGGTAGGCTTCGGGTGTCATCAATTCTTCAGCGCCACGGCTCAACTGGGCAAATACGTTTTGGTAGCTGCGGGTGAGCTCGTCCACCGCTTCGGCCGTGTCGATGAAGTGGTGGTTTACGGCTTCACGGTAGTCTTGCAGGGCTTTTTTGGCTTCTTCCAATTCGGCTTGCTGCTTGCTGTTACCGCGTTTAAACAACAGGGTGATGAGCACGCCGATGAGGAAGCCGCCGAGGCCGGTAAGGATGAATTGGGTGATGAGGGGCAGGTTGTTCATGGGATTTTCCTTTGTGGTAGACGGGCGGTATGACTATTGTATAGCAATTTAGGCGGTTTGTTGCCTTGTGTAAAGGCTACCTGAAAAGTTTGCAGCGTTAATGCAGCACACGCGGCGGATTATCTGCGCGGTAGTCGGCTTCTTCCTCTTCGTCGGCCTGGCCTTGGTAGATATCGAATTCGATGCTGGCGCCCACAGCGTGGCAGAAGCTGATTACTTGGGGCGAAAAGCCGATAGCCGGGGTGGAGTCGCGTTCATCGGTACTCACGGTGAGCACGATCATCAAATAAGCTTCGAGCCGGTGGGCTTTGATCAACTCGGCAATTTTATCTTGCACGGGCAGCAAAGTTACGATGAGCTCGTCGGCGATTTCGTTGAGGCGGAACACGTCGCCATCGCGCAGGATAGGGGTGCCGTATTGCCAGCTTGAATAGCTTGATATTCTGCCACCCATGCCTATGCTGTTGTCTTCATATATGGCGCGGGTGGGGGCAAGATTGAGTGCGGTGCTGATGGCATCGGGGTCGAAGCCTCGGCCGGTGAGGGCGAAGTAGAGATAGCATTCGTTGAGGTTGGGGGCATCCATTGGCTTGTTTTCAGTAGATTAAATAGACGGTAAAGCGGATAAGGAGCAGGCTCATCAGCGCGGCGATGATGTCGTCCAACATCACGCCGAAGCCGCCGCTCACTTGGCGGTCGAACCAGCGGATGGGCGGCGGTTTTACCGCATCGAAGAAGCGGAAGGCGGCAAAGGCAGCCAACCACCAAGCCCAAGTATTCGGTGTGAAGGCGAGCACCAGCAGCATGGCCACGATTTCGTCCCACACGATGCCGCCGTAGTCGTGCACACCGAGGGCGGCTTCGGTTTGGTTGCAAATCCAGATGCCGACGGCAAACAAGGGTAGACACAACAGGGCGAGCAGCCAGCCGTCGATACCCAGCGTCATCAGTACGGCGGCGAGGGGCAGGGCGGGCAGGGTGCCGAAAGTGCCGGGGGCAACTGGGGCGAGGCCGCTGCCGAAGCCGAATCCGAGGAAACAGGCGGGGCGTCGCAGCAGCCAGGCGAAAGTTGGTTGGAAGGCGGGTTTCTGTTTAGCCAAAGTGGTCGAATCCTAAATGAGAAAGATGCAGTTCGCTGCCGTTGGTGCGCAGCAGTTTCAGGTAGCCTGTGTCGTTGATGCGGCCGATGCGGGTTACCGGAGTGCGGCTGCTGTCGGCTGCGGCGAGCACGGCTTGGCGCGCCTGGGGCGGGGCGGTGAACAATAATTCGTAGTCGTCGCCGCCGGCAAGGGTGAGCTCGTATACAGTTTGCGCGGGCAGGCATTGGCGCAGCTCGGGCACGGTAGGCACCAGGTCGGCGTATAGCTCCGCGCCCACGTTGGAAGCACGCAAAATGTGGCCGAGGTCTTGAGCCAGACCGTCGGAAATATCTTGCGCCGCCGTGGCAACGGGCAGCAAGGCTTGGCCGAGCGCTACGCGCGGAGTGGGGCGCAGGCGGGCGGCTTCGCATTCAGCAAACAGGTTTTCAGGTAGCCTGATGTTCTGCCAGATATGGTGTAGGGCGGCAGCAGCCAGGCCGATTTGGCCGGAGACCCAAATATCGTCGCCATTTTGCGCACCGCTGCGACACAGGCCAAGGCCCGCGGGCAGCTCGCCGGTGATGGCCACGTTGAAAACGAGATCGCCTTTGGTGGTGTCGCCGCCGATGAGGGTGATGCCGTATTGGCGCAGCATGGCAAAAAGGCTACCTGAAAATGTTTCCAGCCAGCCGGGATTGAGCTCGGGCAGGGCGGCACTGAGCATCACCCAGCGCGGCCGCGCACCCATGGCGGCCATATCGGAAATGTTCACGGCCAGGATTTTGTGTGCGAGGTCGGCAGGGGCAACATCGGGGAAGAAGTGGCGGCCGGCCAGCAGCATATCGCTGCTGAAGCATAAATCATGGCCGGGGCGCGGGCGGACGATGGCGGCATCATCGCCGATGCCGAGCAGGAGCTCGGGATCGGCCGGCTGTTCGGCAGCGAGGTAGCGGCGGATGAAGTCGAATTCGCCGAGGGGTTTTGCGGTGGATTGGGGCATGGCGGGGTGTTTGGTTGTAGGGTGGAGGCTACCTGAAAAGCGTCGGCTTCAACGAAGTTAAAGCGATTGAAGCGAGTGGAGCAAGTTGCTGTGAAGTTAAAAATTTTCAGGTAGCCTTGGGTTTACGTTTTTGTGTTGCTGAAGTCGCAGTGTTTTACTTTGCAGAACTCGGCTTGGGTTGGGGGGATGGTTGTTGATTTCGTTGAAGCTGTGTTTTTGCTTCGCAGAACTCAGTCTTGGCTGCGCCAAGGAATTGCTTTCAGGTAGCCTCTAATCACGCACGTAGATGGTTTCTACGTCGTAATCGTCGTCGTCCCAATCGTCTTCGTCTTCAGTCTCGGCAGGAGGCAGGGTGTGGCTGAGGGCGGAGTCCATGCCGCATTCCCAGCGCAATACGGAGAGCAGGTGGTGGATGTCTTCCGGTAGCGGGGCTTCGAATTGTACGGTTTCGCCGCTTTCGGGGTGGACGAAGCTGAGCCGGTAGGCGTGTAAGGCTTGGCGGGCGAGTTGGAGTACGGCTTCTTTTACGGCATCAGAGCAGGGGTGGCGCGGGTTGCCATACACGGGGTCGGCGGCGAGCGGGTGTTTGGCTTCGCGCATGTGCACGCGGATTTGGTGGGTGCGGCCGGTTTCGAGGGTGCATTCGATGTAACTGTGGCTCTGGTAGCGTTCTAGCACTTTGATGTGGGTAACGGCTTTTTTGCCGCCGAAGCCGACCACGGCCATTTTGAGGCGGTTGTGCGGGTCGCGGCCGATGAGGGTGTCGATTTTGCCGTCGAACGGTACGATGCCGTCGGCCACGGCGCGGTAGATGCGCTTCACGCTGCGCTCTTGCAGCTGCTGTACCAGGCTGTTTTGCGCGGCCGGGGTTTTGGCCACCACCATCAGGCCGCTGGTGTCTTTGTCGAGGCGGTGCACGATGCCGGCGCGGGGGATTTCGGCCAATGCCGGGCAGTGGGCCAGCAAGCCGTTGAGCAGGGTGCCGCTCCAGTTACCGGCGGCGGGGTGGACAACGAGGCCGGCAGGTTTGTTCAACACAATCACGCTGTCGTCTTCAAATACAATATCCAGCGGCATGGGCTCGGGCGTAAAGGCGGCGGTTTCGTGGCTGTGCTGGATGTGCACTTCCAAGGTTTCGCCGCCGATGAGCCGCTCTTTGGGGCGGGCAACCTGGCCGTTGAGCAACACGTTGCCGTCTTTAATCCAAGTGCTCAGGCGGCTGCGGGAATAATCGGGCAGCAGTTTGGCCAGTGCGGCATCGAGCCTTTGGCCGGCCAAATCGGTGGGCACGGTTAAATTTATACAATTTTCCGCGTCTGCCCCTGCCGAAAAGTCGAAATCATCGTTATAATCGGCGTCATTGTTGGTATAGGAAGAAATGTTCTGCATGAAAAAGATTCTTTTAGTTACCGGCCTGGCAGTGATGCTGTCGGCCTGCTCCAGCACTTCAACCACCGCTGTGAGCCAAGATGCCCAGATTACGCAGGATTGGTCGGTAGATAAGCTGTATGCCGAAGCGCACGATGAAATGGAGAGCCGCAATTATAGCCGTTCGGTGCGTTTATATGAAATTTTGCGGGCGCGTTTCCCCAACACCCGCCAAGCGGTGCAATCGCGGCTGGATACGGCTTATGTGTATTACAAAGACGAACAGCAGCCGCAGGCCTTGGCGCATGTGGAGCAGTTTTTGAAGCTGTATCCCAACCATCCGAACACCGATTACGCGCTGTATCTGAAGGGCTTGATTGTGCTCAATCAAGACAAATCCATCTTCAACAAGCTGGCCTCGCAGGATTGGTCCGACCGCGACCCGAAAGCAAACCGCGAAGCCTATCAGGTGTTTAACGAGCTCATCACCCGCTTCCCCGATAGCAAATACGCCAACGACGCGCGCGAAAAAATGGCGCGCCTGGTGGATGCCTTGGGCGGCAACGAAATGGCCATCGCCCGCTACTACATGCAGCGCGGCGCGTACTTGGCCGCCGCCAACCGTGCACAGGGGATTGTGAGCCGCTATCAGAATACGCGCTATGTGGAAGAGGCGCTGGCGATTATGATGACCGCCTATGCCCGTTTGGAAAAACCGGAGTTGAGCAGCGACACCCGCCGCGTGCTAGCACAAAACTTCCCGCAGAGTCCCTATTTGCAGAAAGAATGGCAGCCGGACGATATTCCGTGGTGGCGCTATTGGAAGTAGTATAGATTTTGGAGGCTACCTGAAAGCGGTTTTTCAGGTAGCCTTTATCAGCTAGAACGTCTTACTTCAAAATAAGGATATAAACATGAAAAAATTATCCCCCATTTTCGCCGCCTGCCTGCTGGGCTTCTGCGCCGTAGCCAGCGCCACCACCTACGAATGCACTGACCGCCAAGGCCGCCGCACCTACACCGCCAGCCCCGGCCCCAACTGCCGCGCCGTCAATCTCGGCCGTATGACCACCTATCCCGCTCCCGTGAGCACCGCGCCCAGCTATCCGAGCTACAGCAGCCCCGCTACCACTGAGCCTGCCGCCCCCGCTGCCCAACCTGCCGTTAGCGAAAGCCAGCGCCAAGCTGCCAACGAACGCCTGCGCCAAGCCCAGCAGAATCTGGAAGAAGGCCGTAAAGTGCGCTACGGCAACGAGCGCAACTACGCCCGCTATCTGGAACGCATCGGCAAGCTGGAAGAGGAAGTGAACAAAGCCCAGCAGGAAGTGAACAACCTGAATAAATAAATCCGGTTGTGCTTGAATTTCTTGCAGTAATGTTTTCAGATAGCCTTGGGTGTGATGCAGGCTACCTGAAAAACGAATCAACCAAATGTTGCCCGTTTAACATCCCAACCGATTTAACTCCGTTACAGCTTACGCTTTCAGGTAGCCTTTATGCCCGCCATCCCCACGCACTACCGCAACCTGCGCGTGTCTGAAACTGCTTCGGATAAGGAGATACGCGAGGCCTACCGCCGCCTGTCGAAACGCTATCATCCCGATTTTAATCCCGACAACCCCGAAGCCCTGCGCATCATGCAGATGGTAAACAAGGCCTATGCCGTGTTGTCCGACCCCGACCAGCGCAAACGGCACGATGCCTGGATTGCCGCCCAACGCCAGGCCAAAGCCACCAATCCCTTGCTGCAACAAGCCGCCGCGCGGCAGCAGGCCAAGCTGACGCCTTGGTTGCAGAAGCTGAAAGCGCAGTGGCAGCGGCTGCGTGCCAACAAAGCATTTTGGCTGGTGTTCGGCACTGGCTTGTTGCTCGGGTTGCTGGTGTTGCAGCTTTGGTGGTGGCTGGATAAAACTCCGTCGGAGCCTAAAGATACGCCTTCTGCCGTAAGCCAGCTGGCCGCCCAAGGCAGCGCCTACCAACGCCCGGCCAAAGCCCCCAACGGCAAAATCTGGCCGTATTTTTCCGACTATATCGCCGGCTACCCCGTGGCCGCGCAAAACGGCATGTCCATCGCCAGCATCGCCAATCACGGCGCCGACCGCATGGTGGAGCTGCAAATGCAGCAAGACGGCAGCTGGCAAAACATCCGCACTTTCTACATGCCCGAGAAGGGGTTCTTTACCCTCTACGAGCTCGGCGCCGGCCAATACCGCCTGCTCTATCTCGATTTAGACAGCGGTCGCCACACCCAAACCGATGTTTGGCAAATAGAAAAACAAAATGATGCGCCGGTGTACCCCGATGCCAGCATCACCCTCCCGCCCACACAGCAAGGATAATCATGAGTGCCTCTCCCGCCGCCAAATATACAGAAGAAACCGTACTTTGGGTAAAACGCCACACGCCCAAACTGATGAGTTTCGCCATCAGCCGCCCCGAAGAATACCGCTTTGCCGCCGGCCAGTTTTCCCGCCTCGGCTTTCCCGAAGGCAGCGGCTTCATCTGGCGCGCCTATTCCGTGGTTTCCGCCGAATACGACGACACCCTCGAATACTTCGCCGTGCTCATCGAAGACGGCCCCATGTCGGCCCGATTCGAACAGATGGAAGCCGGCAATACCATCCTGCTCGATAAAACAGCCACCGGCTTCCTGTTGCCCGAACGCTTCCCCGATGGCAGCGACCTTATCATGCTCAGCACCGGCTCCGGCATCGCCCCCTTTCTCTCCATCTTGCAGCAGCCGCAAATTTGGCAGCGCTTCGACCATCTCGCCCTGGCGCATTCCGTTTCCTACGCCAACGAAGCCGTGTTCAACCAGCGCATCCGCGACTTGGCCGAACACCCTCTGGTGGGCGAGTATTACGACAAACTGCGCTTCGTTTCCGTACTCACCCGCGAGCAGCAGTCCGGCAGCCTCAATCAGCGCATGCCGCAACTGTTGGAAAATGGCAGCCTCAGCCAGGCCTTCGGCTTGCCGTTCACCACCGAACGCAGCCGCTTCATGCTGTGCGGCAACCCGGCTATGGTGAAAGACACCTTCCAAGCCCTGCTTAAGCTCGGCTTTGCCATGCATCGCAACCGTATCCCCGGCCACATCATGATGGAAAATGGTTTTTAATGCTTAAAGGTGCAACGCATAGAGCCAATAGCATTTTCAGGTAGCCCCTAGCAACAGGCTACCTGAAACCAAATTCTTAGCCCGCAAGATAAGGGTAGGCTAAAATTCATCAGGACTAGAGAAATGCCGATAGAGCACAGGCTCGCAGCAAGCAGCCATCAATTTTCAGGTAGCCTGAGCAATCCATCCGAGGCTACCTGAACATTAAGCCCTTGCCAGCCGCCGCCGCCCAGTCCACAATAAGCCCCTTCCTCACGAACAGCAAAACACAGCCATGAGCCAATCCCAAGCCTTCAGCCGCACCGACGACGTACGTATCCGCAGCATCAGCGAGCTGCTGCCCCCCATCGCCCACCTCTACGAACTGCCCATCAGCGAAGCCGCTGCCGATTTGGTAGAAAATACCCGCCATCAAATTGCTGATTTGGTGCACGGCCGCGACAAGCGCCTGCTCACCATCATCGGCCCTTGTTCCATCCACGACCCCAAAGCCGCCCTCGAATACGCCCAGCGCCTGCTGCCCCTGCGCAAAAAATACGAAAAAGAGCTACTGATCGTGATGCGTGTTTATTTTGAAAAACCGCGCACCACCGTGGGCTGGAAAGGGCTCATCAACGACCCCCACCTCAACGGCACCTTCGATATCAACTTCGGCCTGCGCCAAGCCCGCCGCCTGCTGTTGGATTTAAACAACCTCGGCGTGCCCGCTTCCACCGAATTTCTCGACATGATCACCCCGCAGTATTACGCCGACCTCATTTCCTGGGGCGCCATCGGTGCGCGTACTACCGAAAGCCAGGTGCACCGCGAGCTTGCCAGCGGCCTCTCCTGCCCGGTCGGCTTCAAAAACGGCACCGACGGTAACCTCAAAATCGCCATCGATGCCATTGGAGCCGCCTCCCACCCGCACCACTTTCTCTCCGTAACCAAAGCCGGCCATTCCGCCATTGTCCACACCGCCGGCAATCCCGACTGCCACGCCATCCTGCGCGGCGGCAAAGAGCCGAACTACAGCGCGGAACATGTTAAAGCTGCTGCCGAACAGTTGGACAAAGCCGGTGTAACGCCTAGATTAATGGTGGATTTCAGCCACGCCAACAGCCGCAAAGACTACACCCGCCAAATGGAAGTGGCGCGCGATGTGGCCGCGCAGCTGCAAAACGGCGAACAAAACATCATGGGCATCATGGTGGAAAGCCATTTGGTGGAAGGCCGCCAAGACAAGCCGGAAACCTACGGCCAAAGTATCACTGATGCCTGCATCGGCTGGAACACCACCGAAGAGCTGCTTGCCTTGATGGCGGAAGCCAATCGCGGCAGGGTATGAACAAAGCGGCTTGTGCCACTTTTTTGCACAGTGCAGGGTCTTCGATACATTTCAGGTAGCCTGATGCAACAAAAGGCTACCTGAAAAGCGGTAAATATTTACAAACCACACCAAACTGTTAAAATCTGCAACTTTCCAACAACGTCTATATTAACAACAGGGTAGGCACAAATGTTTGCAGCCGCCCGAGGGAGATACACTCATGCAAGATTTCCGCGAAAACCCAAACGAAAATTTCCGCCAAGCCTATGCCTCCACCGCATTGGAAAACGATTTATTCGATGACAATGAAATGGAAGTAGAGCTGGCCAGCCCGTGGCAGCGGATGGGCGCCAGAATTATGGACGGCCTCCCCTTTGCCGGTATCGGTATTTTGGCAGCCATTTTAGTAGGCTTCATGGGCGGAAGTGGTGGTAAGGCAGCGATGGTTGTATTTACTATTGCCCTTGTGGCAGCTATCGGCTTGCTGATTTACAACTTAGTTATCATGGTGCGCGATGGCCAAAGTATCGGCAAAAAAATCGTAGGTATCCGCGTGATTACTGAGGATGGCGACAATCCTGGTTTCGTTAAATATGTGCTTGTACGTGAATTTGGCTATAACTTTATTTTCACCCTGATTAGCGTATTCAGCGAAGACTTGGGTAACCTGCTAGCCATCGTTGCTGGTATCGCCTGTGTCGTGATGCTGTTTTTAGAAGACCGCAACCGCCAAACTTTGCAGGATTTGCTGGCGAAGACATTGGTCATCAAAAACTAAGTCGTCCGTTATTCATGCGTAAGGCTACCTGAAATCATTTTTCCGTTTTCAGGTAGCCTTATTTATCTGGCCTAATTTGAGGACAAACCATGCAAAATTTCCGCCAAGCCTATCGCCCTCCTGAATCAGCAGCCGAGCCGCAGGCAGCGGAGCGGATGAAGGAGGTGGAGTTGGCTAAGCCGTGGCAACGCTTGCTGGCCGGTGCTATCGACCGCATTCTGCCTATTATGCTGTTGGTTATGTTTTTATTAAGGATTGAGTACACTAGGGCCTATGTGCAAGCCGAAATGCCTTGGTTGCTGCTGCTTTTGCCGGTGGGGCTGGTGGCTGGGTTGCTGCTGGGGGTGGCGCAGGTGTTTATGATGAGTCGCAGCGGACAAAGCATTGGCCAAAAGATTTTGCGTATCCGTGTGATTACGGACACCGGCGCGAATCCGGGCTTCGCCAAATATGTGCTGGCACGCGAAGGGTTTTTCTTTGTGGTGCTGCTTGCGCTGTGCGGGCTGCTCAGCGGCCTGGGTTTGGGCCGTATTGTTTATTGCGCGGTGCAATTGCTGTATTTGGTTATGCTGTGCCGCAAGCGCGGCAATTATCAAACGCCGCAGGATTTGATGTTGCAAACTTTGGTGGTGAAGGTGTGAGCGCCGCCATAATGAAAAGGCTACCTGAATGTTTCAGGTAGCCTTTTCATTATGGCGGGCGAATATGCAACTTGTTGCTGCCAGGTTTCAGCTAGCCGCTGCCGCCTTTTCTTGGCTAAACGCCTGCCGCAGTTTGTTCCAGATGAGGGCGAGCAGGAAAAGAATGGCCTGCAAAATTACGATGCTGGGGCCGGTGGCGGAGTTGAGGTGGTAGCTGAGCAGGGTGCCGGTAAGGCTGGTGAATACGGAAGCCGCCACCACGATGATCATCATGCGTTCAAAGCGCTTGGTAAGCAGGAAGGCGGTGATGCCGGGGGAAATGAGCATGGCCACCACCAGCACCACGCCGGCCACCTGCATGGCGGTGATGATGGTCAGCGCGAGCAGGGTGAGTAGGCTGTAGTGTAAGAGCTGAGGGGAGAGGCCGGCGATGCGCGCTTGGGCGGGGTCGAAGCAGTAGAGCATGAAGTCGCGCCGTTTGAGCAGCACGGCTAAGGCCACGGCAGCACAGATGGCGAAGGTTTGCAGCAGCTCTTCCCGGCTCACGCCCAGCACGTTACCGAACAGGATGTGAGTGAGGTGTTGGTCGGTTTCCACTTTGGTAAATAACACTAGGCCGAGCGCAAACATACCGGAGAACACAATGCCCATCACGGTGTCTTCTTTGAGGCGGCTGTTGTTTTTCAGGTAGCCTACGCCCACGGAACAGAGCAGGCCGGAGGCGAATGCACCGATTTGCAGCGGAATGCCGAACACGAAGGCCAGCACAATACCGGGCAGCACCGCGTGCGACACTGCGTCGCCCATCAGCGACCAGCCTTTGAGCACCAGATAGCAGGAAAGCAGCCCGCAGGTAATGGATACAATCAGCGCGGTGAGCAGGGCATTCTGCATGAAAGGGAAGGCGAGCGGCTCGGCAAACCAGTTGATCAGCTCAGACATGGCCGGGCTCCGTTTCTTCCGCCGCCTGCGGTGCGGCACCGAATTTTTGCCGCAACAGGCCATATTTGGGCGCAAACACGAAGGCGAGCAGGAACAGCAGGCTTTGTAGGCTAACAATCACGCCGCCAGTGGCGCCGTCGAGGAAAAAGCTGATGTAGGCGCCCAGAGCACAGGTAATGATACCGAGCGCCACGGCAATCAGCACCAGCTTGCCGAAGCGGTCGGTGAGCAGATAGGCGGTGGCGCCGGGAGTAACCACCATGGCGATCACCAAAATCGCGCCCACGGTTTGCAGCGCGGCCACCACGCAGGCGCTGAGCAGGCAGAAAAACAAAATTTTATAGCGCAACGGCGAGAGGCCGACGGCCACGGCCTGGGTTTCGTCAAAAAACACCAAGAGCAGGTTTTTCCAAGTGAGCAGCATAAACAGCAGGCACACGCCGATGATGATGGCTACCTGAAAAATATCTTCGTCGGCAATGCCTAAAATATTGCCCAACACGATTTCCTGCACGTTGACCGCAGTCGGGTTCACCGACACGATAAACAGGCCGATGGCAAAGAAGGTGGTGAAGATAAAGCCGATTACCGCATCTTCTTTCAGCTGCGTGATGGCGCGTATCCATAAAATCGACAGTGCCGCCAAAATGCCGGATACAAACGCACCGGCGGAATAGGGCAGGCCGAGCGCATAGGTAACCGCCACGCCGGGTACCACCGAGTGCGACAGCGCGTCGCCAATCAGCGACCAGCCTTTGAGCATTAAATAAGACGACAAAAATGCACACATGCCGCCCACCGCCGCACTCAGCACGATGGCCTTCACCATGTATTCATAGGCAAACGGCTCCAGCAGCATGTCTAACATGAGCCATCTCCTTCACTGCCGTTTTCCTGCTTCGCACAGCTGCCTTGGGCATCGCTGCAACAGGGCACAGCGGGCGGATCGTTTTTGGCTTGGCCGTAGAACACGGCGGGGCGTTCGTCGTCGGTGAGTACGGTGAGCACTCGGCTGTCTTCGTCGTCGTGCAAATCGCTGCCAGAGAGGCGGAAATGGCGCAGCACGCCGCCGAAGGCCAATTCGAGGTTGTGTTGGTTAAAAGTGTGTTCGGTGCGGCCGGCGGCCAGCACGGTACGGTTGATCATCACCACTTGGTCGCAGAAGTCGGGCACCATGCCGAGGTTGTGGGTCGATACCAAAATCAGATGCCCCTGCGCGCGCAGCTGGCCGAGCAAATCCACAATCGCATCTTCGGTTTTCACATCAACGCCGGTAAACGGCTCATCCAGTAGGATAATCTTGCTCTGCTGCGCCAGTGCGCGCGCCAGGAATACGCGTTTTTTCTGCCCGCCGGATAGCTCGCCGATTTGCCGCTGCGCCAAATGGGCAATGCCTACCCGTTCCATGGCTTCCTGAACTTTGCGTTTGTCTTCGGCTTTGGGCAGGCGCAGGAAATTCAGGTAGCCGTAGCGCCCCTGCATCACCACGTCGTACACCGACACGGGAAACTGCCAATCCACTTCCTCGCTCTGCGGCACATAGGCCACCAGGTTGCGCTTGAGCGCCTGCGGCACGGGCAGACCGCACAGGCGGATGCTGCCCGATTTCGGCTTAATCTGCCCCATCAGGCTTTTAAACAGGGTAGATTTGCCGCTGCCGTTTACGCCCACCAGCGCGCAGGTGGTGCCGCCTTGCAGCGTGAAGCTCACGTCGCGGATGGCCGTGTGGCCGTTGCTGTAGCGAACCGTTACCGATTCAACGCTGATGGAGGCGGCTTGTTCAGACATTATTTTCCAAATCCTCTAACAATGGTGGAAACCGTGGTATTGAGCAGGTCGAGGTAGGTGGGCACCGGGCCGTTTTTGGCGGAAAGCGAATCCACATACAATACGCCGCCGTATTTGGCGCCGGTTTCGCGCGATACTTGCCGCATCGGGCGCGGCGATACGGTGCTCTCGCTGAACACTACCGGAATATGGTTTTGCCGCACGGTGTTGATTACGCGGCGCACCTGTTGCGGCGTGCCTTGCTGCTCGGCATTAATTGGCCATAGATACACTTCTTTAAAGCCGTAGTCGCGTGCCAGATAGCTGAACGCGCCTTCGCTGGTCACCAAGAAACGCTGGTTTTGCGGCACCCGCGCCAGTTTTTCGCGCAAGGGGCGGTCTAGGTTGCGGATGCGCTGGGCATAGGCGGCGGCGTTGCGGGTGTAGGTGGCGGCGTTTTGCGGGTCGTATTTAATCAGCGCGTTTTTAATGTTTTCCACATAGATTAAGGCATTGCGGGTAGACATCCAAGCGTGCGGATTGGGCTGGCCGCGATAGGGGCCTTCATGAATCGACATCGGGGTAATGCCTTGCGTAACCACCACTGCCGGTTTATTGCGTACGTTTTGGAAGAAACGTTCAAACCAGCGTTCCAGGTTCAGCCCGTTCCACAGCACCAAATCGGCAGATTGCGCTTTGGCAATGTCTTGCGGCGTGGGCTGGTAATCGTGGATTTCTGCACCCGGCTTGGTAATCGATTCCACCACCGCGGCATCCCCCGCCACGTTTTGGGCAATATCCTGGATCACGGTGAAGGTGGTGACTACTTTGAATTTGGCATAAGCCGGCGCGGCCAAGCCTAGAGCGGCCAGCAGGCAGAATGCGGATAATAATCGGCGCATTGTTTTCTCCTAATTTGATTTGGTTGAATGGGTGGCAAAGCGAAGCACTTGCCTATTTACATACTAGCCTAAATAGAAATTACTATCAATTATTTTATAGTAGTTTTTATATCACCACAGAAAAATCAGCAGAAACAATAAGCCTATATCGCATACGGGATTATTTTATGCGTATTTTGCCTTGCTATGCCAGCAATCATTGCTATAGGCAATAGCCTCTTTGACAATTTAAATGGGAGAAAACCGATTGGGCTGGCGGGTAAGTGCCGTTGTTTTTGCCATACGTTTTGTTATCGGGTGTTAAATCATGCTGCATAGGCTACCTGAAAGTTGGATAACCTGTTTGGGCTGGGTCGAGACACTTTTCAGCTAGCCTTAGCTTTTCAGATAGCCTTGGTAGCAGCAGAGGCTACCTGAAAACTTAAACAGCATACAGGCAATCAATGTTCCTACCCAGTTTCAGGTAGCCTTGGCCTTTAGCCGGATTGATCCGTTTTGCCCGAACGTTTGCGGCGGCGGAAGCGCCACAGTTGGCGCACGGCGTGGACGGTGGTGGAAAGCCCGCCGGCCAGCAGCAAAAATATCAGCGGCACCACCAGCAGATAGGGCGCAAACCACAGCAACAGCGCCAGCGCCAGCATACTAATGCCCAGGCTCAGATAGGATTTGGCTTCGTTTTCATCCACCGTGCGCGTGCCGTAGAAGTTGCCGCGAAACATGCTGGAAAGCTGCAACAGCTGGCGGGCGGCGGCTTGGGCACGCTGGCGGCGGTGCCGCTTGGAGAGCATTTGGTGGCGTCGGCGTAGGGCGGCACGGCGTTCGCTGCTGTTGAGCACGATTTCGGTGGCATTGGCGAGGTCTTGCAGAAACATCTGCTCCAGCTGGTGCACCACCACCGCATCTTCGATGACCACGTCTAATTCGCGGTTGAGATACCAGCTGGAGAAATTGAGATTGGTTGAGCCCACGCGTGTCCATTGGCCGTCGGCAATGGCACTTTTGGCGTGAATCATCGGCCCGTCCCATTCAAACACTCGCACACCGGCCTCTAAAAGGCTGCGGTAACGGATGCGCGACACGCGGCCTATCCAGCGGATATCGGAAGTGCGCGGCACCAGGATACGCACGTCCACACCATCGTTGGCAGCGTTGATCAGGGCTTGGGTGTAGAGGCGGGTGGGCATGAAATAGGCGTCGGTAAGCCACAGGTTGCGCCGCGCCAGCGCCAGCGCGTTCAAATCCAGCCGCATCATATTGTTGTTGCTGGGCGTGGTGGCCACTACACCGGCGCGCACCGTGCCGGCAGCCGTGCCGTCATAAGGGGTGATGTTTTCAGGTAGCCTTTCGCCTTGCGAGCGCAGCGTGTCGGATAAAGCCTGCACCACTTCGGCCACCACCGGCCCCTGTAGTTTCAGCCCGGTATCGCGCCACGGTGCCACGCCTGTGGTCGGATTGCCTTCCCAGGCGGAAGACACGCACAATCCGCTCACGAAGGCGGTATGGCCGTCTATCACGAAGGATTTGCGGTGGTTGCGCGAGAGCAGGCCGATACCGCTGGCAAAACCGGGCGGGTTGTAGGCCACCACTTGCGCACCGGCCTGCTTGAGCGGCTCAAAAAAGCGACACACCGATGGCCACAGGCTGCCGATCCAATCGTACACCAGCACCACGCTCACGCCCTGGCGGCATTTTTCCACCAGCAAATCTCGCAGCCGCACGCCGAAATCGTTGTCGGCGAAAATATACATTTCAATCAGCACATAATGCTCGGCAGCAGTCACTGCTTCCAGCCAGGCGGGAAAGTTTTCGCGGCTGTCCTGCAAGAGTTGCACGCTGTTGCCGCCGTGCATTTCGCTGCTGCTGGAACGCGCATGCAGCTGGTCGAGCAGCGGCTGCGGGTGGTCGAGGAGGATGGTGCGGTTGGACATGATGTGTTTTCGTGTGGGTTTGGTTGGTTTGAGGTTTCAGGTAGCCTTTTGGATTGGATTGCTATTCAGTAATCCAATTCTTGAGCCAGCACGTCGGCAAGGCTGCTGCCAACAGGAACGCCCAGGTCATCCGAGCCTGAGTCCTTCAGCACAATTAAAGGGCCGGGCTGCCCGAAATCGTAACAATAGAACACGCCGCCGCCATCGAATGCAATCGGCAGCAAATTGGGCGCGTAATACCAGAACTGATAGCCAAAATAATAAGATACAGTTTCTGCCGGTGAGAAGTAGCCAAAATCCTGCCCATTGCCCGTGATGCCGCCGTGCACAGAATATTGCCAAAGCTGCATCAGTTCGTTGGGGATATAAAAGTGGGGCGGTAGGCAATATCTGGTGGCACTGAGCTGTACTGAGTAAGGTTCGAGATAGTTTAATGCGTTGGCGCGTTCGGCTTCGGGCAAAGGGGTGCGGAATGCGGTAATGTCGTCCGGCGTGGCAGGAGGGTGTTGGTCGTAAAATTTAAATGCTTGATACCACATTGCTTTATTCTTTCAATCAAATGCTTTTCGCAAAGCTGTCAGGCATTGCACGTAGCCTTGAGCTTAGGCAAATCAAACTGGTGCAGCGGAAACACAATCCACCTGCTATGGCTTGTCAGGTAGCCTGCAGCCTTTAAGTTTGCCGATGAATAATGCGGCGAATCAGCAGGCGGTTGGGGGAGAGGGCGGCGGCCACTTCTGGTTCGGCGGGCAGCGGCTGCCCCAATAGCTGAGCAGCTACCAGTTCGCCGCACAGCGGGGCGGTGGCGAGGCCGCGGCTGCCGTGCCCGCTGTTCACAAACAGGCCGGGCAGGTGGGGGCAGGGCAGGTCGGGCAGGCGGTAGTTTTTATCATGGGCGAGTTTGGCGTATTGCACACGCATCGCCGCCCAGTCGCCCAATGCACCAACGGCGGGCAGGTGGTCGTAGCAGTCTGCGCGCACGGCGGCATGGCCGGACTGGTAGGCAGGCAGGGCGGCGGCGAGTTCGGGCGAGAGTTGCGCCAGTTTGGCGTGGTTGCCGTCGTCTTCAGCGGTACGCAACTCGCTGTTTTGCTCATTGGGCACGAAGCTGGCACCGAAACAGTGCTGATGACGATACTCCGGTGAAATATAGGCATCGGCGCTTAGGGCGCAGCGCAGCTGTCGGCTGAGGGGCGAGGCCTCGGCCAGGCTGGTTTGGCCGCGGATGAATTGCAGCGGCAGGGCTTCGGGCAGGATATCGGCCAATTGCTCGGCGCCGCAGCAGAACACGATGTGGCTACCTGAAAAAGTCTGCATGCCTTGCGGCGTATCCACCGCCAGCTGCCATTCGCTGCCGTGGCGTTGTAGATTGGTGAGGCGGTGCTGCGTGAGCACTCGGATGCGGGGGGATTCGAGCAGGGTGGTGGCGAAGGATGGCGGGTTGAGCCACGCCCCCTGCGGCCAGAACAGACCGCTTTGCCCACTAAGCGGGATACCGGAAAGCGATTCGGCTTCGGCGGGGCGGACGGCGTAATAAAGATGGCGGTTGGCGCGTTGCTCGGCCAGTTCGCGGTTGCGGCGGGTTTCGCTCTGATTGTGGTTAAGGTGCAGCACGCCGCAAGCCTGCCAATCCGGGCTATGGGGCAGAAGGTGTTCGAGCAGACGGCGGCTGTAGCCGTAGCTGCCAAGCAGGAGGCGGGTTTGCAGGGTGGGGTGGGCGGAAATTTTGGCGTAGAGCAGGCCTTGCCGGTTGCCGGAGGCGGAGCGGGCGGGCTGGTCGTTTTGCTCGAGGATTAGGCTGCTGATACCGCGTCGGGCTAGGGCGTGGGCGGTGGCCGCGCCGGCAATGCCGCCGCCGATAATCAGCACGCGTTCCACAGGGATGGGCGGCGGCGCGATTTGCCAGGGTTTGCTTGGGCTAGCCTGTTGCGGCACAGATGGACTGTTTTGCCAAACCGGTTCGCCGAAACCGTATTGTGCCAACTCGGCGGCCGCGGCTGCGGGCAGCAGATAAATATCGCGTTGCAGCGGGTTGGCATCGGCGGGGATAAAGTTGGCAGCAGAGGCGGCACAACTTTTCAGGTAGCCTTTATCGGGCTCATGGAGGCTACCTGAAAAATCGTCGCTGAGAAAAATGCAGGCCGCGCGGGGATGCTGGGAGATGGCGGCGGTAAGCTCTTGCTCGGTAGGGATGCCTTGCCAGATGAGGGTAGGGGTAGTCATGGCGTTTGCCGGCTGGTGCGGGCGGGAATGGGAGACGGGAGGCAGTATAGACAGAAGCAGCTGGCGGCGGCAACTTTGGCTTGGCATGTTTCGACGGCATCGGGCAAAAGGCTACCTGAAAGCATAGTGTCAACAAAATTCAAACCGCTGCCGGTTTTCAGGTAGCCTTTTACAAACTAAACTCCGCCGAATGCTTGAAATGCGCTTGCCTGCCCCCAATTTGCCGGGCAATGAGGCTTTAGCCATCCTATTCAACTGAAAACAATAACCGAGAAGATAATGACCCAATCCCAGCATAATCCCGCTGAAACCCGCACCCTGCCGATGTTGCCGCTGCGTGACGTGGTGGTGTATCCGCATATGGTGCTGCCGCTGTTTGTCGGCCGCCCCAAATCCATTGCCGCGCTGGATGCCGCCATCGAGCAAGACGGGCCGGTGTTCCTTTTGGCGCAGAAAAATCCGGCCAACGAAGACCCCGGCACAGACGATTTGCACACCATCGGCACGCTGGCCAACATCCTGCAAGTGCTGAAATTGCCCGACGGCACGGTGAAGGTGCTGGTAGAAGGCATGCAGCGCGCCCGCGCATTGTCGGTGAACGACAGCGGCGATTATTTCCAAGCCGAAATTGAAGTGCTGGCTGCCGAAGAAAACACCGACGGCCACGACTACGAAGCCCTGCGCCGCACGCTTTTGGCGCAGTTCGACCAGTTCATCAAGCTCAACAAGAAAATCCCCGGCGAAGTGGCCGGCACCATTCACGGCATCACCGACCACAGCCGCCTGGTGGACACCATTGCCGCCCACTTGCAGCTCAAGTTGGAGCAGCGGCAGGAGATTTTGGAAATCACCGACGTGGCCGAGCGCATGGAACATCTGCTTGGCCAGCTGGAAGCTGAGCTGGACATTTTGCAAGTAGAAAAACGTATCCGTGGCCGGGTGAAGCGGCAGATGGAAAAATCCCAGCGCGACTATTATCTGAACGAGCAAGTAAAAGCGATTCAGAAAGAGTTGGGCGAGGGCGATGAACGCGAAGAGCTCGACCAACTCGAACAGCAGGTGCGCGAAGCCGGCATGAGCAAGGAAGCGGAAGAAAAAGCGCTGGGTGAAATGAAAAAGCTGCGCATGATGCCGCCGATGTCGGCTGAGTCTTCCGTGGTGCGCAACTATATCGAAACGCTGGTAGACATTCCGTGGAAGAAGAAAAGCAAGGTCAGCAAAGATATTGTGCAGGCCGATTTGGTGCTCAATGCCGACCACTACGGCTTGGAAAAGGTGAAAGAGCGCATTTTGGAATATTTGGCCGTGCAAAAACGCATGAACAAGCTCAAAGGCCCGATTCTGTGCCTGGTGGGCCCGCCCGGCGTGGGTAAAACCTCGCTTGGCCAATCTATTGCCAAAGCCACCGGCCGTAAATATGTGCGCATGGCTTTGGGCGGCATCCATGACGAGAGCGAAATCCGCGGCCATCGCCGTACCTACATCGGCTCGATGCCGGGCAAAATCATCCAAAATATGATTAAAGCCGGCGTGAATAATCCGCTGTTCCTGCTGGACGAAATCGATAAACTCGGCCGCGATTTCCGTGGCGATCCGGCCAGTGCGCTGTTGGAGGTGCTTGATCCGGAGCAAAACCACTCCTTTGCCGACCACTATGTGGAAGTGGATTTCGACCTGAGCAATGTGATGTTCCTCGCTACTTCCAACAGCATGGACATCCCGCCCGCGCTGCTCGACCGCATGGAAATTATCCGACTTTCCGGCTACACCGAAGACGAAAAAGTAAATATTGCCATGCAATATCTCGTGCCCAAGCAAATTGAGCGCAACGGGGTGAAAAAAGGCGAAATCGATATTCAAGAAAGCGCAGTACGCGACATCATCCGCTACTACACCCGTGAAGCCGGCGTACGCTCACTCGACCGCGAAATCGCCAAAATCTGCCGTAAGGTGGTGATGAAGCAGGTATTGGAGCAAGATAAAAAAGCCGGTGCCAAACGCGCTGCTGCGCCGCAAATCGTGGTGGTGGATGCCACCAACCTGCACGAATACCTTGGTGTGCGCCGCTTCGATTACGGTGTGGCCGAGAACGAAAACCGTGTCGGCCAGGTTACCGGCCTGGCGTGGACGGAAGTCGGCGGCGAGCTGCTCACCATCGAAGCCGTTGCGCTCAAAGGCAAAGGCAATATCCTGCGCACCGGTAAGCTGGGTGATGTGATGCAGGAATCGATTTCTGCCGCTTGGAGCGTGGTACGCTCGCGTGCCGAAGTATTGGGCATTGCACCGGATTTCTACGAGAAAACCGATATCCATGTGCACGTTCCGGAAGGTGCTACGCCTAAAGACGGCCCCAGCGCCGGTATCGGCATGACGCTGGCCATTGTGTCTTCGCTCACCGGTATTCCCGTGCGTGCCGACGTGGCCATGACCGGTGAAATCACCCTGCGTGGCGAAGTGTTGCCCATCGGCGGTTTGAAGGAAAAACTGTTAGCTGCCCTGCGCGGCGGCATCAAGCATGTGCTGATTCCGCAGGAAAACGTGAAAGATTTGGAAGAAATTCCGCAAAACGTGAAAGAAGGGCTAGAAATCCACCCGGTGCGTTGGATTGACGAAGTGCTTTCCTTCGGCCTGGAATATCAGCCGCAACCTTGGCAGGACGTGCCCGCAGCTAAGCCGAAAACCCCGGCAAAATCCGGCGGCCGCGCCACCAAGCATTAAGGCGAAAAGCGGCAGGCTGTGTTGTGTGAAAGGCGCAAACCTGCCGCTTTGGCTGAAAATAGCTACTTTCCAGCCGTTTATTTGCTTGACCGATGATTTTGAACTTGCTATAAAGCAGCCTGTTGCAGACAAACGCATTGGTGCCGACCACAATCGGCCGATTCTTCATTACTCCTCAACTAGAAAGGGACTTAACGTGAACAAGTCTGAATTGATTGAAGCGATTGCTAAGGAAGCTGACATTTCCAAGGCTGCTGCCGGCAAGGCACTGGATGGTTTTACCAAGGCTGTTACCACCGCTCTGAAAAAAGGCGACACCGTAACTCTGGTTGGCTTCGGCACTTTCTACGTGGGCGAACGCGCCGAACGCAAAGGCCGCAACCCGCAAACCGGTAAAGAACTGATTATTCCGGCTGCCAAATCTCCGAAATTCCGTGCAGGTAAAGCGTTGAAAGATGCGCTGTAAACCGCACCTTCTTGCATAAATGAAAAAAGACAGGCTTTCTGCCTGTCTTTTTTCTTGCCTATGTTTTCAGGTAGCCTCTTATGCTTGGTAGTGCAGCGGAGGATTCTGGCATTAAATAAACTGTTTGGAGTTATATCGCGGATTAAATTTACTTTCGATACAAGGCAGCGAACCGCGGACGATATTCACAGTGTAGTAAAGTCAGCCAAGGCTATCGAGAAAGTTAAGTTAATTCGCTATAGCCCGCCACCCACAGAACCGTTACAATACCGCATTTAATTTTCACCACGCTTCCTTTTTATTTTTATGTTTGCCATCGTCGAAAAACACCGCCGCCTGTCTCAAGTGCTCCTTGGGCTGATTACTGTTACCTTTGTGGGATTCGGTGCCCAAACCCTTACTTCGGGTATGCACAGCAGCTATATCAGCAAAATCGGCAATACCCACATCACTGCCGAGCAAGTGCAGGAACTGCTGAGGGAAGCGCCGCGGCATAGCGACCAACCCATCAGCAAAGACGACGTTTACCAATCGCTGGTGCAGCAAGCCTATTTCGATCAGGGTGCAGCAGAGCTGGGCGTTGGCGAGCTTTCTATTGAACAAATCAAGGGTGTGATTACGCGCGATCCTTCATTCCAAGTCAACGGCCAATTCAGCCCCGAGCAGTTTCAAGCCTATCTGCGCCAAAGAGGGATTACCGAAGAGCGGCTGATTGAGGAAATGCGCAGCCAGTATCGCCGCCAAACCCTTATCAGCCTGTTGAGCAACGGCAATATCGTTAGCGACAGCCAAGCTAACCAAATCCTTGCCCTTACCGGCAGCGAGCGTGAGTTGCGTACTGCGCCCTTCAATGCGGCCGATTTTGCCAGCAAAGTACAGCCCACTGATGCCGCCTTGCGCAGCTATTTTGAAGCCAACAAAGCCAAATATGCCTTGCCTTTGGCAGTGAAGCTTGAGTTTGTTGATTTGAACGTAGAAGAGCTGGCCAAACAGCAAACTGTGAGTGCGCAGGAGTTGCAAGAGGCCTACAGCAACCTGCCCACCGCCGCCAGCGAAGCCAAGCCGCCGTTTGAGAGCGTGAAAGCCCAGCTGGAAGAGAGCGTGCGCCAGCGTAAAGCCGCCCAAGCCTTAGGTAATGCACGTGAACAGTTGGCACAACTGGCCTTCGACCACCCGGACAGCCTGCAAAAAGTGGCACAGGAAATGAAGCTGCCGCTGCAAAAACATGAAGAATGGCTCAGCCAGCCCGAAGCTGCCGCCGCCAAGCTGCCGCAAGCCGTGCAGGAAGCCATGTTCAGCGCCGAGGTGATCGAGCGCCGCCACAATTCTGAAGTATTGGATATGGGCAACGGCGTATTGCGCGTGTTGCGTGCCACCGATGTGAGCAAAGCCCGCAATCAAAGCTTTGAAGAAGCCAAGGAAGCGGTGCGCAAAGATTATGTGGCCGTGGAGAGTGCCAAGCTGGCACAAGCTGCCGCTGCTCAAGCCTTGAGCAATCTGCAAGCCGGTAAGGCAGTGGATAACCTGCAATGGAGCAATCCGGAAAAAGCCAGTGCCACCCAGCTGCAACAAGCCGTTGGCCTGCAAAACTTTGCCGCCATCGTGAAAGCCCATCCGCAAAACGGCAAACCCGGCTACGCAGTGATTACCCTGCCCAACGGTAATGCCGCCTTGGTGGAAGTACGCGCCATCAGCCTGCCGGAAAACAGCAAACAGCAGTTGCCGGAGCTGCGCCAACAAGTTGCCGGACGCAATACCGAAGCGTTCTACCGCCAATATCTGCAAGTGCTGCAACGAAAATACCCGATACAGCATGGCTCGCAGAAATTGGATCGGGATGAAAACTGATTGATTTTGCCGCTTGAAAAGGCTACCTGAAAGGTTCAGGTAGCCTTTTGCTATTTCTACTTGGCTTTGGCAGAGTGATAACAGGGAAGGGCGGCTTGGATGTTTTAATAATGTTAGGAAATCTTGGTTTGTTAAGTTGCATTCGTTCCAGCTTCTTGCGTCAATAGAGCAGAAGCAAACTGATGCCTTGTATAGAAACAATAGAAAGGCTACCTGAAACTTTCAGGTAGCCTTTCTATTGCTGCAATTATGCTTGGAGCAAGCCGCCCATCCAGCCTAACCCGCTGCCAGATTGCGCAGCTCACGCACCGCATCGGCAATTTCACCCGCAGTCAGGCCGATGGGGCCGATGCCGCGGGCGGCCAGCAGCTCTGCCGCCGTGCCGTGCATCCACACTGCCGCGCAGGCCGCATCTTGCATGGGCAGATGTTGTGCCAGCAGGGCAGCCATCAGACCGCTCAATACGTCGCCACTGCCGGCGGTGGCCAAGCCGGGGTTGCCGCTGTCGTTTTCGTACACAATCCGCCCGTCTGGCGTACACACCAAGGTTTTCGCACCTTTGAGCACCACATAGCTGCCGTAGCGCTCGGCAATATTGGAGGCCGCCAAATAGCGGTTACCCTGCACCTCTTCCACTGTAATACCCAGCAGGCGTGCCGCTTCCAGCGGATGAGGTGTAAGCACCACATTATTGGGCAAAAACATTGTTTCTACCGCCAGCAGGTTCAGCGCATCGGCATCCAGCAGCAGCGGTGCATCAGTATGGATGGCCGCTGCCGTGGTCTGCTCCAACAGCTGACGCGAGGCATCGCTCATGCCCAAGCCGCAGCCAATAGCGTAAACGCTGATGTCGCGCCGCTGCACCAGCTGCGCGGCGGTGGTGATCATGATTTCCGGATAATTAGGCAGATACGGTATCGGCAGGCTGTTTTGCGCAAAACCGAGCCATACTTTGCCCGCCCCGCCTTTCAAGGCCGCGCTGGCTGCCAGCACACCGGCGCCGGACATGCCGGCCGCGCTGCCCACCACAGCCACCGTGCCGAACGTGCCTTTATGGCTGTCTTCCGCGCGTGGTTTGATTAAAAGGGGGAAACGGAAACGGGCAGTATGCTGCCACTGCGCCAACTGCTGGGATAAATCTGCCATATCAAACCTCATGTTATTCAATTAGACAAATGCCAAGCAAACGGCATACCGAGAGTGCGGCCATTACGCCGAATATTGAGCTAGGGCAAACACGGTGCAGGCAGCCATTGACCCGGTGCCAGATCCAGCTGCCACAAATCCAACCGACCGATGCCCACGCGCACCAGCCGCAGGCAGGGGTAGCCCGCCTTGGCCGTCATACGGCGTACTTGGCGGTTTTTGCCTTCGCTGATGCGGATTTCCAACCAAAAATCCGGCACACTCTTGCGCACCCGAATCGGCGGCACACGCGACCACAGGCGGTCGGTTTCCGATTTTTCAGGTAGCCTGATCTGCGCCGGGCGGGTAACGAAATCGCCCAAATCTACGCCGTGCCGCAATAAATCCAGTTTTGCTTCGTCCGGGCTACCTTCGAGCTGCGCCCAATAGGTTTTCACCGTTTTGTGGCGCGGATCGGCAATTTTGGCTTGCAGGCGACCGTTAGCCGTGAGCAGCAGCAGGCCTTCGCTGTCGGTGTCCAGCCGCCCGGCGGGATAAACATCGGGCAGCCCGATAAACTCTTTCAGCGAGCGGTGTTTCTCGTGCGGGCTGAATTGGCAGATAACCCCATAGGGCTTGTTGAAAACGATTAAATCAGACATGGTGCGCGGGCCGGCTGGGGTTTCAGGTAGCCTTTTAGGACGAAATGGCTAGATTATATAGCCGGAATCAAAGCTATTCCAGCCGCCTACACCCGTATTCCCAAGCAACGCAAGCCATCCGGCGGTATAATCGCCTTCGGCTGAACTGAGGCTACCTGAAAATGCAAGCTGCAACAAAATTGGAGCGTAGCGAAGTTTCTGCCAAGCCAAGGCCTAATCCCATCTACATAGCGAGAATACCATGTCCCCAGCCCCCATCCGCACCGGCCGCGCCGCCGACCAACTGCGCCCCGTCAGCATCACCCCCCATTTCCTGCCGCATGCCGACGGCTCCGCCCTGATTGCCTGCGGCAACACCAAAGTGATTTGCACCGCCAGCATCGACGAATCCGTTCCGCCCTTTCTGCGCGGCAAAAACCAAGGCTGGGTAACCGCCGAATACGGCATGCTCCCCGCCTCCACCGCCAGCCGTATGCGCCGCGAAGCCGCCCAAGGCAAGCAGTCCGGCCGCACCCAGGAGATCCAACGCCTAATCGGCCGCTCCCTGCGTGCCGCCGTAGATTTGAGCCAGCTGGGCGAACGCCAAATCCTGATCGATTGCGACGTGATCCAAGCCGACGGCGGCACCCGCACCGCCAGCATCACCGGCGCATACGTCGCCCTGCATTTGGCCATTGGCAAGCTCTTGGCCGCGGGCAAACTCGCGCACAACCCGATCCGCGAAGCCGTGGCCGCCGTATCGCTCGGCATCGTCGGCGGCGTGCCCCTGCTTGATTTGGACTACCCTGAAGACTCCGGTTGCGATAGCGACATCAACCTCGTAATGACCGCCTCCGGTAACATCATCGAAATCCAAGGCACCGCCGAAGGCGACGCCTTTAGCCCCGCCGCACTCACCCAACTGCTCGCGCTCGGCCAAAAAGGCATCGTCGAGTTGCTGCAACACCAGCAGGCCGCCATTGCCGCCGCCGGATAAGGCTACCTGAAAGCCGGTTTAACGGCTCATCCATTGCAATTTCGGTGAAGCGGCGTTTTCAGGTAGCCCCAACACCGAACAGGCTACCTGAAAGTGCAGTATCAACGAAGTTATAGTGGATTAAATTTAAATCAGGACAAGGCGGCGAGCCGCAGACAGTACAAATAGTACGGCAAGGCGAGCCAACGCTGTACTGGTTTAAATTTAATTCACTATAAAACCACCTATAATCCAAACAAGAGAAACCCATGAAACTCTACACCAGCCCCACTTCCCCCTACGGCCGCCTTATCCTGCTTGCTGCCATGCCGCGGCATGATCTTGATTTCGAGATTGCCTATACTAATCCTTGGGAAAACCCCGCCGAGCTCCAAGCCCTCAACCCCTTCTCCCAAGTGCCCGTTCTGCAAATCGACAGCAACACCGTGATCGGCAACAGCCCGTTTATCTTGGATTTCCTGCTCGGCCACCCCCTGCGCACCGCCGAGCAAACCGCCACCGCCGCCTTTGCCTTCTCCCTGCTCGACCAGCTGGTGAAACTCTTCGGTCTGCAAAAATTCAAAGCCGAAAACACCCCCGACCACCCGCTCACCGAACGCGCCCGCGCCGCCTGCAGCCGAGGCCTAGCCGCTGCCCCGCAGCTGGATGCCGAGAGCGGCGATGTCGCCCACCTCGCGCTGGGCATGGCCTTGGTGTTCATGCAATACCGCCTGCCTGATTTGCAGCCCCACCTCAGCCCTGCCAACCAAAAGGCATTGGCACAATTTACCGCCCGCGCCGACGTGCGCGCCGTGTCGCCGGAAAACTTGGAAACCCGCCCCGCCACCTTGGCGCAGCTGCGGCAGAGCTTGGTTTAGTCATAGCCGTATTCCTGTCGGTACGGCAATAAGCTACCTGAAGCTAAATTTCCTGCTACGGTTTTTCAGGTAGCCTCTCTATCCGTTATCAAAACCATATCGGGAAACAAGAAAGGAAACTCAGTATGAACACCCCGCAAACCGCCATCATCCCGGAAACCATCACCGCCGCCATTTATATCGAGGCCGACGTGCGCGATGCGGCCAAAGTCAAAACCGCCTGCCGCGAAGTCCTCGCCGCGCTGGCCGACTGCCAAACCCGTTTCCCCGGCCACGAGTTGGGTATGACCATCGCCTTCGGTGCAGACTTCTGGCGCGATCTGAACCATAGCGGCGAAGGCGAAGAAATCCGCCCGTTCGTGCCGCTGGGCAACGGCCTGTGTCCGGCTACTCAGTGTGATGTGATGATCCATATCCAATCCACTCATACCGGCCTGAACTATGTGTTGGCAGAAAAAGTGCTGGCGGTTTTCGGGCAATCGCTTGAGGTGAAAAACGAAACCCACGGCTTCCGTATGCCGGAAGAGCGAGGGTTAGACGGCTTTGTGGACGGCACAGAAAACCCGCACGGCGACGAAGAAATCGCCTCCGTCGGCATCATTGCCGAAGGGAAAAGCGCGGGCGGCAGCTATGTGGTGCTGCAACAATACCTGCACGACCTGCAAAAATGGGATAGTATCAGCGTGAAGGAGCAGGAACAGTCCGTTGGCCGAAGTAAAGTCGATAACATCGAATTTGCCCGTGAAGACCGTTTGCCCGATTCGCACCTGGGCCGCACCAACATCAAGGAAAACGGCGTCGGCCTGAAAATCGTGCGCCGCAGCCTGCCTTTCGGCCAAGTGAGCGGCGAGCACGGCCTGCAATTCATCGCCTACAGCGCCAGCCTGCACAATATCGACGAACAACTGAAATTCATGTTCGGCGAAAAAGACGACAAAATCGACCTGCTGCTGAAACATATGTCTACCGCCAAGCGTAGTGCCTACTACTACGCGCCGAGCGTGGAGCGCTTGGCTGATCTGTGATGCTGCGGATTGGTTTGGTTGGTTGACAATACAAAGGCTACCTGAATTTCAGGTAGCCTTTAATTTGATAAGAATGTGGGGGCTATGTAGAAAAGGCTACCTGAAAACATTGCGGAACAGCGCCACGTTTGTTTCAGGTAGCCTTACTTCTCGCTATCAAGCAATCTAATTAATCAAACTGTTTCCTGATCAGCCGGCTTGCCGCGGGCCATTTTGCCGATGATGCTGCCGAGCACAATCCCGGCCAGGGCGAAGGGCAGCCACTCCAGCGAATAGGCTTTCAGCGGCAGTTGCTCGGTAAAGCCTGCGCCGGCCACGGAGAGGATGGAAACCGCGGTAGCCAGGCCGGTGGCGAGGCGGTGGGCAAGCAGGGGTATCGGGCGGATGAAGTTGTCGATAATCAGCAGCAGCAGGATGGTCATGGCAATCGGGTAGAGCACCATCAATACGGGCACCGATTTGCCGATAACGGCGCTCAAGCCTTGGTTGGCCAGGATGAAGCTCACGAGGGTTACGGCGATGACGTAGCTGCTGTAGCGGATGCGCGGGAACAGGCCGTAGAAGAATTCGCCCACGGCGGTCACCAAGCCGACCGAGGTGGTGAGGCAGGCGAGGGTAACGATGATGCCGAACAGGATACGGCCGAAGCTGCCGAAGGTTTGGTAGGCGGCGGTATTGAGCAGGAAGGAGCCGATGTCTTGCTGTTTGGCAGACAGGTCGGCCAGGGTGTCGGGCGACACGGGCAGACGGTTGCTCACCCAGGCCAGGCCGACATAAATAATAGCCAGCGATACGGCGGCGATGATGCCGGCCACAAAAGTTTGCTTCATCACCACTTGGTTATCGCGCTGATCCGCCGGCATTTTGGCCTTAATGGCGTTGATCACAATTACGGAAAAGGCCACGGAGGCAAGCACGTCCATGGTTTGGTAGCCACCGATAAAACCGGCCAAGAAGGCGGATTGGTCGCCAAAGTTGGCAGCCGGCATGGTGGGCGGATTGCCGTAGAGCCACCACACGGATTTGCCGATCAGGGCAAGGATGGCGATGAGCAGGGCAGGGGTGAGGATGGCGCCGATGCGCTCGACCATTTTGGAGGGGTTCAGGCTCAGCCACAGGGTGACGGCGTAGTAAACCACGGTGAAGGCGAGAAGCGAGGTGCGGCCGGCTTCACCGATAAAGGGCAACACGGCCATTTCGTAGGAGGTGGCGCCGGTGCGCGGGATGGCGAAGAAAGGGCCGATGGTGAGATAAATCGCCATCAGGAAAATGACGGCAAACCAAGGGTGGATGCGGGTGAGGGCGGTTTTGTAGCCGTTATGGTAGAAAGCGCTTACCACGATGCCTAACAGCGGCAGGCCGACGCCGGTGATTACGAAGCCGAGGAGGGTGCTCCAGAATTCGGGGCCGCTATTGAGGCCGAGGGTGGGCGGGAAAATCAGGTTGCCGGCGCCAAAAAAGATGGCGAACAGCATAAAGCCGATAATAAAGGTGTTCTTATTCATGAGTTTTCTAGCGGGCTGCTATTGCTTGTATAGAGCCGAGAGCCGAGGTAAAAAGGCGTTATGATACCGAATCAGCTGCTAAAGGGGTAGGGCGGTGAGGTAAATGGATTTTTACTTCGTTGAAGCCGATGTTTTCAGGTAGCCTCTTACCAGCTTGAGGCTACCTGAAAAAAGGGTTTATCTGAAACCTGGTTTGCATGGAGCAAGATATGTAAAACGCTTTATCCCGACAGCGGGAAACAGTATAATCTGACACTTTCGCCGACGAATTAACCCTTTCTTTCCTTGCGCTGATTTTATGCCGCTGCTGTCTATCGAATTTGCTGCCTTTTTCCTGTGCTTCTTCCCCGTTTATTGGCTGTTAGCCAAGCATCCGCGCTGGCAGAATTGGCTGTTGCTGTTTGCCGGTTTGGGTTGGCTGTGGCATTTGCACTGGGGCTTCGCTGTGGCGGTGTTGGTGTTTTCGCTGGGGGTTACGCTGATTGCGGCCGGTTTATCGCAAGGCAAAGCGCAGGCGGTTCGGCGCAGATGGCTCGCGGCAGGCGTGCTGTTGGCGGTGTTGAATTTGTCATTTTTCAAATATGTAGATTTCTTCCTGCCACTGTTGCAGCGCGGCGGGCAAGATGCGGCGTTGGGCATTTTGATGCCGCTGGGCATTTCCTACTACACCTTTCAAGGCGTGGCTTATTTGGTGTCGCTCTACCGCAATGAAGATGTGCGGCTCAAATGGCGCGAGCTTTTGCTGTATTTCAGCTTTTTCCCCACCATTACTTCCGGTCCGATTGCCCGTGCCGGCCAATTAAAAAGCATCTACGGCACAGACGGCGGCATGGCAGCGCAAATCCGCAGCGAACAGCCGCGCGTTATCATCCGCCCGGCATTGGCTATCGGCCTGATTGTGCTGGGTATCTGCAAAAAATGGTGGCTGGCCGGGGCGCTGGGCGGCAACTGGGTAGACCCGGTATTTGAAAATCCGCTGCAATACGATGCCATCACGGTGCTCACCGCGATGTATGGCTATACCGTTCAGCTGTTTATGGATTTTTCCGGGTACACCGATTTAGTGGTGGGCATGGCCATGCTGCTCGGCTTTCAGCTGCCGCAAAACTTCGCCATGCCGCTGCGCGCGTTTAATCTGCGCGACTTCTGGGACCGTTGGCACATCACGCTCTCCACTTGGATTCGCGACTACATCTATATCCCGCTGGGCGGCAGCCGCAAAGGCTGGTGGCGCACGCAAATCAATTTGATGATTGCCATGCTGCTCTCCGGCATTTGGCACGGCCACGGCTGGAATTTTTTGCTGTGGGGCGCGTTGCACGGCGTGGTGCTGGTCGGGCTGAATATCGGCGACAAGATTTTGGGCGGGCGAGAGAAATTATCCGGCTCATCCCGCTTTGGCAAGCTAGTGGCAGTGCTGTTTACCGTAAACTTCGTCTGCCTCTCCTTCGTGGTATTCCGCACTGCCAGTCTGGCTGATGCCGGGCTGATGTTCCGTTCGTTGTTCGGTGGTGGCGGCAGCGGCGTACCGGAGTTTGAAACCCTGCTGGTACTGGGTGCAATGGTGTTTGCGCTGGCTGCATATGGCCTCTTGGCCAAGCTGTTTAATGGTGCAGTGGCATTGTTGGAACGCCTGCCGATGTGGACATGGCCGCTGCCGATGGGCGCTGCGATGTGGCTGCTGATGGTGTTTGCTCCTTCCGGCATCCCCGGCTTTATGTATGCTAACTTTTAATAACTATAATAATAAGAAAGGATTAAGCAGTCATGAATCCCAGTAAAGCCAAGCGCAGAGCCAATAAGCACAAACACCGCGATCAAGCTGCCCGCCGTAAATTGAGCGTGGAAAAACGCCCAGAGCAGTTGGAGTTGCCGGTATCGATGCCGGAGCAAGTTGCAGCCAAACCCGAATCGCAGGCTAAGGCCGCAGCCCAACAGAAAACTAAACCTGCAGCCAAAGCGGCTAAAGCTGAGACTATATCGTCCTCTCGTTTTCAGGTAGCCTCAGGCCAAACAACCAGAGCAGGGCATAAAGCGCCACAGCGTAAACCAAAATCTGCGCAATATGCTACCGTACGGCCGGCCAAAACCGCCCGCCCCGTAGCAGATGCTGCCAGTCTGTCCAGTCCAGCATCGGATAAACAAAACAAGCCTGCTTCGCCGGTGTGGCGGCTATATGTGGCCATGCTGCTTACTGCGCTGCTCACGGTGTGGTTCAGCCAAGATTCCATCAATGCCTATTGGCAACAAACCTACCACCGCGCCAGCCCCTTGGAAAAATTAAACGACTACGGCTGGTGGCGCAGTGGCAGCCATTGGCAACAGGCTGCTCTAGAGCGGCACGAGGCCGCCTTAAGCTGGCTGGAAACCAAAAATGAAAGCTGGCGCCAGCAGCATACCGCCGAGCATGCGCCACCGAGTATAGTAGTATTGCCTACTGAACCTACCGTGCCTTCTGAGGCTGAGGCTAAGCCTGCTTCTGCGCCAGTTGTAGCGCAAAACACTGCGTCCAAACCGCTGCCGGAGCGCGTGCAGCTTTCGGCTGGCGACAAAGTATTTTTTGCCGGCGATTCTATGATGGAAGGCGTAGCGCCGCATGTACAAAGATGGTTGAGCAGCCAATACGGCATCGATTCGCTCAACCTCAGCCGCCAAAGCACCGGGCTGTCCTATCCCAGCTTCTTCGACTGGCCGGCTACTATAGAAAAAACCTTGCGGGAAGATCAAAAAATCAGGTTGCTGGTGGTGTTCCTGGGGCCGAACGACCCTTGGGATTTCCCCAATCCCGAACCGGGCACTCGAGGCTACCTGAAATTCCAAAGCCCAGAATGGGAACAGGTGTACCGACAGCGTATCGAACGCATTGTGACAGCCGCCAAGGCTGCCGATGTGCAGATTATTTGGCTGGGCGTGCCGCTGATGAAGAGCAGCCGACTCAATGCCCAAATGCGCTACCTAGACAGCCTGTTTGCCAGCGAGCTGGCCGGGAAAACCATCTGGCTGCCCACCGATAAAATCATGGGCGGCGAAGACGGGCAATACCGCGACAGCATCATCATCAACGGGCAAACCGTCCGCTTGCGCAGCAAAGACGGTATTCATTTCACCATAAAGGGACAACAGTTTCTGGCCGACCAGATAGCAGGCCGTATCGACTACCGACCTGCCAATGCCGTTGCGCCAGCCACCCCTGCCGCCTCCGAAACCGTGATGGCGAGTGGAAAATCATAATTGAAGGATAGCTAGAGTAATGTTGTTTTCCAAAAAAGGCCGCAAGCTGGCCTTGATGACCGCCTGCCTGCTCGCCTGCCAGGCCTGCAGCGCCGAAACCGCCGCCCAAGGCACGCCTGAAAAAGCCGAGCTTACTAACTACGGCAGCTGGCAGCCTGTGTGGCTCGACAAGCTGCAACGGCTTAACCGTGGCGGCGACGTGAAATTCCGTATCATCCAGCTGGGCGACTCCCATACCGCCGGCGACTACTTTACCAACGAATTGCGCACCCGTTTGCAGCAGCAGTGGGGCGATGGCGGCATCGGCTGGGTGTATCCCAACACCGTATCCGGCCAGCGTAATGCCCAAGTGCTGCATAGCAGCAGCGGTTGGCAGGTGTTGAGCAACCGCAATGCCCGTGCCGATTTTCCGCTGGGCGGCATTCTCAACCGCTCCTCCGGCGGCGGTGGCAGCGTAACCGTTAATCCACGCACCCCCATCGGCGAAGCCCAGCAGATCACCATCACTGCCCGCCCCGTGTTTGCCGACAGCGAGCTCAAAGTACACGATTCGCAAGGCAGCCAAGTTGCCTCTCTGCCCAACCTCGGCAGTAACGCTTGGCAGTATTTCTCCTTCACCTCCCGGCTGCCGCTCAGTTACCGCGCCCAAGCCGGCGATATTTGGGAAATCGGCCACATCAACATTGAAAACAACCGCCCCGGTGTAATCGTATCCGCCATGGGCATCAACGGCTCGCAGCTCTCGCAATGGAGCGGCTGGCGTGCCGATTGGCAGCAGGATTTGTCTGCCACCCAAGCTGATTTGGTTATCCTGGCCTACGGTACCAACGAAGCGTTTAACAGCCACCTCGATATGGTGCAAACCAAGCGTATTTGGGCCGATACCATCCACAAAATCCGCGAAGCGCTGCCCGGTGCCGGCATCCTGATTATCGGCGCACCCGAGTCGCTTAAAGGGCGGCATGGCCAATGCGGCCAACGCCCGCCTTATCTGGATGCCATGCAGCAAATGCAACGCGACGTAGCACAGCAGGAGCAAATCCTGTATTGGTCATGGCAGGCCGCCATGGGCGGTGCGTGTAGTATGAAAAGCTGGATGGCACAAGGTTTAGGCGCGCGCGACGGTGTACACTTCACCGCCCAAGGCTACCAAACCGCTGCCGGCAAGCTGGCCGACGACCTCATCAAACTGGCTAATAAATAACCCGCCACACCGATTTCAGGTAGCCTCAGATAAGAGGCTACCTGAAAGCCAATTAACAAGTTAATTGCAGTTCAATCAATCCGGTGTAACCCAAGCAATATTTTCAGGTAGCCTGCAATACATCCAAGGCTACCTGAAAATACAATAGGCCAATTACCCATTCGCTACGGAGCCCAACCATGCCGAAACGCCAAGACATTATCCGCTGGTGCAACGAATTCTTGCGCACTGCCGAATTCCACGACTATGCCCCCAACGGCCTGCAGGTGGAAGGGCGGGAAGAGGTACGCAAAATCGTGTGTGCCGTTACCGCCAGCCAGGCTGCCATCGATTATGCCGTGGTGCAGAATGCCGATATGCTCCTGGTGCACCACGGCCTGTTTTGGAAAAGCGAGCCGATTACCATTACCGGCTGGAAACACCGCCGCATCGCCACACTTATCCGGCACAACATCAATATGGTCGGTTATCACCTGCCGCTCGATGCCCACCCTGAACTGGGTAATAACGCTCAGCTGGCAGTACGCATGGGGTGGCACATAGAAGGCCAAGCCGGTGAGCAAAACCTACTTATGTTCGGCACACCAGAGGCAGAGGCAGACGGCAATGCGCTGCTGGCTAACCTGGCTGAACGTTTGGGGCGCCAACCGGTATCTGCCGGTGATTTGTCGCGACCGGTGCGTAAGCTGGCTTGGTGTACCGGCGGGGCACAGGGCTTTTTCCAACAGGCAATCGATATGGGCGCAGATGCCTTCGTTACCGGCGAGATTTCTGAAGCGCAATATCATTTGGCGCAGGAAAATGGCGTGCTGTTTGTGAGTGCCGGCCACCATGCTACCGAACGTTACGGCATCCAAGCGCTGTCGGCACGGCTGCAACAAGAGTGGCCGCTGGAATGCTTGTTCTTTGATGAAGATAATCCGGCTTGAGTTGAACTGGGCAGTGTAATCTTTACATTTTGTTTTTCAGGTAGCCTTTGGCTGTATTTTTATCATGTGAATAAGCTGTTGCATTGTTGCACTTATGCCCACGCAACCTGCCGTGGTAAGACAAATCTTTACTTTATTTCAAATATTGCTTTAAGTGTTGATTTAGATTAAGGTAAAATCACGCCGCTGCGTTATTGGCAGCATTGAGGCCTTTGCAAAGTTTACCGCCCTGCGGTGCCACAACGGCTGTTGTGCAAAGGCCTCAGTATTTCGGATTTTCAGAGTATTAGGATGATTGAGTAATGACTAACCAAGAAATCAATCAGGAACGGCGGCGCTTTTTAGTGCTGGCCACTGCCGGCGCCGCCGGCGTGGGCGCACTAGGGGTAGCCACGCCTTTCGTTGCCAGCTTTTTCCCTTCGGAAAAGGCTAAAGCGGCCGGTGCGCCGATCGACATCGATGTGAGCAAAATCGAAGCCGGCCAGTTGGTTACCGCCGAATGGCGCGGCAAACCAATCTGGGTGCTCAACCGCACCGAGCAGCAGTTGAAGGATTTGCCTTCCTTAAACGCTGAATTGGTCGATCCCTCCTCCACTGCTGCCGACCAGCAGCCGGAATACTGCCAAAACGAACTGCGCTCCATTAAAGGCAAAGATAATATCTGGGTGGCCATCGGTATTTGTACCCACTTGGGTTGCTCGCCCACTTTCCGTCCCGACCTCGCTCCTGCCGATTTGGGTGCGAACTGGAAGGGCGGTTTCTTCTGCCCCTGCCACGGCTCCAAATTCGACTTGGCCGGCCGCGTGTTCAAAGGCGTGCCAGCACCGTCCAATCTGGTGATTCCTCCTTATAAATACCTGTCTGAAACCACCATCCGTGTGGGCGAAGACGGCTGATACCGGGGAACAAATCATGACCAATCAAACCAATAATAAAGCCAAAGCATTGCTCGATTGGGTGGACGCGCGTTTCCCCCTTTCTAGAATGATGAAGGAACACGTAACCGAATATTACGCACCGAAAAACTTCAATTTTTGGTATTTCTTCGGTTCGCTGGCCTTGCTGGTGCTGGTGATTCAAATTGTCAGCGGCATCTTCCTCACCATGAACTACAAGCCAGACGGTAACTTGAACCAATACCATCTGCCTGCTGCGTTTACCGCAGTGGAATACATCATGCGCGATGTGTCCGGCGGCTGGATTATCCGCTATATGCACTCTACCGGCGCCTCGATGTTCTTCATCGTGGTGTATCTGCACATGTTCCGCGGCCTGATTTACGGCTCGTTCAAAAAACCACGCGAACTCGTGTGGGTGTGCGGCGCGCTGATTTTCCTCGCCCTGATGGCAGAGGCCTTTATGGGCTACCTGCTGCCTTGGGGCCAAATGTCGTTTTGGGGTGCGCAGGTAATCATTAATCTGTTCGGCGCCATCCCCGTAATCGGCCCGGATTTGTCCACTTGGATTCGCGGCGACTTTAACGTTTCCGACGTTACGCTCAACCGCTTCTTCGCCTTGCACGTGATTGCTGTGCCGCTGGTGCTGGTTGGCCTGGTGGTGGCACATCTGATTGCACTGCATGAAGTGGGTTCCAACAACCCAGACGGCGTGGAAATTAAAAAGCTGAAAGATGAAAACGGTATCCCGCTCGACGGCATCCCTTTCCATCCGTATTACACCGTGAAAGACATTTTGGGCGTGGTGGTATTCCTAATTGTATTCTGCTCCATCATGTTCTTTGCCCCTGAAGGCGGTGGCTACTTCCTCGAAGCCCCCAACTTCGATCCGGCCAACTCGCTGAAAACCCCGGCACACATTGCTCCGGTGTGGTATTTCACTCCGTTCTACGCCATTTTGCGCGCCATCCCCTCGTTTGCCGGCACGCAAGTGTGGGGTGTGATCGGCATGGGTGCGGCAGTGATTCTGATTGCCCTCCTGCCTTGGCTTGATCGCTCGCCGGTGAAATCCGTGCGCTACCGCAACACCACCTTCAAAACCATGCTGGTGCTGTTCCTGATTGCCTTCATCGGTTTAGGTATTCTCGGTGCGCAAGTGGCTACTGATCTCAGAACAGAAATTGCCCAATCGTTCACGATTTTCTATTTCCTGTTCTTCCTCGGCATGCCGATTTACACCAGCCCTGAGCGTCCGAGCCTGGCTGCGTTTAAACAGCAGCTGCGCTCTCGTCCATTGGCTGCGCTGTTTGCCGCAGGCTGGGTGGGCGGCGTGATGCTGATTGCAGTGCTGGTGAGTATTTACGATCTATACCTGCTTGCTCGCCTGTTTTTCGCCGACCCGTTCCAAATTCAAACCCTGCTGATCCGTGTGTTCTCAGTACTGTATATGGCCTTCTTCTTTGTTGGCACGCTGCTGAATACCAAGCTGAATGCGGATCAAGCAGTGCCGGAACGTGTAACCATGAGCACTACCCGCCAAAAAATCATGTTCTTTGTGTATGCAGCCATTACATTGGCGGGTGCGTATCTGTTTGCCAACAGCATTTAACAGGAGCGGCGAAATGAAAAAACAATGGAAAAACTGGCTGGCCGCGCTGATGTTGGCCTTGCCGCTAAGTGCCAACGCCTCCGGCGGCGGCCACTACGAACATGTAGATATCGACTTGGGCGACCAAGTGAGCCTGCAACGCGGCGCACAAATTTTCGCCAACTACTGCCTTTCCTGCCATTCGGCCAGCGGCATGCGCTACAACCGCTTGCAGGACTTGGGCTTGAGTGAAGACGAAATCCGCAAAAATCTGATGTTCACCACCGATAAAACCGGCGATGTGATGCAGTCTGCCATGAATCCGGAAGATGCCAAACGCTGGTTTGGTGCCGAGCCGCCGGATTTAACCCTGATTGCCCGTTCGCGCGGTGCGGATTACCTCTACGCCTATTTGCGTGGCTTCTACAAAGACCCGAGTCGCCCAACCGGCTGGAACAACCTGGTGTTCGACAAAGTCGGCATGCCGCACCCCTTGTGGGAGCAGCAGGGTATCCGCGCAGTGGAGCTCGACAGCAAAGGCCAGCCCGTAATGGTGAAAGACGAACACGGCAACCTGGTGCCCAAGCTGTATTGGGAAGCCACCGGCCTGCATAGCCGCCGCCTGCCTAACGGCGAAGTGAGCGCCAAAGAGTTCGACCTCTACGCCAAAGACCTCGTTGCCTATCTGGTGTATATGGGCGAACCCGCGCAGCTGCAACGCAAACAAATCGGCTACGGCGTGTTGCTGTTCCTGTTTGCCATCATGCTGCCGTTGGCCTACTTCCTGAAAAAGGAATACTGGAAAGACGTGCACTAAGCAGTACCGCATCAAGAAACGCAGGTTGGCAACAGCCTGCGTTTTTGTTCGTGAGAAAAGGCTACCTGAAAAACCAGAACGGCAGTTTGGTTTCAGCTAGTCTCAAACCAGTTCAGGCTACCTGAAATCGTAAACCATCAGTCAAGCAAGCTAAAGGCTGAATAACGGTATCCACCAAAGTGCCTGATATACTAAATACCTCAAATCACAGCAGCCATATTCCAGCTAGCCTTCAAGCAATTCAGGCTACCTGAAACTTCACCAAAGAGCCACCGAATGCAAGACCTCATCGAAGAAGCCTACCGGCTGTTCGCCCCTTATACGGTTCATTTCCCACTCAACATCTGCACCTGCGCATGCTGCATGCCCGAAGACTGCCAGCACGAGCTGTTAAGTTATCGGCTGCGCGAGATTCCCGCTAACAACTTGGCCGGCTATTTGGGCAGTGTACCGCTGGCAGACGAAGCCGCCACAGCGCGCGATATGAAGCATTTCCTGCCGCGCATTTTGCAGGCCTTGGTAAACGATGAAGATGTGCGTTCTCTCGATGAAATGCTGCTCGACAAATTGCGCTGCGACCTGCCTGAATGCTGGCTGGAAGATGAAATCCGCTGGCTACACCGTTTTGCTGCCGCCTGGTTTGCACACCAAATCGCTGCTCCACGCTACGAAGGCTGCCTGTCCACGTGGCTCGTCATGTTCCACTTTGCAGGTCTCGACGTAACCGATGAGCTACTCGCCCTGTGGACGAAATCTGCTTCTGAAACCAACGCCCTGCGCGAATTTATCAGCCTGTATCTGACCATACCCTATGGCGCAAACGAACCAGACTGGGATAAAGCCTGTTATCTCCCCGACCATCGCCCGCATCGTGAGCATCTAGTCACCAAACTTTCCGTCTGGTTCGCCGCCCCGCACACCCGTGCCACCTTTCGCCACGCTTTTGAGCAAGCCTTGCTGGCCGGCCGCGAAAAGCCGGAAGAAACCCTGCTGTGGGAGCAATGCTACGACTGGCTGGCTTGAAGGCTACCTGAAAACCAAGCGAGCAATTTGCGCTGTATAGTGTTCGCGTTGCTGTAACTTTGCCCGATGAGCCTTTTTCAACCAATCTTTAGCTTGCTTCCGGAGTAGGGCGGCGTTGCCACTCTGCCTGCTGCTGAAAGGCATCTGTTGAATACAAAGCAAATTCGTCATCTACTCTAGAAAAGGCTACCTGAACCCCATCGCCGCTGTTTTCAGGTAGCCTTTCCTCCACCCGCCAAAGGCTAGTTGCAATCTGTCGTCTGGTTTTGGCTGGCTTTCAGGTAGCCTGCTTATTGTGCGCTATAATCCCGCTGTTTTCATTTCACACAAACGGTTGCCCAAATGCGCAAAACCCTTCTCCTCGTTGACGGCTCTTCTTATCTTTACCGCGCGTATCATGCAATGGCGCAATTGACCGCGCCTGACGGTGCGCCGACGGGCGCGCTTTACGGCGTGTTGAACATGTTGCGCCGTCTGCGGGCGGATTATGTGCATGATTATTGCGCGGTGGTGTTTGATGCGAAGGGCAAGAATTTCCGCCACGAGATGTTCCCCGACTATAAGGCGACGCGCCCGCCGATGCCGGACGATTTGCGCCCGCAGGCGGAAGCCTTGCCGGATTTGGTGCGGCTGATGGGCTGGCCGGTGTTGGTCATTCCGCAAGTGGAGGCGGACGACGTTATCGGCACGCTGGCGGCGATGGCAGGCGAAGCAGGTTGGAATGTGGTGGTGTCCACCGGCGATAAGGACATGGCGCAGCTGGTGAACGAGCGCGTAACGCTGGTGAACACGATGAGCGGCGAAACGCTGGACATTGAAGGCGTGAAGGAGAAATTCGGCGTGCGCCCCGACCAAATCCGTGATTATCTCGCGCTGATGGGCGACAAGGTGGACAATGTGCCGGGCGTGGAGAAGTGCGGCCCGAAAACAGCGGTGAAGTGGCTGGAAGCCTACGGCTCGCTGGCTGGTGTGATGGAGCACGCTGCGGAAATCAAGGGCAAGGTCGGCGAAAACCTGCAAGCCGCGCTGCCCCAACTGCCGCTGTCGTATGATTTGGTGACGATTAAAACCGATGTGGACTTGCATTCGGAGCTTTCAGACGGCCTCGAAAGCCTGCGCCGCACTTCGCCGAAATGGTCGCAGCTTGCGGTCGATTTCAAACGCTGGGGCTTCCGCACTTGGCTGAAAGAAGCGGAAAGCCGTATACACGAAGCGGCGGACGGCGATTTGTTCGGCAGCGATACGATAGGCGAACAGGCGGCGTTGGACATGGAAACGTCGTCTGAAAGGCTACCTGAAAAAGCCGTTGCACCCGAAAAGCTGGATTATCAAGCCGTTACCACCGAAGCGCAGTTTGCCGCTTTGTTGGACAAACTGTCGCAGGCGGGCAAAATCGGCATTGATACAGAAACCACTTCCCTAGACGCGATGAACGCCGCGCTGGTCGGCATCAGCATCGCATTCCAAGCAGGCGAAGCGGTTTACATCCCCGTAGGTCACAGCCTGACCGCCGCGCCTGAACAGCTTGATTTGCAGGACGTATTAGGTCGTCTGAAACCGCATTTGGAAAACCCCGCCCTGAAAAAAATCGGGCAAAACCTCAAATATGATCAACACGTTTTCGCCAACTACGGCATCGCCCTGAACGGCATTGCCGGCGACGCCATGCTCGCTTCCTACATCATCGAGAGTCATCTCGGACACGGTTTGGACGAATTGTCCGAACGCTGGCTCGGTTTGGAAACCATTACCTACGAATCGCTGTGTGGCAAAGGCGCGAAGCAAATCGGTTTTGCCGACGTCGCCATCGAGCAGGCAACCGAATACGCAGCCCAAGACGCCGATTTCGCCCTGCGCCTCGACGCGCACCTGCGCGCGCAGATGGACGCCAAACAGCTTGAAATGTATGAAAAAATGGAGCTGCCCGTCGCGCAGGTATTGTTTGAAATGGAACGCAACGGTGTGCAAATCGACCGCGCCGAACTCGCCCGCCAAAGTGCGGAACTCGGCGCCGAGCTGATGAAGCTCGAACAGGAAGCCTATGCCGCCGCAGGCCAGCCGTTCAACCTCAACTCGCCCAAACAGCTGCAAGAAATCCTGTTCGACAAAATGGGCATCCCCACCAAAGGCCTGAAAAAAACCGCCAAAGGCGGCATCTCCACCAACGAAGCCGTGCTCGAACAGCTCGCGCCCGACTACCCCTTGCCCAAAATCATCTTGCAAAACCGCAGCCTGGCGAAACTCAAATCCACCTACACCGACAAACTGCCCGAAATGATCTCCCCCAAAGACGGCCGTGTGCATACCACCTACGCCCAAGCCGTCGCCATTACCGGCCGCCTCGCCAGCAACAACCCCAACCTGCAAAACATCCCCATCCGCACCGCCGAAGGCCGCCGCGTGCGTCGCGCCTTCACCGCACCGCAAGGCAGCGTCATCGTTTCCGCCGACTATTCCCAAATCGAGCTGCGCATCATGGCGCACCTCTCCGGCGACAAAACCCTCATCGCCGCATTCCAAAACGGCGAAGACGTACACCGCCGCACTGCCGCCGAAGTATTCGGCATCGCCCCCGAAAACGTCTCGCCCGAACAACGCCGCTACGCCAAAACCATCAACTTCGGCCTCATTTACGGCATGGGCCAATACGGCCTCGCGAAATCATTGGGCATAGACAACCTGTCCGCCAAAACCTTCATCGACCGCTACTTCGCCCGCTACCCCGGCGTCGCCGAATACATGCAGCGCACCAAAGAACAAGCCGCCGCGCAAGGCTACGTCGAAACCCTGTTCGGCCGCCGCCTCTACCTGCCCGACATCCGCAACAAAAACGCCAACGCCCGCGCCGGAGCCGAACGCGCCGCCATCAACGCCCCCATGCAAGGCACCGCCTCCGACCTCATCAAACGCGCCATGATAGACGTATCCCGCTGGCTTTCAGACGACCTCTTACAAAGCAAACTGATTATGCAGGTGCATGACGAACTGGTGTTGGAAGTACCCGAAGCCGAGCTGGATTTAGTGAAAGAGAAACTGCCGCAAATTATGGCGAAAGTGGATGAGGGGATGTTGAACGTGCCGCTGGTGGCTGAAGTGGGCGTGGGGATGAATTGGGAAGAGGCGCATTGAGATGAATAGAGATTGAGGTATAAAAACATGGCAGGAAAAAGGCAACACTATATTCCGCAATTCCTACAAAGAGGGTTCACGATTGAAAAAAATGGAGCAAAAACTTGGGTGGCTAGAGTAGATAGAAATCCATATCAATCGAATATACAAAATGTTGGTGTGGAAGGATATTTCTATACAAAAGAAAATAATATAATTGTTGATGAACTTATAACCAAAGAAGAGGAGATAATATCAAAAACAGTTAATAGCTTAAAAAAATATGATAATAATACCCCTGTATCTGGAGAAGTGGCTGCTAAATTAGTTGCCCACTTTGAAATTAGAACTAGAAGCCTAAGGGTAAATTTTTCCCAAGCTATAAAAAATATAGTCCAAGCTATTTCTGATACTTTTGAAAATAAGACTTTATTTTATGATTATTTAGTTAGGAAAATAAAAAGAGATAGAAAATTTATTAAAGATATAATTGATAAGGTTCAGATTTCAAATAAACAAAAGAAAATATTGACAAGAACTATTCAAAAAGATCCAAATTTATTGCTTTATTATCTGCCCGATAGCGTTATGTCTATAATGGCTACACAGTTGAGGCAGGAATTTTCTTCACAAATTATAAATAACAAAATAAAAGAAATACATTTAAAAACACTAAAAGAAACAATCGCACCAGAGGAGAAGATTAATATTTTTTCTAGGCTAAATTTTAGAATTATTAAGACAAAAGAGATATTAATTTTAGGAGATTCTATTGTTGTATTTATAAACTCATTAGGTATACAAAAGCCGTTTTATGATAAAGATGATAAGATACGATTACTTGTTATGCCTTTAGATAGTAATACTTACTTGATTGGTTCAAGTGATAGAAGTCATGAGTATTCAATCGAAGAAATTAGGAATTTTATTTCTTCTTGTTCATTAGAGTTTTTTATATCATCAGACAAGGATATTGCAGAAAAATATTGTAAACAGATAGGATCATTTGCTAGTATTTTATCAAGATGTCAAGCAGACTCGATTATAAGAGAAGTTTTAAATGAATAGGATATACTGGATTTAATAGTAAAGTCTCCTTTGAATGATTCAGTAAATCATAATTGAGTTTTGATACACCAGATTTCCTATGCTCGCATTTAATGTATATTATAACTTGCGAACTTTAATTGAATAAAATCTTCCAGTTTATTATTTAACCCAAAAGGCTACCTGAAACTTTCAGGTAGCCTTTCTTTTTGTTTCAAGCATTCAACTGCCCTTACTGCGTCAGCACATCCACACCCTGCGGCGGGGTGAAGCGGAATTGGCTGCGGGAGAGGTTGGGGCGGGTATTCAGGTTGTTGAATTTGATGGTAGTTTGGTTGCCGAAGCTGTCTTTTAGGCGCATTTCGGCCAAGTCGTCGCCTTTGAAGCCAAGGCGGATGTATTGGTAGCCGGCGTTGGAGCGTTTGGGCGTGGCCAATACGTAGTCGATGCCGCCGGCGGAGCCGTCTTCTTTCAGGGTGTAGCTGGCGGAGAGGGCTTCTTTATTGGAAAGGATGGCGGCGGGGCTATCGCCGATGGCTTGGTTTTGCGCGGTTTTGGTGATTTGTGCCAAGTCGATGTCGTAGAGCCAAATGTGGCTGCCGTCGCCTACGATGGTTTGTTTGTAGGGGCTGGTATATTCCCATTTGAAGAGGCCGGGGCGCAGGATGCTGAAGCGGCCTTGGGCATTGCGGGTTTTGTTGCGGCTTTGTACGCTTTGGCTGAAGCTGCCGCTGATGCCGTCGGTGTCGGCGTTGAATTTTTGCAGGGCTTCGATGCCGCCGGCTTGGGCGCTGCCGATAGCCATAGCTAAAACTGCTGCGGCGGCCAGGCGGAAGGTTTGGGTTTTCATCGTTTTTCCTTTGTGCGAATCAAAACGGAATGCGGCGCATTGTACCAGCTTGGGCGCGGCGGGGCAGGGCGGTTGGAATTGTAAAGACGGCGCTGAAACAGGATTTCTCCGCTAGAGCAAGGTATTAGGTGGGGTAGGGCGGCAAATTTTTAACCGGATTTTATTCCTGAGCTATAATTCGCGGCTGCGGTAAGCGGTGGTAAAGGTTGCGCCAGATACTTTTCAGGTAGCCTTCCGCCTTCTTTGGAGAACCTTATGATTCAAGCTGTATTATTCGATTTAGACGGCACATTGGCCGACACGGCGCTCGATTTGGGCGGGGCGCTCAACCGCCTCTTGGCTAGAAACGGGCTGCCTGCCGTGCCGATGGCGCAAATCCGGCCGGTGGCCAGCCACGGCGCCAACTATTTGATTAAGCTGGGCACCGGTATTGAAAAAGGCCATCCCGACCACCCGCGCTGGCGGCAGGAATATTTGGCCGAATACGAGCACGGTTTTTGCGATGAAACCGTGCTGTTTGAAGGCATCAACCCCATGCTCGAGCAGCTCGCCCGCCGCAGTATTGCCTGGGGCATCATCACCAACAAGCCGCACCGTTTCACTAGCCTGCTCGTGCCCGAACTGGGCTTCATTGCCCCGCCTGCGGTGGTGGTGAGCGGTGATACTTGTGCCGAATCCAAACCCAGCACGTTACCGATGCATCATGCCTGCCGGCAAATCGGTATTGCGCCGGAGCGTTGCCTGTATGTGGGCGATGCCGAGCGCGATATGGTGGCGGGCAAAAACGCTGGGATGGCGACTGCCTTGGCCAACTGGGGCTACATTGCCGAGAGCGACCCGGTGCACGAATGGCCGGCTGATGCGCGGCTGGATGCGCCCGGGCAGATTTTGGATTTGCTGTAGCCGAATAGCTTAACTTTTACCCAACGGAGAACGTCTTATGAAGAAAATCAGTTTATTGCTGCCGATTTGTGCCGCACTGGCTTTGAGCGGCTGTTTTATGTCGCAGAAATCGCAAATCGTGCACCGCGAAGTGCCGTATAACGCGCAAAACCAGGCACGGCTACGCATCTACGGCCAATACGGCCGCGATGTGGTACGTATGATTCCAAATAGCACCTGCGAGCAATGGGCAGAAAAACAAGGCCGCCGCCGTCATACCCGTTTCACCGGCGGCCTGCCGCGCCGTATCCGCAACCTTTCGGTGGGCATGCCTGCCACTCAGCGCAGCAACACCGTGAATGCCGATACCGGCGTGGTGTTCCGCGAGTCGTATAAAGAATTTGTAGTGCCTGCTGGCAAAGCGTTGGTGCTCGATGGCGCGTTTTCCACTGAAACCCTTGGCCGTGTGGATCGCTGCCGACTTGCCGCCAGCCTCACCCCGCAGGCGGGTAAGGATTATGAAGTGCAATACTCGCGCGGCGGCGAAGGCTGCGATGTGGCTGTAGTGGAAATCCTGCCGCAGGCCAATGGCGAAGTACATCCCACCCGCCCCGCGTCCATCCAATATTGCCCGATGCCAGGCACCAGCTATTAAGCAGCAAAGGCTGGCTGAAAGCATAGGCTTCTAGAGAAGCTCAAGCAGCAATCCAGTTTTCAGGTAGCCTGTTATTTGCATAGAGGCTACCTGAAAGCATCGATCATAGTTTCAGGTAGCCTGCCTTCCTAAGGAAAACTCATGTCCTTTTCCCTTATCATCATCGGCGACGAAATCCTGCACGGTAGCCGCCAAGACAAACACTTTGCCTTTTTCAAACAGCTACTCAAAGAGCGCGGCCTGCTGCTCGATTCTGTGCAATACCTGCCCGACAACCGCCAAATCCTTATCCACCGCCTGCGCCAAAGCTTTGCCGAAGGCCTGCCCACCTTTGTTACCGGCGGCATTGGCAGCACGCCCGATGACCACACTCGCCAAGCTGCTGCCGAAGCCCTTGGCTTACCGCTGATACTGCACCCGCAGGCTGCCGCCAACATCGAAGCCGTATCCCTCAAACACGGCGACAGCCTCGACAGCCACGGCCACCAAATCCGCCTGCGCATGGCCGAGTTTCCCCAAGGCAGCAGCCTGATTCCCAATCCCTACAACAACATCGCCGGCTTTTCCATCCGCGAACACTACTTTCTACCCGGCTTTCCCGTAATGGCACAGCCCATGGCCGCTTGGGCACTCGACGAATACTACGCCCATCTCCAGCACCAAACCGAACGCCGCAGCATCAGCGCTTGGATCGACTTGCCCGAATCCCGTATCAGCGCCCTGATGGCTAGCATTGAACAGCGCTACCCCGGCATCCGCAGTTTCAGCCTGCCCGCCACCCCCACCGCTCAGCAGCGCTACCGACTGCTATTCGGCCTCAAAGCCGAAGGCGAAGCCTGCACACAGCTAAATCAGGCCTGGCAGGAAGCCGAAGCCGGCTTGAAAGAGCAGGGCGCCACCCAAATCGAGCTGGCACCGGAAGGCGTGTAAGTAGAAAGAAATCAGTTTCAGGTAGCCTGCAGTATGATTGGCTACCTGAAATTTTTATGGCTAAAACACGGCCATAAAAGGCTACCTGAAAAATATTTCATAATTTCTGTATTGACAGAAATTAAAGATGCAAATAAACTCTGCCGCACTATGAAACTGAATCCGACCACTGAAAAATTTATCCTGCATTGGGGCGAGATGGGCTCCAAGTGGGGCGTGAACCGCAGCGTGGCGCAGATCCATGCGCTGCTGTATATCATCGGGCGGCCGATGAATGCCGAAGAAATTTGCGAAACACTGGGTATGGCTCGTTCCAATGTTTCCAACAGCATTAAAGAATTGCAAGGCTTGCTATTGGTGCACACCGTGCACATCATGGGCGACAGGCGCGACCATTTCACCACTTCGGATGACGTGTGGACGCTATTCCGTACCATTGCCGAAGTGCGGATGCAGCGCGAAATCGAGCCCACCCGGCAGTTTTTGCAAACCTTAATCGATAGCCCGGAGTTCGCGCAGGAAAACGAGGCCGTGCAGCAGAAAATCCAGCAAACCCACGACTTCATCAGCACCCTTACCATCTGGGCCAATGAAATGCTGAAACTCTCCACCGGCACCATGGTGAAGATTTTGAAGCTGGGCGCGGGGATTCAGAAATTTTTCCGTTGAAGTAGTTTGCAGGTAAGATAAATAGGGCTACCTGAAACATTACCGGATATTTTCAGATAGCCTTGCCTGAGGGATGTAACTTCTTAAATTTATGCGGATGATTCCGCTAAATTTTTAAATCTTTATTTCTCTTTAAACAGAAATTTAGGAAATAATGGATAAACAAGTTTCAGGTAGCCTGCATCATTACCAAGGCGTGGGTAGTTAGGGATTCTGCTGGCTGGAGGTTGGTAGCCTTTGAGGCAGCCTCTGGTTGGCCGGAGTGCTGATTTCGGCAGTGATATTTCTTTAGCTGCCGGCAGCAATCATGATAACTGCGCCTTGCGGTGTAGTGAGCAAGGCGGTATTGGACAGAATAGTGTGTCCGAAAGGTTTGAAAATGAAGCGGCTTGACGTATTGCGGTTTTCGATGGGTTTTTTATGGCTTTGGAGCGGGATACAGCCTGCTCTGACGGCAGCAGATATGTCGCTGGATTTACTGGGGAGGGCAGGCATTGCGGCAGAATGGCAGGCGGTAGCGTTTTATGCCTCATCGGCTTTAGACATATTTTTTGGGATCTTATGTTTCACAAAATTCAGAAATTACCGTTTTGTATGGCTATCACAATTTGCCGTAGTACTGGGCTACAGCGCGATTGTGGCGTACAGGCTACCTGAAATGTGGCTGCATCCGTTTGCGCCGCTGATTAAAAATGTGCCGATTTTGGCGGCATTATGGGTACTTGGGAGTAGGGAGCGGGATGGCATTGCAGCAGGCTAAATGCGTGCTTGGGCAACCGTCGTTCAGGCTACCTGAAATAGTTTAGTTAGCCGCCCATCCGGATTCGCGGTTTGCCCAAAGAGCCTGCTAGGCAGCCGGCATAAATTCGCCAACGTGCCAGCCACTTAATAAGGTAAGCAGCAGTGCGGCGTAATGAACAAAACGCGGTGGATAGGGTGGCAGCAGCAGACGGGTAGTGTTGAACACAAGCAGCGCGATGTGCCCGATATACAGATAGGGAAAAGCCAAAAGCCATAAGTGCCAATCCTGATAACCGCGTCCACTGTCCGCGTTGCCCTGCATGAAGGGCGTGATGCCTTGCACGACAAACAGCCAGCCGAACAGCAGCAGGGTGATGCCGAAAAAGGCGAGGGCGAAATAATCGATGTATCTGGCGCTGGTCGTGGCGGGGCGGCGGATGGTGGCATAGGCAAAGGCGGCGCAGGTGGTTATCCATGTGGTGTAAATAAGATAGGCAGCAAGCATGGGCGGTGGTTTTCAAGAGGGAAACGTGGCCGTCAGGATAACGGAAAAGCGTGGTACGCGGCAAGACGCGTGATGCGCTGAAATCAAAGGGAATTTGAATTTTTTCAGGTAGCCTGCACAGGCGAATTTCAATAGGAGCAACAAAATGAACACGTATTTAATCGTCAAAACCCTGCACATTATTTCGGCCACGCTGATGGTGGGTACGGGCTTCGGCACGGCGTTTTATCTGTTTTGGGCGAACCGTTCCGGCTCGGTGGCGGCGCAGGCGGTGGTGTCGAAATGGGTGATGAAGGCGGATTGGTGGTTCACCACGCCGGCGGTGATTTTCCAGCCGCTCTCGGGTTTGTGGATGCTGCATTATTTAGGCATGCCGCTCACGTGGGGCGGGGCATGGCTGTGGGTGAAGTGGACGTTGGCGCTGTATGCGCTGGCGGGGGTGTGTTGGCTGCCGGTGGTGTGGCTGCAAATCAAGATGGCGCGCCAGGCGGCTGCGGCTTGGCAGGCGGGCGAAAATACGCTGTCGGCCAGCTACAAACGCTATCAATTTTGGTGGGAAATGCTGGGCTATCCGGCCTTCTGTGCCACGGTGGTGATGTATTTCCTGATGGTGTTGAAGCCGATGTAGATGTGAGTCTGCCTCTGCGGAGGCGCCCGACAAAAGATTGTTAAACTGAAAATGGAGAATGATGATGCATACTTTATCTGTGATGTTACTTTTGGTGATGGTGTCTTTAACGGTGAGCCTGGTGTGCTGGCTGGTTTTAGGTGTGTCTTTGCGGCGGGTGCTGGCGTTTTTATGTAACGACCCGCGCGATGAAGTGAAGGAAATCAGCGGTATTTTTTGGCAGCGGTTGTATTTGAGCCTAACCCTGTTTACGCCGCTGTTGTGCGTGCTGCTATTTGCGCCGAATTTCGAGCGCAGTTTGGCAGATAACCTGCTTTACGCCCTACGCTGGGCCGTGTTTGGCGGCGTGAGTTTGCTGCTGGTATTGGCCTATTTGGTACGCAAACAGATTCAGGTGCTGCAACGCAGTGGTTTTGAGGGCGTGAAGCCCGAAATAGACTGTAACATACCAACTGAAACATCAAAAGGATAAGATTTCACCCCTGTGCCGAGTAGTGGTAGGCAATAGCGAGTGAACATGATTGGGAGAAACAGAATGCATAAAATCTTCTACGATGCCGAATGCCCGATCTGCGTGCGGGAGATGGAACTTATCATGCAGGATAGCCGCGCCGGATTTATGGAAGCCGTGCCGATACAGGGCAGCGAAGCCGTGTTGGCGCAATACGGCATCACCACCGAAGCCGCGCTCACCTACCTGCACGTTTTAACGGACGACAGCGTGATGCTGCAAAAAATGGCCGCTGTGCGCAAAATGTACGAAGGCTACCAAGGCTTTGCACTGGTGAAACTGGTCAATCTGCCGCTGTTAAACAAACTGGCCGACCGGCTTTATCCGTGGTTCGCCCGCCACCGTTACCAATTTCCCAAATGGCTGCTTCCGCGCCCCGGATGCGAAGGCGGCGTATGCCGAATCCCACCGAAAGAAAGGACGAAAAAATGAAAAAATATTGGCTACCCATGCTGCTCCTGCCTCTCGCCGCACAGGCCGTTGCTGAAAGCCCGGAGCTGGCACGCTGCCGCCAAGTGCTTAAAGACAATATGGAAATTATGGTATTTACCATGCCTTGCCCGCCTGATGCCTCAGCGGGAAACATTCCGCAGCATAAATTTGAAAACCACCTGCGCCAAGTGGCACGCTGCAACAGCCTGCTGGAAACCCGCTATGCCGCCGATGCCGCACGGGTGCAAGCCGAGCTGAACGCCTATGTGGAAGGTCCTGCTACCGAGGCTCGCGCCTTCAGCCGCAACCCGCAGCGCAAACAGGCCTACTGCCGCCGGCAAAACGCTACGGCGCGCCGTTTGCTGATGCGGTATTAAAACGCTTTCAGGTAGCCTGAAACAATGGCTACCTGAAAATCCACCTCTTGCCCGCACAAAAGGCTAGCTGAAAAATTTTATCCAAAGAAATTAAGGCATGATGAACATCGTCCTCTTCGGTGCAAGCGGTTTTATTGGCAGCCGCGTTGCCAAAATCCTGCGCGCGCACAGCCACACGCTGCGCACTCCATCACGCAGTGAGTTTGACTACTTACAGCCAAACGAGGCTGCCGCACGCAGCATTCTGAACGGCGCCGATGCCGTGTTCAACTGTATCGGCGTGATGAGCCGTGATGAGCACGTGCTGGAAATAGTGCATCACCACACGCCAGCACTGTTGGCAAAAATTGCGGCGGAACAAGGCGTGCTGCATTGGGTGCAGCTGTCCGCATTAGGCGCAGACCCGAAGCACCGCGTGGCTTTTGTGGGCAGCAAAGGGCGGGGTGACGAAGCGGTGTGCCAAATCGGCACGGCACACAGGATGCGCGTACTGCTTGCCCGCCCATCGCTCGTGTATGGGCACGGTGGCGCGAGCTGCGAGCTGTTTATCCGCCTTGCCCGCCTGCCCATTATCGCTTTGCCTAACGGTGGCTGTTTTGACGTGCAGCCCGTCCACGTTGCCGATGTGGCACAGGGCTTGGCTGATTTATTAACCAGCAGCCTGCCGCACGGCACGGTACTCAATATGACGTGCAGCCGTTCTCTCACACTGGCACAATACCTCAACATCCTGCGCCAAACCCTACACAGCAAGCCAGCCCAGCGCGTGCTGCCGATCCCGCTGCCGCTGCTGCGCCCGGTGTTGCCGCTGGCCAAACTGTTCAGCAACGGCATCGTCAGCCAGGATAGTTTTACCTTGCTGCAACAAGGCTCTTGCGCTGATAGCCAGGCCTTCGCCGAGCTGCTCGGCTGCCCGCCGTTGTCGGTAGAACAGTTTGCAGCAGCGGAAGATATTGGCGCATAGCACCGAGCTTATGCCGTAAGCCAAAGAGGCTACCTGAAAAGTGGAAATTCCTTTTTCAGTTAGCCTCTTAGCGTTTTCAGGCAGCCTTAGAGAAGAGTAATAGGCAAACTATTTTATGCTGGCAATCTGTTCTTCCTCCGCAGGTGGTGGAGTGATTTGGCAGCGAAATCAGTGGCAGGTTTGCCTAGCTGGCAAGGATGGAAACCAGAGGCGGGAAGGTATGCAGGTATTTAGCCGCACCGCCGTTGCAGCACCCATTTGATATCGTCGCCCAGCTGTTCGATGCCCACGGTGTGCCAATCGGGCTCGCGGCTGAGGGCGGCGGGGTTTTCAGGTAGCCTGAACAGAGTGGGCGATTGGGCGCCGCCGAGCAGCTTGGGCGCTTGATAGCAGACGATTTCGTCCACCAAATCCTGTGCCAAAAACGCGCTGCCCAGCGTGGCACCGGCTTCCAACATCAGCTCGCCGATGCCGCGCGCGGCCAAATCGGCCAGCACGGCATTCAGGCTGAGGCGGCCCTGGGCATCAGCCTCCAAACGGCAGATTTCAGCCGCTCCGGCGGGCGCTGGGCGGTCGGACAAGGTGTAGATAAGCGTGGGGGCGCTGCCGTCGAGCAGATGGCTGCCGGCGGGTAGACGCAGGCGGCTGTCGAGCAGCACGCGCAGCGGGGGGCGCAAAGTGGGGAAGTCGCGCACGGTGAGGCGCGGGTTGTCGGCCAGGACGGTGCCGATGCCGGTGAGCACGGCGCAGCTTTCGGCGCGCTGGATTTGCACGTCGTGCCGCGCCGCTTCGCCGGTAATCCATTGGCTCTGGCCGTTGGCGAGCGCGGTTTTGCCGTCGAGGCTGGCAGCGGTTTTCAGCTTTACAAACGGGCGGCCGCGTTCGATGCGGGAGAGGAAGCCGCGGTTGAGCTGCCGCGCTTCGCGTTCCATCAGGCCGCAGGCTACCTGAATGCCGGCGGCTTCAAGTATGGCCAGCCCTTTGCCCACCACTAAGGGGTTGGGGTCTTGCATGGCAGCCACCACGCGGCGCACGCCGGCGCGGATCAGTGCTTCGGCGCAGGGCGGGGTGCGGCCGTGGTGGGCGCAAGGTTCGAGGGTAACGTAGGCGGTGGCGCCTTGCGCGGCGCTGCCGGCCTGGCGCAGGGCGTGCACTTCGGCATGTGGCTCGCCGGCCTTGAGGTGGAAACCTTGGCCGACAATCTGCCCGCCCTGCGCAATCACGCAGCCGACGCGCGGATTGGGCGAAGTGGAAAAACGACCTTGCCAGGCAAGGGCAATGGCTTGCTGCATCAGGGCGTGGTCGGCATGGGAGAATTGGGGCATGTTGAGTAAGGGACGGATAGGGGAAACTGGTTAAATAAGGTTTTCAGGTAGCCTTTAAACAGTAAGAAAGGCTACCTGAAAACGAAGCAAAGCGAAGTTTCTGCGAAGCTAAAACGAAGCAAAGCAAAGTTTCTGCGAAGCTAAAAGGATGCGATGGTTTCAGCTAGCTTTCAAGGCTTAAACGGCAGGCCGAAGTGGCTGTAGCTGCGTTCGGTGGCGACGCGGCCGCGCGGGGTGCGCTGGAGGAAGCCTTGCTGGATGAGGTAGGGCTCGATCACGTCTTCGATGGTGTCGGGGCTTTCGCCGATGGCGGCGGCGATGTTGTCCAGGCCGACGGGGCCGCCGGCGAATTTGTGCAGTACGGCCTCGAGGAATTTGCGGTCCATCATATCGAGGCCTTCGTTGTCCACATCGAGCATTTGCAGGGCGGCATCGGCCAGGGCGGCATCTACGCGGCCGTTGCTTTTCACTTCGGCGTAGTCGCGCACACGGCGCAGCAGGCGGTTGGCAATGCGCGGGGTGCCGCGGCTGCGTCGGGCGATTTCGAAGGCGCCGGTATCGTCGAGGCTCATTTGCAGCAGGCCGGCGGAGCGGGAAACGATGGTGGCGAGGTCGGCGCTACTGTAGAACTCGAGGCGGGAGACGATGCCGAAGCGGTCACGCAGGGGATTGGTGAGCATACCGGCGCGGGTGGTGGCGCCAACGAGTGTAAAGGGGGGCAGGTCGATTTTCACGCTGCGGGCGGCGGGGCCTTCGCCGATCATGATGTCGAGCTGGTAGTCTTCGAGGGCGGGGTAGAGGATTTCTTCCACCACGGGGCTGAGGCGGTGGATTTCGTCGATAAATAGTACGTCGTGCGGCTCGAGGTTGGTGAGCAGGGCGGCGAGGTCGCCGGCGCGCTCGAGCACGGGGCCGCTGGTTTGGCGCAGGTTCACGCCGAGTTCTTTGGCGATGATGTGGGCGAGGGTGGTTTTGCCCAGGCCGGGCGGGCCGAACAGGAGGGTGTGGTCGAGGGCTTCGCCGCGCTTTTTGGCGGCTTGAATGAAGATGCCGAGCTGCTCTTTGGTTTTGGCCTGGCCGATGTAGTCGGCGAGGGTTTTGGGGCGCAGGGCACGTTCGAGCTGCTCTTCCTGGCTGGAAACCTGGCGGGCGGTAATGAGGCGTTCTGGTTCGGCGGCGGTGAGGGAATCGGTGTGGAGCATGATGGGGAATGGGGTTTTAGGTAGCCTTAGTGGGTTAATTTGATTGCGGTTTTGTTTGGTTTTTACGACGGCACGGCCTTGGTTTTGCCAATTAGCTTTGTAGGCTCAGCTTCGGCTGCGCCGAAACATTGTTTTAGCTTCGCAGAAACTCCGCTTTGCTTCGTTTTCAGATAGCCTTTTGGGGAGGCGGAGGAGCAGCAGGTGGGGCTACCTGAAAGTGGTGTTGCTGTGTCCGGTTGCATTTTAGCGAAATTTGCTTGGGCTTGCCGTTTGCCTTGCCGGCGCTCAGTGCGTTTGCTTTCAGTTAGCCTGTTGGGCTAGAAAGGCTTCGATTGAGCCGGGCTGGCGCCGGCTATTTTCCAGCCATTCCGGCAGCCATTCGGTGATGCGTTCGCCGGTGCGGCGGATGAAGGTGCCGGGTTGGGGTTCGTCGATATATTCTTGCTGGCGGACGAGGACGAGCGGGGCTTCGCTGCCGGGCTGCCCTTGGGCAAAGGCGAGGGCTTCGGCATGGGTGGCGAAGGCATGGAAGTAGTCGTCGCCGTCATATAAATCGGGGGCGCCGCGCTCGGGATGGCACCACACGCGGTATTCGAGCACGTCGTCGTAGAAATAGCCGCCGCCGGAATGGCAGTGGGCGGGGTAAGTGCCTACTTTTTCTGGATAGGCGGCGGGCGGGTAGGGAGGCTGGCTCATTTTGTGCAACGCTTGCTTGGAAAATAATCAGAAGGCTACCTGAAACGGCAGCCTTCTGTTGCTGGGCTAGGGAGCGGATGCGCCCTTCGGCGGGGCGGAAGCAGCCGAGGCTGCGGCCGGTACGGATGCCGGCGTGGTCGGGGCACTGGAATCGGCGGGCAGGGAGCTGTCGGGCAACAGGTTTTCATCGGCTTGCGATTCGATGCGCTTGCCGTTCATGCTGAAGGTTTTGTTGCGCACGACGATGTGGGTGCTCACGATTTGGTTGCCATCGATTTTCAGGTAGCCTTGGCGCGCCATGCTTTCGAGCACGCTGTCGAGCCACAGGCGCACGGCTTCTTTGATTTCGTGGTCGGCATCGGGTAGGGATGGATCGACGCTGATGTAGTTTTTGGCCTGGGCGGCGGTGAGCCGTTCGATCACTTGCTGCGGCGCGGCGATGTGGAAATCGGCGTCGGTTTTGGCGAGCAGATTGTCGATATCGTTCAAATCGGCAGCGGTAAGGCCGCTGAATTTGAGTTCGCCGTTGCCGCTGATCATGCCTTGCGGGGTGGTGAGGTCGAACTGTTTGAGCCGGATAACGGGATCGTTAGTAAACAGGCCGGCGGCTTCGTTGCGCAGGGCGGCAAGCAGGGCTTCGCGCATTTGCTCGTCACTGAGGCGCTGGGTGATGAGCTGGTCGCGGCGGGTTTTGAGCGCGGCGAGGCTTTCGGCATCTAGGTGTTCTGCGCTCACGTGGATGGCCAGCGGGCCGTAGTTGTCGCTGCCGTAGTTGAGCTTGGCAAAGCCGAATTTGCCTTCGGTATTCACCCAGCGGCCGTCTTGATCCATGCGGGTTTCGATTTGCAGGTCGTTGAGGGTGATTTTGGCGGGCGGCACTTGGCCATAGGGGTTGATGAAGCTGCCGATTTGCAGGTCGGACACCATGTTCAGCACATCGTTGAGGCGGATGTCATAGTTGATGCTGTCTTTCCATTCCACTTCCACCTGTCCAAGGGTGAGCTTGCTGTTGCCCAAGGCAAGGTTGTGGCTGCCTTCTCGGGTTTCGGTGTGCAGCTGGAGGTTTTTGTAGGAAACGCTGCCTTTGTCGGCCAGGGTGATGGTGAGGCCGGGGTTATTCAGGTTGCTTTGGTATTCAGTGAAGTATTTGGCGTAGTCGGTGCTGCCTTCGAGACCTTGCCAATTAATGGCAATGCCGGAGAGCTCTTGATATTTGAAAGCGGGCACCTGCCAAGTGAGGCGGCCGTTGCCGTTGAGTTGGATCACGTTGCGCAGGTTGGCAGGGGCTTGGCTACCGAAGAAGCGTTGCAGTATTTCGCGGCTTTCGGGCTGGAAAACGAATTCGGTGTCTACCACGGCGCGTACGGGCATGCTGCCGTTGGCAAACAGGCTGTGTTTGATGTTGCTCTCCAGCGTGATAGGCTGGGTGAGGATAGTTTTAATGTTGTCGGGCAGTTTGTCTTGCAGCTGCGCCAGGAAGGTGGGCTTGAAGCGCACCACGGTGGTTTCGTGCGAACTGAACCAGCCGCGCTCGTAGCGGCGGGATTCGACTTGCAAGAAGGATGTGTGGCTTAGGATTTCATGCTGTTTGTTCAGGCTTTGTTCGGCTTTGATGCCGAGATAGTAGGGCGCACCGAGGAATAGGGCGGCCAGCAGCAGGATGAGGCCGGAGAACAGCCAAAGGAGTTTTTTCATGCAACAACCAAAATGCGTGATATTAGGAAAGCGCAAGGATAACACCAAAACGGGGCACTGTCTTGGTGCTGGGCAAGCAAGAGGCTACCTGAAAACGGATTTTTACTTTCGTTAAAATTGTTTTCAGGTAGCCTGTGTGCCCTTAACGGGCTAAATCGGGCGAAAAATTAGGCGCCGGTGCCGCTTAGGGCGTTGATGCTGTAGCCGCCGTCCACGTAGGTGATTTCGCCGGTGATGCCGGAGGATAGGTCGGACAGCAGGAAGGCGGCAGTGTTGCCCACTTCTTCGATGGTTACGTTGCGGCGCAGCGGGTTTTGCGAAGCAACGTGGTTGAGCAGGCGGCCGAAATCGGCAATGCCGGCGGCAGCCAAGGTTTTAATCGGGCCGGCGGAAATACCGTTGCAACGGATGCCTTCGGGGCCGACGCAGGCGGCAGTGAAGCGGATAGCGGCTTCCAAGCTGGCTTTTGCCATGCCCATTACGTTGTAGTTGGGTATGGCACGCACGGCACCCAGATAAGTAAGCGCAAGGATGGCGCTGTTGCGGTTGCGCATCATCGGGCGGGCTGCTTTAGCCAGCGCGGGCAGGCTGTAGGCGGAAACGTCGTGTGAAATTTCAAAGGCTTCTCGGCTGATGCTGTCTAAGAAATCGCCGCTGAGGGCTTCTTTGGGCGAGAAGGCGATAGCGTGCACCAGGCCGTCGAGACCATCCCATTTTTTGCCCAGGTCGGCAAATACTTGTTCAATTTCAGCATCATTTTGCACATCGCAGCGGAATACCAAATCGGAGCCGAAGTCGGCCGCCATTTTGCGCACGCGCTCTTCCAATTTGTCTACCACATAGGTAAACGCCAGCTCAGCACCTTGTTCACGGCAGGCTTTGGCGATACCGTAGGCAATGGAACGCTCGGAAATCATGCCGGTAATCAGGATTTTTTTGCCTTGCAAAAAGCCCATTTTTCTTGTCCTCGGGGGGAAGTTGTCTGTGTGCAGGCTGTTTGGTTTTCAGGTAGCCTGCGCCCAAAAGCGGGGCATTATAGCTTAATTTAAGGTGCCAGAGTAAATCCGGCGCTGTTTTGCGTGTGCTGCAAACAGCCGAAACCCGCTGTTTTCGGCAGCGGGCTTCAACTTTTCGGTTTTGAGTATTGGGATATTAAGCAATTGGTTTCGCTAGGCGCACTCCTGTGGAATTGGGTAGATATAGCTTCTTCAGCTATGCCCCATAAGAAAGGGGTTGCGGCTATTATACACAAACGATAATTGTTATCAATATTTAAATGGAAAATATTTTTATCGATGCGCATGGGTGCGATTTATTTTCACAATCCTAGCAACAGGCAATACGAGCAACTGCCCAGCCGTTATATAATGCCGCCCGACTTTCGTTTTCAATCCTTTAACGCCATGAACACAGCGCACTCCACCGTTTCCACGCAACTGTTGCACGCCAACCAACTGGGCACCGACGAAATCGCCCGTGCTTTATCTGCCATTTCCGCCCATCAAGTGGACTATGCCGACATCTACTGCCAGCGCACTGCTTATGAAAGCTGGCATTTGGAAGAGGGCATGGTGAAATCCGGCAGTTTTCAGATTGATCAAGGTGTGGGCGTGCGGGCGGTGTCGGGTGAGAAAACCGCGTTTGCGTATGCCGACAGCCTAAGCCCGGCCGTATTGCGGCAGGCGGCAGAAGCGGTACGCACCATTGGTGCGACGGGGCAGGAGCGGCAAGTTAAGCTGGCTGGTTCAGCCAGCCGCCAACAGGTTGCACTCTACACACCGGATAACCCGATTCCCGGCTTAGATTCAGCCGCCAAAGTGGCGCTGCTCAACCGTGTCGAGCAGCTGGCCAAAGCTGCCGACCCGCGCATCGTGCAAGTGATGGCCGGGCTGACTTGCGAACACGATTTAATCTATTTGGCGCGGCTGGACGGCATCACCGCCGCCGATATCCGCCCGCTGGTGCGCCTGAGTATTACCGTGGTGGCCAAGCAGGGCGAGCGGCGCGAAGTGGGCAGCTTTGGCGGCGGCGGGCGGCACGGGCTGGATTATTTCAGCGAAGAGCGGCTGCGCAGTTATGTGGAGGCGGCGGTAAAACAGGCCTTAGTCAACCTGGAATCGCGTCCCGCGCCCGCCGGCAGCATGACCGTGGTGCTCGGCAGCGGTTGGCCGGGCGTGCTGCTGCACGAAGCCGTAGGGCACGGGCTGGAAGGCGATTTCAACCGCAAAGGCACCAGCGCGTTTGCCGGCCGTTTGGGCGAACGCGTGGCAGCCAAAGGCGTAACCGTGGTGGACCAAGGCAATATCGAGCTGCGGCGCGGCTCGCTCAATCTGGACGATGAAGGCAACGCCACCCGCCAAACCGTGCTGATTGAAGACGGCATCCTGGCTGGCTACCTGCAAGACGAAACCAATGCCCGGCTGATGGGCATGGCAGTAACCGGCAACGGCCGCCGCGAAAGCTACGCTGCCGCACCCATGCCGCGCATGACCAACACTTTCATGCAAAACGGCAACCGCGAGCCGGAAGAAATCATTGCCTCAATCGAAAAAGGCCTGTATGCCGTGAACTTCGGCGGCGGGCAGGTGGACATCACCAGCGGCAAATTCGTGTTCAGCGCCTCCGAAGCGTGGTGGGTGGAAAACGGCAAGCTGCAATACCCCGTGAAAGGCGCTACCATCATCGGCAGCGGGCCGGAAGTACTCAAACATGTGAGCATGATCGGCAACGATATGGCGCTCGACAGCGGTATCGGCGTGTGCGGTAAAGAAGGCCAGAGCGTGCCCGTGGGCGTGGGGCAGCCCACGCTGCGTATCGATGCCGGCTTAACTGTTGGCGGCAGCGAAACTGCTTGATAGACTTGTCGGCAAAGGCTACCTGAAAGGTGTTTCAGGTAGCCTTTGCTGTATCTTGCTTTTGCATTGTTAGTGCATCATCGCTTGGTATGAAGATGTATTTAATCCAAGTTTCAAAACCAAAAGGCTACCTGAAAACTGTTTTCCTCGCAGGAACCCATTTTCAGGTAGCCTTTACCAATACAGAAGGCAAGACCAGAAAATAGCCCGTTGCGCCTAATGAAATAGCAATAGTTATCATGCGCACACAAGCCAATGTTTCTAATGAAATTCCTAAAAAACACACTATTAAGTGCAAAGAAAAGTAAATATTTTATCCATTGATAATCATTGGCAGATTCAGTTGGCTAAACTAAGCTGTCTAACCATTTTATTTTTCTGAAATTTTCTGCTGCATACTGAAAAGAAATCGCTTATTTTTCAGGATAATTATTCGCATTAATAAGCGCGATATGAGAATTTTCGCATTAAGCTGCGTATAATCCACCAAGTTGAAACGACAGCATATATTACTGCTGCCATTACACGCATCATTCTATTTATTCACAGGAGCAAAACAATGCAAGGCAACAAAGAAGTTATCGACTACATGAACCAACTCTTGGCCGGCGAACTTGCCGCCCGCGATCAATATTTCATCCACTCCCGCATGTACGACGAATGGGGCTACACCAAGCTCTTCGAGCGTATCGGCCACGAAATGGAAGACGAAACCGGCCACGCCGCCGATTTCATCCGCCGTATCCTGATGCTCGGCGGCACACCACAGATGGTGCCCGCTCCCGTGCGCATCGGCCGTAATGTGCGCGAAATGCTGCAATTCGATTTGGATACCGAATACGAAGTACGCGAAAACCTCAAACGCGGCATCAAATTGTGCGAAGAAAAGCAAGACTATGTAACCCGTGATTTGCTGATCAATCAGCTCAAAGACACTGAAGAAGATCACGCCCACTGGCTCGAACAACAGCTGCGCCTTATCGACCTCGTTGGCGAGCAGAATTATCTGCAAAGCCAGCTGTAATAAAGCCAGCTGTAATACAGAAAGGAAAACGCATGAAAGGCGATCGCGAAGTTATCCGCCAGCTCAATAAAAATTTGGGCATCCTGCTCATTACCATCAACCAGTATTTCCTGCATGCCCGCATCCTGAAAAACTGGGGCTTGGGAGAGCTGGGCGGTTATTTCTACAAACAATCCATCACCGAGATGAAAGCAGCCGATGACCTGATCGAGCGCATCCTCCTGCTGGAAGGTCTGCCCAACCTGCAAGAGCTCGGCAAACTGCTGATTGGCGAAAATACCGAAGAAATCATCCGCTGCGACCTGCAAAAAGAGCAAGACAAACACCAGGCATTGGTAGAAGCCATTGCCGTGTGCGAAGAAAAGCAGGACTACGTTTCCCGCCAGCTGTTGGAAAAACAGAAAGACGAAAACGAAGAACGCCTCGACTGGCTGGAAACCCAGCTGGATCTGGTGGAAAATTTGGGCTTGCAGAACTACCTGCAACTTGGGGCGCAAGAGGACTAAAAACACTACACCACTGCCAAACTCGGCAAAGCCCTTTCCAAATAGCAACAGCCTGTACGCTTCAGCGACAGGCTGTTTTTTGTGGGATCAATCCGCTTCAAGTAGCAGGCTACCTGAAAAATTACGCTGCAAGTTTTAACTGCGCTAAGGCTTCCGCTTTCAGGTAGCCTTTGTGTGGCCGGTTTAGGCTACCTGAAACTTATTACTAGGAAAAGATAAGCAAATTTGGAAGCAAGGTGGCACAGCTATGGCTGTTGGTTCTCCGGCAGTTTCTGTATCCACTGCCATTGCTGTTGCAGCACGTCTTGCAAGGCGCGTTGTTTTTGTTCGGGGCTTTGCAGATTGCTGGTAATGCGTTGGTAATCGAGGGCAAAGTTGGGACGGCTGATGCTACCGTTGATTTTCAACGGCAACCAGAGGTCTTGTCCGGCACTGGCGAGCACGGCGTAGTTGAGGGTGGCAGTTCGAATGTCGAAGCTGCCTTGGCCGCTGAGATTGAGGCTGTCGCTTTGCAGGCTGAGGCTGGGCGTGGTGCCGATGCCGTTTTCTACACTGGCTTCGATGCTGAAATGGCGGAAGGGGGTGTTGCTCTCGGCGTTGTAGCGGATCAGGTTTTGGGCGGGTAGATTCTCTGGCTTGTTGAGGAGTTTGCCAAGGTTGATGCCTTGCCAAGCGCCGTTGTCGAGCACGATTTTGCCTTGCCCGGCCAGGGTGGTGTGCCATTCGCTGCGTTTGAGACCTTCTGCACCGAGGCGGAAAGCTGCGTTGCCGCGACCGCTGAGATGGTTAAATCGGAAGGCGTCTTGCAGCAAGGGTTTGATTTGGATGTTGTTGAATTGGATAGCGGTTTCCCATTTTGGCCGGCTGCCGCGGTGCAACACGGCACTGCCTTCGGCATTGCCTTCATACATCTGCATTTTGATGGTTTGGGCTTCGAGCTTGTCGGCATCAAGGTGCAGGGTGCTGTGGAAGTTTTGGATTTGCAGGCCGGAGCTTTCAAGCGTACCGATATCGAGGGTAAGCTGGATTTGGCGATGACGCAGGGCGCGCGGCCAGTATTGCAGCCACAGGGGGGCTGCGGTGTTTTCGGTAGCAGGGGCGGGGCGTTTGGTTTCGAGATAGCTGCTGAGCGAAAGTTTACTCAGACTGAGAGCCGCTTCGATGTTGTGGCCTTGCTCGTTGAGGCTACCGGAAATTTTCAGGTAGCCTTCGCTGTTGTCGAGGCTACCTTGCAATTCGGCTTTCCAGTTTTGGCTATTACCGGTGGCTTGGCCATGCCATTGACCGGAGAGATAGGGCATGCTGCCGGGGGCGGCGTTGTGGCGGGTGCTGAGGTAGAGGTTGTCGATTTGAAAATGCCCGGGCTGGGCTTGGAGGCGGCCGTTGGCGCTGTAGCCGCTGCTGCCTTGCTCGTATTCCACTGCACCGCTGAGTTGGAAACCAGCGATTGCTAAGGTGCGGTTTTGATAGGAAACTTTGTTGATGCTGCCACTGCCGCTATGCCGCACGGTTTCAGCCGATGGTTGGCTGTTGTCAGCTTCGATGTTGAAGACAATGTGGGTTTCAGGCAAAACGACGCTGTCGGGGGAGAATTGCCAGTTGCGGGTATTGCCATCAATATTGAGCGACCAGGCAGGAACTTGGATACTGAGCCGGCCGTCTTTGGTATTGAGCCGGCTTTGCTCGGCAGTATAGTCGGCATTGCCTTGCCAGGCGGCGGTAAAGGGCTGGCCATTGGGTAGGAAGCCAGCCAAATTGGCTTGGAGTTGTTCAAAGTGGCTGCCGCTATAAGCGCCGGAAGCTTCTATCCGGTATTCCTGCGGGGTAAACAGGCTGGCAGAGAGGCTAAAGTTTTCGGCGGCACGATCGATAAAGCCAGACACTTGGCGCAGGGTTTGTCTTTGTTCGCCGTATTGCAGGCGCAGGGAGCAATCGTCGAGCTCGATCCGGCGGGGCAGGGTGCTGCTTTCTGCTTTATTCGCGGTAAACCCAGCCACTTCCCATTGCCCGCTTTCCAGCCGACGCGCGCTGATGCTGGCACGTTGCAGATGCAGGCTGTGGATAGACACATCGCCCCACAAAGCCGACCAACTAAATGAAAGCCGCACGGCCTCGGCATTCAGCGTTTGACCGTTTTCCTGCGTACGGCTCAACCCCACTTGGTGCAGCACCACATAAGGGTAGGGAAACCAGCCGCGTTCGATTTGGCGGCCATCAAAATTCAGCTGCTGGCCTTGTGCGGTAAGCATTTGGTTGGCGGTTTGGCGGATGCGGGCTTCACTGAGCAATCGGCTCAAACCGAATGATGCACCCAGCCACAATGCCAACAAAACCAGGCCGAAAAGCAGCGCTTTCAGCCAGAGTTTGCTCCAAATTTTGCCGGAATACAGCTGTTTGCTCATCGAAATACCGTACGCAATAGGGAATCAAACGAAAGGTAGCTGCTTTATGCCCGTCTGGCAAGGGTTTTAGCTGATTTTTTCAGAGGTGGAGGAGGGTAATCTGAAAATATCGGTTTAATACCCTTGCCAATTTTTCAGGTAGCCTTGGCCGATATGAGGCTACCTGAAAACGCAAACCCCAAACACCCAAGCAAAATGGTTATATAATGCCCGCTTTTCTCCGTCTGCCTACTGTGCCATGCAGCTTGCCGATTTCGATTTCCACCTGCCCGAACACCTGATTGCCCAACAGCCGCCCGAACAGCGCGGCAGCAGCCGACTGCTCGATGCCCGCTCAGGCGACCTCCTATGTGACCGCCTGTTTGCCGAGCTGCCAAACCTGCTCGAAGCCGGCGATCTGCTCGTGTTCAACAACACCAAAGTGATGAAAGCCCGCCTGTTCGGGCACAAAGCCAGCGGCGGGCGCATTGAAGCCTTGATTGAACGCGTGTTGGACGAACACTGCGCCCTAGCGCACATCCGCTCCTCTAAGTCGCCCAAACCCGGCAGCCTGCTGGAATTTGACGGCGGTATTCGGGCGCAAATGGAAGAACGCGAAGGCGAGCTTTTTAAGCTGCGGTTTTCAGGTAGCCTCAACGTATACCAAATTCTCGAACAAACCGGCCGCCTGCCGCTGCCACCCTATATTGAGCGCGCTGCCGATGCAGCCGACGACGAGCGCTACCAAACTATTTACGCCAAACACCAAGGCGCCGTTGCCGCCCCCACCGCCGGCCTGCACTTCACCCCTGAATTGTTGAACCAACTGCAGGCAAACGGCATCCACCGCGCCGAAATTACCCTGCACGTGGGCGCCGGCACCTTCCAGCCCGTGCGCAGCGAAAATATTGTCGAACACAAAATGCATAAAGAGTGGTATAGCATCCCCACTGAAACCGTTGAAGCCATTGCGGAAACCAAAGCAAACGGCAAACGCGTATGGGCGGTCGGCACCACCTCAATGCGTAGCCTGGAAGCCGCCGCCCAAAACAGCCATCTGCAAGCAGGCGAGGGTGATACCGATATTTTCATCACCCCGGGCTACCGTTTTCAGGTAGCCGATGGCCTGATTACCAACTTCCATCTGCCCAAATCCACTCTGCTGATGCTGGTGAGCGCCTTTTCCGGCGTCGAACACATCCGCGCCGCCTACCGCCACGCCATCGAACAGCAATACCGCTTTTTCAGCTATGGCGATGCGATGTTGCTTACCCGAGCAGAGGCTACCTGAAAAACAGGGCAGGGCGGCCACTTCTATTTCAGGTAGCCTGAAATATTAAAAGGCTACTTGAAACTGGGATACAAACTGTTGTAAAACGAAACCATTCTCCAGTAAACCAACCAGGAAAAAACATGATTCAAGAGCAGCTCCACTCCCTAATTCTTCCCGATAGCAACGGCAATTTCGGCCAACACGGCGGCCGCATCGGCCATCCCGCACTGGCACAAGCCCTGGCCGAAATTGAGCACGGCTTCCGCCAAATCGTGAATGATGCCGAATTCATCCAAGAAATGAAACGCCTACAAGCCACCTATGTCGGCCGCCCCAGCCCCATCTACCATGCCCGCACACTATCCAAACGCGGCGCGCAAATCTTCCTCAAACGCGAAGACCTCAACCACACCGGCGCCCACAAAATCAACCACTGCATCGGCGAAGTGCTGCTGGCCAAAAAACTCGGCAAGAAAAAAGTGATTGCCGAAACCGGCGCAGGCCAACACGGCGTAGCGCTCGCCACCGCCGCCGCCTTGCTCGGCCTCGAATGCGAAATCCACATGGGCGTGGTCGATATTGCCAAAGAGCACCCCAATGTATCCCGCATGAAAATCCTCGGCGCTAAACTCGTGCCCGTATCCGCCGGGGCAGGCACGCTCAAAGAAGCCGTTGATAGCGCTTTCGCCGCCTATCTGGAACAAATCGACAGCAGCATGTTTGCCATCGGCTCCGTGGTCGGCCCCGCACCGTATCCCGAAATGGTGGCCTATTTCCAAAGTATTGTCGGCCACGAAGCGCGCGAACAATTCCAGCGCGAGCAGGGCGGTTTGCCGGATGAAGTCATCGCCTGCGTGGGCGGCGGTTCCAACGCCATCGGCCTGTTCAATGCCTTTATGGACGACCAATCCGTAGCCTTGGTGGGCGTAGAGCCGGCCGGTGAAGGCCTCGACAAGCCCGGCCGCCACGCTGCCACCATAACCAAAGGCAAATTCGGCAATATCCAAGGCTTCAACTGCTACTACCTGCAAAACGAAGACGGCACACCCGCTGCCGTACATTCTATTGCCTCCGGTCTGGATTACCCCGGCGTCGGCCCGCAGCATTGCCATTTGAAGGATATCGGCCGCGGCCGCTACGAAACCGCCACCGATGCCGAATGCCTCAGCGCCTTCCTGGCACTCTCACGCGAAGAAGGTATTATTCCCGCTCTCGAATCCGCCCACGCCGTTGCCTATGCCTTACGCCGTGCCGCAGAACTCGACAGCAGCAAACGCCTGCTAGTAAATCTTTCCGGCCGTGGCGATAAAGATATCGACTTCGTGTTAGGTAAATTGAATTTTGCTTCCTAAGCCCCTTGCTTAAATCTATTCTGCAATAATAAATAAGGGGCTGTACTAGATTAGCCCTAAATTCCACACCAATCCCGCAGGATTTTAAGCTGCCGGGACGGTGTGCCGAAGTTAAATCGAAATTCGCATTCTTTCAAGAACAGCGGGAAAGATTTGCGATCGATTCCGTTGTATTTGCGCAAGACACGTTTCGCCTGATTCCAAAAATTCTCAATGCCGTTGATGTGGTTCTGACGGTCGGCAAATTCCTTGGAATGGTTGATGCGGTAATGGATAAAACCGCTCACGTCCAACTTGTCGTAACTGCTCAGACTATCGGTATAAACAATACTGTCCGGCATGATTTCCTGTTTGATCACAGGCATCAAAGTATCGGACTTGGCATTATCCACCACAACGGTATAGACCCGTCCGTTGCGTTTCAGAATGCCAAAGACAACCACTTTTCCTGCAGCACCGCGACCACGTCTGCCTTTACGCCGTCCGCCGAAATAGCTTTCGTCCAATTCGACAGAGCCATCGAAAACCTCATCGGCAGCCAAGGCCAAATGATGGCTGATGACCATACGGATTTTGCGGTAGAACAGGGCTGCCGAATTGGGATGGATACCCAAAATATCGGCGGCAGAACGGGCGGTAACTTCGAGTACAAAAAAGCGGAGCAGTTCTTTCTGTACTTTCTTCCTTAATTTGCAGTGTGTTATCTTCATATTTCGAGGATAACATATCTGCTAATCTAGTACAGCCCCATAAATAAACGCCGAAATGGTCAATCAATCCGTTTCGGCGTTTTTTGAACGCGTATATCCTAAAAGATCAGCATAATTAGAAAGCCATCTGTATACAACTCAGGCATACGATTCAATATTACTTACGAATAATTTTACATAATATACATTATGCGAACTTTAGTATTGTTCATTTTATGCAGGCTAATTAAGTATACATTCGCTGATTTGAAACAATCTGCAAGGCAGCGAAATATTTTTGTTGTATATAACTAGAGTGTTCAATCTGTAGTTGTTATCTGCATTAGAAACATAAATTTTCAGGTAGCCTTTTCACATGCAATCAGGCTACCTGAAAATCTGCTACACAAATTTAAACTGCTTATAGATATACAATCTCGCCACTGCGGCCTTTGCTTTCCTCGCTCATCCAATACACAAACTCAGGGGCAAGTTCGCTTAATTCGCGGCGTTCGCTGCGAGATTCGCCAGGATGGGTTTTCATGCGTTGCGGGGAATTAACGGGACCAGGAACGAGCACGTTGGCACGCAGATTGGGGAAACGTGCCCATTCATCGGCGGCAACTTTGCACAAATAGTTCAAAGCGGCTTTAGAGGCGCCGAAGCCGCCCCAGTAGGCTTGCGGAGTTTCGCCATGACTCTCGCCGATAAAGGCCACCGAAGCGTCGGAGGCAGCCTGCAGCATAGGCAAACAGGCACGGGTGAGCGCCATGGGGGCGACGGTGTTGATGCGGTATTGGTTTACCCACTCAGCCACGGTTTGGAATTCGAGCGGCGAGAGTGCATAAAAATAGGCGGCACTATGAATGATGCCGTTGAGACGGCCACCGGTGGCTTCGGCTACGGCTTTGGCCAGGCGTTCGTATTCCTGTTCTTCAGCGGCCATCAGGTCGAACACCACGGCAAAGGGCTCGGGGCAGCCGGCGGAAACGATGGCGTCGTACACTTTTTCCAGCTTTTTCTGATGTCTTCCCACCAACACTACGGTGGCGCCGGCTTCGGCACAGGCGCGGGCGGCTTCGGCACCGAGGCCTTGTGATGCGCCGGTAATCAGGATGACTCTATCTTGCAGTTTCATGCGTTCCCTTTCTGATGATTGAGCTGGTGATTGGATATGCAGAAACTTGTCTTCCTGCGTAAAGATTGCGTATTTTCAATTGGTTTGATGTTTTCAGGTAGCCTGATAAATGCTGCTTGAGGCTACCTGAAATATGAAAATATCCAGGAGAGCTCTGGCATTTATACACAAGCCTGGGGCAAGTTTGCGCTCCCCATTGCAGGCTGCCATTTTCAGGTAGCCTGCCGCCCTGCCCGGCCAAACGGCTGCAATCAGCTGCCGATTTTGATCACTTCTGCGCCTTCTGCCCGGCCAATAATCAGCACGTGGGCAGGATGGCGGGCAAACAGGCCGTTTTCCACGATACCGGGGATGCGGTTGAGTTCGTCTTCCAGTTTGAGCGGCTCGTTGATCGGCATATTGTGCACATCGATGATTTTATGGCCGCTGTCGGTGGTGAAATTCAAGCGCAGCTGCGGGCTGCCGCCGTATTTGAGCAGCTGGCGCGACACCAGCGAGCGGGCGGCGGGGATGATTTCGATCGGCAGCGGGAATTTGCCCAGCCTGGAAACGTATTTGCTCTCGTCTACGATGCAGACGAATTTTTCGGCGGCGCTGGCCACGATTTTTTCGGCCAACAGCGCGCCGCCGCCGCCTTTAATCATTTGCAGGCTGTGGTTGACTTCGTCGGCGCCGTCGATATACACGGGCAGCTCGTCCGCCTCGGTGAGCGGCACTTCGGGGATGCCGTGTTGTTTCAAAAGTTCGCTGGTAGCTTTGGAGGTGGAAACGGCACCTTTGATGCGGATGCCGCTATTGGCCAGCTCTTCGATGAAAAAGTTTACGGTGCTGCCGGTGCCGATGCCGATGTAGGCATTTTCGGGCACGAATTCGAGGGCTTTTTGGGCGGCGGTGCGTTTGAGTTGGTCTTGGGCGGACATAGTGTTCTCCTGTTAGCGTGATTGGTGGGCTTGGCTTCGTTTCAGGTAGCCTTATTCTACTATGCGGGCGGGAGTTTGGGTATGCAGGCCACCCTGCCCTTTTGCTTTGGCGGACGGGGTTTAGAACTTTGCCCAGCCGGCAAAATCTTTTTTAATTTCCCAGCCTTTTTTCGTAAGCTCGGCGGCATGGGTGGGGAATAAATCCATGATGCAGTCTTGCCATACGTCGGAAAGGCTATCCTTGTAGGGGTAGGCGTATTGTGTTTGTTTCCGCAGGCGCAAACCGGCTTGCAGCAGCGCGCTGAGGCGGTTGAGTAATTCGTGCACAACAGTTTCGCCCAGTTCGTCGAAATAATCTTGGCGGAAGCTGAGCAGCAGGCCGCTCTGCAGCAGGCCGCCGGAGGTGGCGTCATCCAGCGTCAGAGTAAGCGCCGGCGTGGTGTCTTGCTTGGAACAGGTAACGGGGCTAGGGAAATTGGCAAAGAAGTAGGGAAAGTCAAAGGCTTCCGGATGGGTGCTGAGATAGTAGTTATCGGCAAGTTTCTGCAATTTTTCCGCGCGCCACGATAGGCGGCCGAGTTTGACTTCCCCTTTGCTGTCATATTGGCTGGCACCGATGCGCGGTATGCCTTTGATTTTACCTGCGAAGGGGTTGATTTCGTTGATGAAGGCGGGCCAGAAGGCACGGTTTTCAAGGTGTTGCTTGATGCTAAGCGGGGCGAGGAGGATGAAGTTTTGGTGGAGGTTGGTGAATTTCATCGTGCGGCCTTTCCGGCTGGTGGCAGAGAGGCTACCTGAAAAGGAAAGAAGGGGCAAATCCGGTTTCAGGTAGCCTGATGGGGCTTGAGGCTACCTGAAAAACGGGCGGCTTGGCAAATCCGCGTCCCTCCCGCTCGTTTTTCGTTTTTATACGCGGAATTCGGGGTTTATCCGCCAGCCTTTTCCAGCAGCACCACGGCTTGGGCTTCGATGCCTTCCATGCGGCCGAGGTAGCCGAGTTTTTCGTTGGTTTTGCCTTTGATATTGACGCAGTTCTCAGCCAGCCCCAAGTCGGCAGCGATGTTGGCGCGCATGGCGTCGATATGGGGGAGCAGTTTGGGCTGCTGGGCAATAATGGTGCTGTCCACGTTCACTACACGCCAGCCTTGAGCCTGCACCACGGTGTAGGCTTGGCGCAGCAGGGCACGGCTGTCGGCGTCTTTATGTTCGGCGGCGGTGTCGGGGAAGTGGGTGCCGATATCGCCCAAGGCGGCGGCGCCGAGCAGGGCATCGGTGATGGCGTGCAGCAGAGCGTCGGCGTCGGAGTGGCCGAGCAGGCCTTTTTCAAAGGGGATGGTTACGCCGCCGAGGATGAGCGGGCGGCCGGGCACGAGCTGGTGGACGTCGTAGCCTTGTCCGATGCGGAGGGTCATGGAAGTTGCCTTTGTTGGGTGGATTTTAGGTTTCAGGTAGTCTTGGAGCGGGAGGCTACCTGAAAAATTAATTGTCGATCAAATGGCCGAGTTTGGCGGCTTTGGTTTTCAGGTAGCCTGTGTTCTCGCTGTTTTGTCCCACCAAAAGTGGCACGCGTTCGGTGATTTTAATGCCGCTTTTCTCCATCTTGCTGATTTTATCGGGATTATTGGTAAGCAGGCGGATGGAGTGAACGCCGAGGTGTTGGTAGATGGCTTGAGCCAGGCTGAAATCGCGGGCGTCTACGGGCAGGCCGAGGGCGAGGTTGGCTTCTACGGTATCGAGGCCTTGGTCTTGCAGCGCGTAGGCGCGGATTTTATTGATGAGGCCGATGCCGCGTCCTTCTTGGCGCAGATACACAATCACGCCGCGCCCTTCGCGCTGCACGGCCTGCATGGCGGCTTGTAGCTGGGGGCCGCAGTCGCATTTTTGCGAAAACAGGGCGTCGCCGGTGAGGCATTCGGAGTGGATGCGGGAGAGCACGGGCTCGCCGTTGGCGATATTGCCCATGCTCAGGGCGATGTGTTCTTGGCCGCTTGGCTCTTCGAAGCCGTGCATGGTAAAGATGCCGTATTCGGTGGGCAGGCGGCAGGAGGCGATGAATTTTAGCGGGGTCATGGTGCTTGTTTGGTGTGTGGAGTGCTTGTTTTTAACTTTCAGGTAGCCTTTATTCGACGGCGTCTTCCGGCTGCAACAAATCGGCGAGCGGTTCGGTCAAGGCAAGAGCCAGGCCGACCCAGATGCTTTGGGCGGCTTCATCGAAGGCAGCGGTGTGGCCATGTTCGAGATACACCACGCCGAGCACGCGGCCGTTTTCGGCGCATACCGGTACGGCCAGCTGGCTGCCGGGGCGGTGGCGGCTACCGGCGAGGTCGCCGTTTTGCAGCCATTGGGCAACGTCGTCTATTTGGTTCAGCCAGCCGGTTTGCGCGCTGCGCGTGGCCAGGTGGGCGGTGTGCGCGGCTTCTAAGTCTTGCTCTACGGCAAGCAGCTTTTCCAACGGCTCGCCTTGCGCCACCAGGTGCAGCAGGCTAACTGGTGTGTGCAGCAGATACACGGCGGCGCTGCGGCAGGGGCTAGCGGTATAGGCGGAATCAAGCGCCATAAAGATTTGGCGCAACCGGGCGTGGTGCGCTTCGTTGCGCGGCAGATGCTGCTCCAATACGCCGTCCGCACTGCGATACCACAGGATTTCCGGCTCAATCTCCGCCCTGCCCGCCGCCATCACGCTACTGGCAGTGAGCATGGCGATCTGCACCGCCTCTGCCGGCAGTTTCAGGCCTTGGGTGCGCAGGTAGTCTTGAATCAATGCGGTGCTCATGGCGGCTTTCCTGAAAAATGGGCAATGATACTGCCAGAGCGGGCAAATGACAATTTCCATTGCCATAGCAACCAGCTATCGCCGCCCTGCCCCTTGTGCCGTGCCGCCATTTTCAGGTAGCCTTCTCTCCTTTGATAACCAGCCATCCAACCGCGCCATGAAACTCAAACCCTTCCTCACCCAGGCTGCCTCCGTGCTGCGCCGCCTCGACCAAATCCTGCCGCCCGAACAGCGCGAACCCGATTGGCAAGCCATCGCCTTCCGCTGGCAGAAACATGGCAACGGCGGCTTGCTCACCGCCCTGCCCCGCCCGCACACTTTTCCCCTCGCCCGCCTGTGTGCCATCAGCCCGCAAACCCAGCGCCTGGTGCGCAACACCGAGCAATTCCTCGCCGGCCGCTCGGCCAACAATGCCCTGCTTACCGGCGCGCGCGGCACAGGCAAATCCTCGCTGATTAAAGCCCTGCTGCACGAATACGCCGAGCGCGGCCTGCGCCTGATTGAAGTAGACAAACACGACCTGGCCGGCCTGCCCGCCCTGCTCGATTTGCTCGCCCCGCGCAGCGAAAAATTCATCGTTTTCTGCGACGACCTCTCCTTTGAAGACGGCGAAGACAGCTACAAAGCCCTTAAAACCGCGCTGGACGGCGGCCTCTCCCGCCGCGCCGACAACGTGCTGGTGTATGCCACCTCCAACCGCCGCCACCTCATGCCCGAACACATGACCGACAACTTCGCCCGCACCGGCGAGCGCGGCGAAGTGCACCCGCAGGAAGCCGTGGAAGAAAAAGTCTCCCTCTCCGACCGCTTCGGCCTTTGGCTCAGCTTCTATCCCTTCAGCCAAGAAGACTATCTTGCCGCTGCCGAAAGCTGGCTGGCCGATGCCGGCCTGCCGCTGGACGACACCGCCCGCCGCGCCGCCCTCCAATGGGCACAGATGCGCGGCAGCCGCTCCGGCCGCACCGCCTACCAGTTCGCCTGCGATTGGGCCGGCCGCCTGCCGCACGAGCGGGAAGTGGATTAGCCGTTTGGAATAGATACAAATCAAAGGCTACCTGAAACCCTGGTTTGGATTTTCAGGTAGCCTTTTTTCATACTGCGGCTAAGCCGCTAGCATCATCACACAAAATCCAAAATCGGCCAGCCGCGCTGTGCGGCGGTGAGGGTGAGCACAGGGTCGGGATTAACGGCTACGGGCTGGTTTACTTGCTCCAAGAGCGGCAGGTCGTTGCGGGAATCGCTGTAGAAATAAACTTTTTCGTAGTCGGCCTGGCTTTGGCCGCGTTCGGCCAGCCATTGGTGCAGGCGGGTTACTTTGCCCTCTTGGAAGCTGGGCGTGCCTATCGGGCGGCCGGTGTAGTTGCCTTCATCATCGGTTTCAAGGCTGATACCGATGATGTTTTCAATGCCGAATTCGCGGGCGATGGGGGTGATGATGAATTCGTTGGTGGCGGAAATCAACAGCAGGGTGTCGCCCGCGTCGCGGTGGCTATCGACCAGCATTCTGGCCATTTGGGTGATACTTGGGCGGATGCGCTGCATAAACTCGCGGTGCATCTCGTCCAACTCGGCGCGGCTGTATTCGGCCAGCGGGCGCAGGACGAAGGCGAGATAGGCATCGAGATCGAGGCAGCCTTTGCGGTAGTCTTGGTCGAACGCTTGATGGCGCTGCATATCGGCATCGCTGAAGATGCCTTTTTCGTACAGGAAATTACTCCATTCGCTGCTGGAGTCGCAGTTGATGAGGGTGTGGTCGAGGTCGAAGATGGCGAGGTTCATTGGTTTAAATATCCTGTTGCAGCAGTTGTTTGAGCAGGGGCAGCGTGATGGGGCGGTGGCTGGCCAGGGCATGGCGGTCGAGCGCGTCGAGCATGGCCATCAGGCTGCCGATGTCGCGCCGCCAGTGGTGCAGCAGGTAGCGGAAAATATCGGGCGAAATGCGGATTTGGCGGCGGCGGGCGGCTTCAACCAAGGCGGCGATTTTTTCTTCGTCGCTGAGCGGTTTGATTTCATACACCAGGCAGTAGCCCATGCGGGTGCGCAGGTCTTCGCGCACGGCTAAGCGCGGCGGCGGCACGCTGGCGCCAATCAGGAGCGCGCCCTGCCGGCTTTGGCGGATGTGGTTGCAGAAATTAAACAATTCGGCTTGGCCGTCGGCATCGAGGCTGTCGATTTGGTCGAGGGCGAGATGGCAGCCTGCCGGCGGCATCTCGTGCAATGGCTCGTTGGCAGCATTCAGGTAGCGTGCGCTCAATCCGGCCGCTTCGGCCTGTGCCGCCCAGGCTTGGAGCAAATGGCTTTTGCCGGCGCCGGCCGGCCCCCACACATACACAAAAGGCTCGTGCTGTTCACGCAACACTTGTAACAGCTCGCGGTTGCCCTGGCCGAGAAAGGTGTCGAAACTCGGCGGGGCAGCGGGAAAATCGAGGATGAGTTGATTCATGATGTGATGGAGGCTACCTGAAACAGGGTAGATGCTTTCAGGTAGCCTTTCGCGGTTTAAGCCGATTCGCGGATACGGCGCAGCACTTCTTTTTTGCCGATTAAGGCCAGCACGGCATCCACGCTCGGTGTTTTGGCGGTGCCGCACACGGCCAGGCGCAGCGGCATACCGAGTTTGCCCATTTTGATGCCTTCGGCTTCGCAGAATGTGGGGAATAAGGCGTGGATGTTTTCTGCCGTCCAATCCTGTTCTGCCAGCTCGGCCAGTTTTTCGGCAAAACGCTGCATCCGCGCGGGAGCTTCGCTATCCCAATGTTTGGCCACATCGGCTTCCAACGGCACGGCTTTGCGGTAGAAGTAGGTGCATTCGGCGGCCAGTGCGTTTAAATCGTGGGCGCGGTCTTTCACCAATGCCAGCACGTCTTCCAGTTTTGGGCTACCTGAAACCACAACACCTTGTTTTTCCAAGCGAGGCAGCACCAGTTTGGTCAGTTCGGCGTTGCTTGTGGCTTTGATGTGTTCGGCGTTGATCCAATACAGTTTTTTTGCATCCATGCGGCTGGCGGAGGAAGAAACGTGTTCCAGCTCAAACCATTGCACGAACTGCTCCATATTGAAAAACTCGTCGTCGCCGTGCGCCCAGCCCAAGCGGGCGAGGTAGTTGAGCAGAGCCTCGGGCAGAATGCCCAAGTCTTCGTATTCGGTAATTGCTACGGTGTCGCCGCTGCGTTTTGAGATTTTTTTGCCCTGCTCGTTCAGAATCATGGGCAGGTGGGCGTATTCGGGCGGGGTGGCACCGAGGGCTTTGAAAATGTTGATTTGTTTCGGCGTGTTGTTCACATGGTCGTCGCCACGGATAACGTGGGTGATGCCCATGTCCATATCGTCGGCCACCACGCAGAAGTTGTAGGTGGGCGTGCCATCGGCGCGGGCGATGATGAGGTCGTCGAGCGCGGCATTGGGAATGCTGATTTCGCCTTTTACCAAATCATTCCAGCGGGTAACGCCGTCGGTCGGCATTTTGAAGCGGACAACTGGCTCTACCCCTGCGGGAATTTCCGGCAGTGTTTTGCCGGCTTCCGGCCGCCAGCGGCGGTCGTAAGTGGCCGTGCCTTCGCGCTCGGCTTTTTCGCGCATCTGCTCCAATTCTTCTTTGCTGCAATAGCAATGGTAGGCATGGCCTGAATTAAGCAGTTGTTGGATTAACTCTTTATAGCGCGGGAAGTTTTGGGTTTGGTAAACGATATTATCGGCATTGTCGGCGTGCAGGCCTACCCATTGCATGCCGTTGAGAATGATTTGCACGGATTCGGCGGTGGAGCGCTCCAAATCGGTGTCTTCGATGCGCAGCAGGAATTCGCCGCCGTGGTGCTTGGCAAATGCCCATGAATACAGCGCGGTGCGCACGCCGCCGATATGCAGGTAGCCGGTGGGGCTGGGGGCGAAACGGGTTTTGATGGTCATGATGTTGGCTTTCAGAATGAGATAGATAGCGGATTAGCAAGCTTTCGATACCAAGCGAACCAACGCCGTGGTAAAACTTTAGTGAATCCGCTATTGGGAAAGGGCGTATTGTAGCGGATTGGGCTGGCTTCGGGGAATGTGGCGGCAGATAAAAGGCTACCTGAAATGCCATGCAGCACAATTTTCAGGTAGCCTGTTTGCCATTCTGGCAGGCGCGTTACAGCGTGGTGTTCAATGCAGTATCGATATCGCGCCAAATGTCTTCAATATCCTCAATGCCCACGGAGAAGCGCAGCAGGCCTTCGCGGATGCCGAGTTTTTCTTTTACCGCAGGGCTCATGCCGCTGTGCGACTGGCTGAAAGAATGGTTCACCAGGCTTTCCACGCCGCCAAGGCTGGCGGCCATGTGCAGTAGTTTGAGGTTGCGGATAACAGAATCGGCAGCGGCTTGGCCGTCTTTCTTCAAATATACCGACACCACGCCGCCGAAGCCGCGCATTTGGCGTTTGGCTAATTCGTGGTGCTCATGGCTGGACAGGCCCGGATAGAACACTTTAGCCACGGCGGGATGTTGTTCCAAGCGGCGGGCGAGCTCGGCAGCGTTGGCCAGGTGCTGCTTCATGCGCACAGAGAGGGTCTTGATGCCGCGTAATACCAAGGCGCAATCCATCGGCCCGGCAATGCCGCCGGTGTTCACCAAGGTGCTTTGCAGGCGTTGAGCCCAGGCTTCTTCCTTGGCTACCACAATGCCCATCAGCACGTCGGAATGGCCGCAGAGGTATTTGGTGGCGGAATGGAACACAATGTCGCAGCCCATATCGAGCGGGTTTTGCAGATAGGGAGTGGCGAAGGTGTTGTCGATGCCCACCACCGCGCCGGCAGCTTTGGCTTTTTGCGCCAACAAAGGGATGTCCACCAGCCGCAGCAGCGGATTGCTGGGGCTTTCCAGCCACACGAGTTTCACTTTGTGTTCGGCCAGGAGCTTATCGAGGTTTTCAGGTAGCGTGAGGTCGGCGAACACGACGTTTACGCCCCATTGGGCATATACTTCGGTGAGCAGGTCGTAGGCGCCGCCGTAGATATCGGCTACGGCGATGATGGTGTCGCCGGGGCGCAATACGGTGCGGAATACGGCATCAATGCCGGCCATGCCGCTGCCGAAGGCGAAGCCGGCGCAGCCGTGCTCCAATTCGGCCACGGTGTCTTCCAAAATTTTGCGCGTGGGATTGGCGAGGCGGGAATAGCGGTAGGGGATGTTTTCGCCGATTTGGTGCATGGCGAACATGCTGTTTTGATAAATCGGCGGCATAATGGCGCGGTTGTGCTCATCAGGGTTGTAGCTGCTGTGGATGATTTCGGTATCAAAATGCATGGGTTCTCCTTTCAGGTAGCCTCTGATAGCTGAAGCTCTTCCTATAGCGTTGGCTCGCTTGGTGGGAAAATAATTGCTTCGCTATATGGCCGTATTGGCGATGGTGCCGGTTGCGGTAGATACAAAAAAACAGCCGAGCAGGGTAGCCGGCTGTTTTGACTTGGCTTCGCAAAGCCGATGCTCTGCAAAAATATTCTGGCGGAAAGGAAGGGATTCGAACCCTCGATACGCTATTCACGTATACACGCTTTCCAGGCGTGCGACTTCAACCACTCATCCACCTTTCCGAGGTAAGGTGCGCGATTATACTAAAACCCTCACGGCAACACAACCATTTTCTGCCCTACCCCTGGCGGCAATTTCCCGGCAACAATGAAAAGCCTTCGCCCCGCAGTTTGCCGGCCTTTTCGCGCAGCGGGGTGAGCGGATACACCGTTTTCACTGCCGCCAAACCATAAGCCGCAGCGGCTGCCGGCCACCAGCGGTTGCCAGCCAGCTCCATAAAGTGCCAGCGCTGCAGCGCCCGCTCGTTCTCCCACGGCGGCACATAGGCCATAAACCGCCCCGTATCCGGCCTGAAACCGGCCTCAGCCAGCATCCGTCTCACTTTCGGCAACGGCAGCGCATGGGCGCGCAGGCCGAGTTGTTTTTCAGGTAGCCCGAATCGCCACAGCGAATACGGGTTAAACCCGCTGAGCACCAACTTGCCATTGGGCAGCAATACGCGGAAACACTCCCGCAGCAACTCTTCCGGCTGCGCGCATAATTCCAAACCGTGCGGTAGCAACAAAGTCTGCACGCTGCCTGACAACAGCGGCAGTTGCGGCAGTGCGCACACCACATCTGCCTGCGCCCTACCCCGCCCCAGCCGCACCACCTGCTGCGGCCAGCAATCCCAGCAGCAGAGCGAAGCAACTACGGTGATGCCGTATGGATCAGCCGTATGCGCGGCAAAGAACGCCTGCTCCGCTGCTTTCAGGTAGCCTCCTGTGGCGGTGTTGTCCAGCCATTCGGCCAACCTGTTTTCTTCTATCATGCCACCTCCTCATTCTGCCAGCCATCATACCGATCAAACAAAATTTTGCAAAACACAGCGTAAAGAAACCTGCCGGAAAAGAGAGTTCGGACGCACTCTCGTGTTATCATTCTACCTTTGCGCATGCCGTATCGGCAAAGCGCCCAGCTGCGGCTTGACACCATTTCCGCCCAGCCTTTAATATCCAAAAAAATTTATCCAATCATAACGTTAACCACAACGGACTCATTCCTCTGCCATGAGTAAATTGAAATTTCTTTCCTTGGCCATTTTAAGCCTGGGAATCCCGGCTTCTGCCCTCGCCCAAACTTATACGCCGGAGCAGATTGCCGCCTCCATCACCAATCTCAACGCTGCCATCCTGCGTAATCCCTCCTCCCACCACAATAATTTGTGGGGGCGTATGCGGCAAGACTTCCGCATGAGCGAAGTCAACCCGGAAATCGTGCGCCGCCACGAAACCTACTACAGCACCCGCAGCGCCTATTTCAACCGCACTGTGGAGCGCAGCCGCCCCTATCTTTACCACATTCTCTCCGAAGTGGAAAAGCGCAACATGCCTTCCGAAATTGCCCTGTTGCCGTTTATTGAGAGCGCATTCGTGACCAAAGCCCGCTCCCACGTGGGCGCCTCCGGCTTGTGGCAGTTTATGCCCGCCACCGGCCGCCACTACGGCCTAACGCAAAACAATATTTACGATGGCCGCCACGACATCTATGCTTCCACCAATGCCGCGTTAAACTATCTGCAATATCTGCACAATATGTTCGGCGACTGGTCGCTCGCATTGGCCGCCTACAATTGGGGCGAAGGCAACGTAAGCCGTGCCGTAAACCGCGCCCGCAGCCAGGGGCTCGAGCCGGTGTATGAAAACCTCAATATGCCCAACGAAACGCGCAATTATGTGCCCAAGCTGCTGGCCGTACGCAACCTCGTGAGCAACCCGCAAGTGTTCGGCCTAAACCTTTCCAACATCGAAAACAAGCCCTATTTCGAAGCCATCAGCATCAACAGCCCGATGGACATTAACGCCATCACCCGCCTGGCCAATATCAGCCAAGCCGAATTTGAAGCGCTCAACCCCAGTTTCAAAGTGCCCGTATTCATGCCCGAAAACGGCCAGCGCAAACTGCTTCTGCCCGTAGGCGCGGTAAACGCCTTCGAGCGCAATCTGCGCAATGCGCCCAAAGAATCCCTGCTCTCCTACGACATCCTGCGCTCTGACGGCGCCACCACCCTCAGCGACATCGCCGACCGCAACGGCGTGAGCGTGGCCGACCTGCGCCGCACCAACGGCTTGAGCAGCAATACCATCCGTGCCGGTCTGCCTATCCTCGTGACCAAAAACAGCCTGAACAACAGCCAGCTAGGCCGCGGCGTACAGATGCTGGCTGATAACAAGCCCGCCGGCGACGACCCGCTGGGCAACCTTATCCGCCGCAATAGCCAAAACGTAGCCGAACGCACCAGCACCGTGGCTGCTGCCAAACCTGCTGCCCAGCCTGTTGCCACACCGCCCGCCCCCGTTCAGGTAGCCTCAGCCCAACCGGCTCGCCCGCCTGAGCCCATTCGTGTGCCCGTACAGCAGACAACAAACCCAGCCCCTGCCGCTTTTGCCGCGTTGGCTGCCAACAGCCCCCGCCCCGCCGAGCCTGCGCCTCGTGTAACCAGCTCGCCTGATATTCAGGTAGCCTCGGCTCCAACGATTACCCAAACAGCTGCCCAAACCGTAGAGCAACCTGCTGCTTCCAGCAATATCAACACCCCAACAGACAGGCTACCTGAAACCGCCGAGCTTGCTGACAACAGCAACCTTCAACCCGACCCATTGATGTCCTTGGCCAATAGCAGCAGCACGGATAACGACACCACACCTGTCGATACCGATGAAGCCGATAATGGCAATAGCGCCGCAGCCGCCGTGCGCGCCTCCTTAGCCCAAACTGAAGCCCAGGAAACCCGCCGCCAAGCCCAAGCTGAAGCTCGCCGCACCAATAATGCCGGCTTCGGCCAACTGGCCGCCAACACCGGCAACAACCAACGCCGCGCTGCCCGCCAAGAGCAGCAGGCCAACCGCCGTGGTGCGCAAACAGTCACCCATAAAGTGCAGTCCGGCGAATCGCTGTATTCCATTGCCCGCCGCTACAACGTAGACGTGGCCGACCTCAGCCGTGCCAACAACCTGCGCGGCAACAACATCCGCACCGGCCAAGTATTGCATGTGAGCACCAGCAGCAATCAACAGGCTGCCAACCGCCATGCTGACAACAAACCTAACAGCCGCAACGAACGCGGCAACGAGCGTAACAACCACGCCGGCAACGATCGCAATGGCAGAAACGGCCGCCAGCAAACCGTGTCCCACACCGTGCGCAGCGGCGATACCCTGCAATCCATCGCCCGCCGCTACAATACCTCCGTGGCCGACATCAAGCGCAGCAACAACTTGAGCAACAGCGTGCTGCACCCCGGCCAAAAACTGCGCGTGAGCAGCGGCACTTAACCGTTGCCCAAACCTGCAACGTTTTCAGGTAGCCTCAATTAAGGCTACCTGAAAATATTTCTACAGCTTATCCAGTAAGTTACAAACACCTCCTGTCAAACATGAACCCGCAAAAACGCCGCGAAATCTTCCAGCGCCTGCACGACGCCAACCCCAACCCCACCACCGAGCTGGTGTTTCACAGCCCCTTCGAGCTGCTCATCGCCGTGCTGCTTTCTGCCCAAGCCACCGACAAAGGCGTGAACAAAGCTACTGCCAAACTCTTTGCCGTGGCCAACACTCCGCAAGCCATCCTCGATTTGGGTCTAGACCAACTGATGGAATATACCCGTACCATCGGCCTCTACCAAACCAAATCTAAACACATTATGCAAACCTGCCGCCTGCTCCTGGAAAAGCACGGCGGCGAAGTGCCGAATACCCGCGAAGCGCTCGAAGAGCTGCCCGGCGTCGGCCGCAAAACCGCCAATGTTGTGCTCAACACTGCCTTCGGCCAACCGACCATGGCTGTAGATACCCACATTTTCCGCGTGGCCAACCGCATGAATCTTGCCCCCGGCAAAAATGTGCGCGAAGTAGAAGACAAACTCATGCGCTTCGTGCCCAAAGAATTCCTGCTCAACGCCCACCATTGGCTCATCCTGCACGGCCGCTACACCTGCAAGGCGCAAAAACCCCAATGCCACGAATGCATCGTGTATGACTTATGCGAATACAAAGGCAAAACGGTTTAAATCAATAAAGCCAAGCCCTGTATTTTTCAGGTAGCCTCTCAATAATAAGGCAGGCTACCTGAACAGACAGGGCTTGGTTTTGGGGTGGCAGATATGTTTCAGGTAGCCTCTCACTGGTTTGGAGGCTACCTGAAACATAATGCGCACGCTGTGCTGCTCAATAATCAACTTTCCGAACGAAAGAAGCGGCGGATATCCTGCTCCAGCGTATCCAGCATTTCATAGCGTTTGCGGTACATAGAGCGTTTTTTGCTTTGCACTTCTTCCAGCGGCGTGCGCTCGATTTGAGTGGGCAGCCGCCAATAGCCGGTGGCCTCGAGGCTGCCTTGGTTTTCCTGCCAGAAGGCATCGTAGTTGAACAGCAGGCGGCTGGAGTCGTTCCAGCGGAATTTAGCCTGGCTTTTGTGCGGAATGCCGTAGAGCTCGCAGCCGAGTTCCGCAGCCATCAGCTTAAATACGTTCACCATCATAAACATCGGCCGCACGCCGTGCAGCTGCTTGGTGGTGTGGCGGATAAGCTCGGGGGCATCGCTGCTGTGTGGCCCTTGGATGGAGGTAATCAGCAGGCCGTTGGGCGCGATAAAGCTGAACACGGCATCGTAAATGCGGCTGCGCTCGGTGCTTTGCAGGCTCACCAAAAAGAAGCCTTCCAACGGGTCTTTGTGGTTGATATTCAAACTGATGGAGAGCTCGGGCGCGGGATGGTTGAGCACGACGGTGCGCTGCGTTACCAACTCTTGCCACTTGGCAGCGGAAGGCTTGTTTTGTGCCAAAGTGAAGTTGTTGATTACCGCTTGCAATCGCGCGTTCCTGTCGAAGCGGTTGTCGGCATAAGTATCCAGCACGGCGCGGGCGGCATAGGGATTGTGTCGGAAAATCGGTGCCCACATCGGATGTTGGTTGATGAAGGCGGTAAACTCTTCGCATTGCCGCCGCGCCAGCAGGCGTTGGATTTGGTCGCGCAGATACACCACCGCATATTTGCGGATGCCCCGTTCGCGCAAATTGGGATACTGTTCGTCGAAAGTGGGAAAGTGAAATAAATCAGACATAAGCGCCCATATTATGCCAAACGGCGCCGGGCCGTTTGCGTGAAAAACAAAGCGATGCCGGGCAAAAGCCGACCATCGAAAAGCGGCCAATCCTACCCGATTTGCCAACGGCCTTGCAAGGCTTGCCGCCGAGAATGAAGGCTACCTGAAAACCTATCTCTGCTTTTCAGGTAGCCTCCCGTCTTGCCTCAACTGTAGCCGCGCAATTATGATGCTGCCCATTCGATCATTATTCCCGTCCATTATGCACGCCATCCCGCTCACCACGCCCCCGCTTGCTCCCAAAACCCGGCAAGCGCTGCTCGAACTGGGCATAGCCGACACCGCCGAGCTGCGCCGCACCACGCCCGCCACCGCTTTCCTGCTGCTCAAAGCCAGCGGCCTCACCGTGACCGAATCCACGCTGTGGCAGCTGGTATTGTTGGCCGAAGGGCGGGAAGGCTACCTGAACGAAGCCGAGCAGGCCGCGTGGCGCGCCAAATTGCGTGCCCATCGCCCGGTGGCGCTATTCCCGCCACCGGAAGAAAGCGAACATTGGATGCAGCAGGCATTGCAACTGGCCGAGCAGGCCTTGGCCGCAGGCGAAGTGCCGGTGGGCGCAGTGGTGGTGCGCCGGGGCGAAATCATCGGTCGCGGCGCCAATGCCTGCGTGACCGAACACAGCGTGTGCCGCCATGCCGAAATCGCCGCACTTACCGAAGCCGGCCGCCGATTGGGCAACTACCGGCTGGACGGCTGCGATTTATACGTTACCCTCGAGCCGTGCAGCATGTGCGCCGGTGCCATCATGCAATCGAGAATCCGCCGCCTGATTTACGCGGCTGCCGAGCCAAAAACCGGTGCTGCCGGCAGCATGCTCGACCTGTTTGCCAACAAACAGCTCAACCCGCACACCGCCGTGCAAGGCGGCGTGTTGGCAGCGGAAAGTGCGCAGCTGCTGCAACGTTTTTTTCAGGAGCGGCGGCAAGGATAGCGTGGATTAAAATAAGGCGGCGAGCCGCAGGCTGCATACATATACGGCCAAGCGAGCCACCGCAGCAGCATTCTTATTTTGATTCACGATAAATGCCGATTTGAGATAAGCCACCTATACCTGAAAAACAGTAGCGGATAGTTTTCAGGTAGCCTTTAATCATCCGCCAACCGCTACTATAGTGAATTAACAAAAATCAGGACAAGGCGACGAGCCGCAGACAGTACAGATAGTACGGCAAAGCGAGACAACGCTGTACTGGTTTAAATTTAATTCACTATAGAAACTGGCCGAATACAAAACAGCCGGATAACCATTCCCCGATATTGGAGAAATGCAGTTATCCGGCTGTTGTTTCGCCATAGCTGTCTTCAAACTGAAATCAAACCCGACGCAGTACATGAACAACTATATTTTCAGCCAACCTGCAGCCAAACCGCCACTCCATGCCACAGCTGCCATGCCGCCCACAGGCTGACACTCAACCCGGCCACCAGCCGGAAACGCGGATGTTGCAGCAGGCCTTTGAGTTGGTTGGCAAACAGCCCCATCGCCAGTAGGTTTGGCAGCGTGCCCAAGCCGAAGGCCAGCATCATCAGCGCACCATCCACCGCTTTGCCGCTGCCCAGCGCATATAACGAGGCGCTGTACACCATGCCACACGGCAGCCAGCCCCACAGCAGGCCAACGCCAAAGCAGGCAGGGGTGTTTTGGATGGGCAAAAGCCGGTTGAGCAGCGGATTGAGCCGTCGCCACACCGGCCGCCCGAGCTTTTCCACCTGCGCGGCATAGGCGTTGAGCCCAGCCAGATACAGGCCGATAAACAACAGCAGCAGGTTGGCAGCGGCAAACAGGATATGCTGCAACAGGCGGGTTTGATCCAGCGAAATACCGAACTGCCCCAGCGCGCCCAGCAAGAGGCCGATAAAAGTGTAGCTGCCGATGCGGCCGAGGTTCATCAGCACAATCAGCTTCACGCGCCCCACCTGCGGCGGCAGCTGCAAGGCAAAGGCGGTGCTCAAACCGCCGCACATGCCGGCGCAATGGCCGCCGCCGAGAAAGCCGGTGGCGGCAAGGGAGAGGAGTGTGAGGGTGGAGACCATGGCGTTGTTTTCCGGGATAGCTCTAGCACTGATTCCTGCCGACAGCCCGCTGCCTGCCGGAGGAAAATCGTTGCTTTGACTATTGCTGCCAAGTGGCAATTCAGGCTACCTGAAAATGATTTCACAACTTTCAGGTAGCCTGTTGGCGAATGCATCGGGCAATCAAGCTGTTTGCTTGGTGCCGAAAATCTTGTCACCGGCATCGCCCAAGCCGGGGATGATGTAGCCGTTTTCGTTGAGGTGGCTGTCGAGCGCGGCGGTGTAGATTTTCACGTCAGGGTGCTTGTCGTTCACCAGCTTCACGCCTTCCGGTGCGGCCACCAGCACCAGAGCGGTGATGTTGCGGCAGCCTTTTTTCTTCAGCAAATCAATAGTCGCTACCATCGAGCCGCCGGTGGCGAGCATCGGGTCGAGAATCATGGCCGGGCGTTTGTCCATTTTGCTCACCAATTTCTCGAAATAGGAAACCGGTTGCAGGGTTTCTTCGTCGCGCTGCAGGCCAACCACGCTGATTTTGGCGGTGGGCAACAGGTCGAGCACGCCATCGAGCATACCCAAACCGGCACGCAGAATCGGCACCACGGTTACGGTTTTGCCTTTAATCTGCTCGCCTTCGATGCGGCCGCACCAGCCTTCGATAGAAAGTGGCTCGGTTTCCAGATGGCGGCTGGCTTCATAGGCCATCAGGCGGGCCAGCTCTTTTACCAAAGTGCGGAATTGGTAGGTGTTGCAGTTGGCTTTGCGCATCAGGGTGATTTTGTGCTTGATCAGCGGATGATCGATAACGGTTAAGTTCATGCTATGGTTTCCTTCATTTGATTTGGCGGGGCGTATTTTAGCTTAACAGGCGGGCGGGAAAAAGCGGGGGCTGCAATTTCTTCCTACGGCATCGGCTTGCCAGACCGTATTAGATGTATTCTTTTCACTACCAGACATTCATATATGCTTGGGCGCAGCAAAAGGCTACCTGAAAATTTTCAGGTAGCCTCTTTATCATTTCAGCAAGCGAACCGGCTTACACTTCAATGATGACTTTCATGGCTTTGGTGTCGGCTGCGTGTTTGAACACATCGTAGGCCTTTTCCATTTCGCTGAATTTGAAGCGGTGGGTGGCCAGTTTTTCCATCGGCAGTTTGCTGGATTCGCAGGCTTTCAGTAGCATGCCGGTGGTGTTGGCATTTACCAAGCCGGTGGTAACAGTGATGTTCTTGATCCACAGTTTGGCCAAATCGAACTCCACAGATTTGCCGTGCACGCCGACGTTGGCCACGTGGCCGCCTTCTTTCACCACTTTTTGGCAGATATCCCAAGTGGCGGGATAGCCAACGGCTTCCATGGCGCAATCCACGCCGCGGCCGCCGGTGATCTCCAAAATCTTGGCCACAGCATCTTCCTTGTTAGGATTGATGGTGTGGGTAGCACCCATTTCTTTGGCCATGGCTAGGCGGTTTTCGTCCATATCCACCACGATGATGGTGGCCGGAGAGTAGAACTGGGCAGTCAGCAGGCAGCCCATGCCCACGGGGCCGGCGCCGACGATGGCAATGGCGTCACCAGGTTTCACTTGGCCGTACTGCACACCGATTTCATGGCCGGTAGGCAGTGCGTCGGAGAGGAATACGGCCACATCGGTGTTGAGGGTTTCGGGCAGATGATAGAGCGAATTATCGGCAAACGGAGTGCGCACATATTCGGCTTGGGTGCCGTCGATCATGTAGCCCATAATCCAGCCGCCTTCTTTGCGGCAGTGGGCGTAGAGCTGTTTCTGGCAATTGTCGCAAGTGCCGCAGCGGCTCACGCAAGATACGATAACTTTATCGCCTTTTTTGAAGTCTTTAACGGCAGAGCCCACTTCTTCCACCACGCCGATGGCTTCGTGACCGAGGATACGGCCTTCCCATTTTCCGGTTTTTTCACGGGCAACTGCTTCGATTTCCGGGTTTTTACCCTTCATGATGCCCAAATCCGTACCGCAAATGGTGGTTTTGGTAACGCGGATGATAGCATCCGTAGGATCAATGATAGTGGGAACCGGGCGGTCTTCGAAGCGGACATCGTTTTCGCCGTAATAGGTCATGGCTTTCATGGTCTTGCTCATCATGCTCTCCTAATATGTTTGCCGATGAATAATCGGTTAGTTGGGAAAGAATCCGGAGAATTCCGGATGCGTTCATTATAATCTTTATTTTTCCAAAATAGCAAAATTTCTCGTTTTAAAATATAGTGTTATATCATAACAATGGAAATTTTAGGAAGTATTATGCAAATAAGAAGCTAAACTATTATTTCATCAGTCATCTGCAGCAAATACCTTTGCTATGATGCAGCACAAGTTGTAAGCAATGTACCGATTTGATTATCCCAATGATACGGTTGAAACATTAAGGCTACCTGAAAAACCACTATCTTCCTCACACAATACAAAACAGCCTCCATCCCAGCGGAATAGAGGCTGTTTTCATATAAGCAAAATTACACTTTGGCAGCAGCAGCTACTTCAGCAGCGTAATCCACTTCTTTTTTCTCGATACCGTCGCCCACTTTGAAGCGAACGAAGTTCACGATCTCAGTACCCTGTTGTTTCAGGAACTGCTCAACAGTTTGATCAGGGTTCATCACGAAGGGTTGGCCCAGCAGCGTTACTTCAGCCAAGAATTTCTTCACGCGGCCTTCCACCATTTTGGCGGCTATTTCGGCGGGCTTGCCGGAAGCAATCGCCTGCTCGGTGTAGATGTGGCGCTCTTTAGCCACCACTTCGGGATCAACCTGCTCGGCAGAAATGCATTGCGGCTTAGAAGCCACGATGTGCATGCCAACGTGACGGGCAGTGGTCTCATCGCCTTTGTACTCCACCAGCACGCCTTCGGTAGCGGCAGCACCGTGAATGTAGGTGGTGAGGTTGTTGGCAGCTTCGATGATTTCAAAGCGGCGTACAGAAATGTTTTCGCCCAACTTGGCAATCACGGCTTTGCGCTCGCCTTCCACCAACTCGGCCAGTGCTTCAACGGTGGCCGGTTTTTTCTCAGCAGCAGTTTTGGCTACGAATTGAGCAAAGGCGATGAAGCCGGTGTCTTTAGCCACGAAGTCGGTTTCGCAGTTCACTTCCACCAAGGCACCCACATTGCCTTCGATGGCATAAGCCAACACGCCTTCGGCAGCGGTACGGCCGGCCAGCTTGCTGGCTTTGGCGCCGGATTTAATACGCAGGATTTCTTCAGCTTTGGCCATGTCGCCATCGGCTTCCACCAGGGCTTTTTTGCATTCCATCATGCCCAAGCCAGTGGCGGCACGCAGATCAGCAACCATTTTTGCGGTAATTGCAGACATTATTTACTCCTGTTTTATTGAGAAACGCGGCCGGATGCCGCGCTTTGGATAAATTGAAGGCTACCTGAAAGGCCGGATTTGGCGTCCGCTTGTTGAAACGGTGTCTTCAGGTAGCCTCACGTGGTATCAGCTTAAGCAGATTCGGCTTCGTCAGCAGCAGCCTGCTGTGCAGCGGCTACGGTTTCGGCCAAGGCCTGGTTTTTGCCTTCCAATACGGCATCGGCGATACCGCGGCAGTACAGACGGATGGCTTTGGCGGAGTCATCGTTACCAGGGATAACGTGTTTCACGCCTTCCGGATCGTTATTGGTATCCACCACGCCGATTACCGGAATACCCAGCTTGCCGGCTTCGGTCAGCGTACCTTTTTGGTAGCCGGTGTCAATCACGAAAATGGCGTCGGGCAGGCCTTTCATGTTTTTGATGCCGCCGAGCGAGCGTTCCAGCTTTTCCACTTCGCGTTGAATGGTAAGCAGTTCTTTTTTGTTGTAACCGCTGGCTTCAGCATTTTCCAAAATGGCAGCTTTTTCTTCCAAGCGTTTGATAGACTGCTTAACAGTTTTGTAGTTGGTCAGCATGCCGCCCAACCAGCGGTGATCCACATAGGGCATACCGGCACGGGTAGCTTCTTCACGCACGATGTCGCGGGCTTGGCGCTTGGTGCCGACAAACAGGATGGTGCCTTTGTTGGCAGCCAAACGGCGAACGGCATCTTGCGCTTCCTGGAACAGGGGCAGGGTTTTTTCCAAGTTTATGATATGGATTTTGTTGCGGGCGCCGAAAATGTATTGTTCCATTTTCGGGTTCCAGTAACGGGTCTGATGACCGAAGTGAACACCTGCTTCCAACATCTGGCGCATAGTAATTTGAGACATTTATTTTCCTTACAAAGGGTTATAGCAAACATCAATGCACACAGAATCTCAAAACTGAGACACCCTTTGGTGCAAGATGCGAGCGTTAAGATAAAAAAAGAAACAGCTTTCAAAACGAAAGCTGCGGGATTATAGGAGAAAAGTGTTATTTTGGCAAGGCTTCCCTACCCTGCTTTTCTTCCTGTTTGAGGCGTTTGTTGCGCAAACGGATATAAACCACCCAAAACGCAAACAGCGTGGGCAATATTGTCCACACCACCAAATAAATCAGCATCCGAGCCAACGATGGTTGCGCAAGGGCAAACATCAGGGTAACAAAGATATAGCCGATAAAAACAATGTGCCACATGGCATTTTCCCAATTAGGGCCACCTGAAAATCGAGGCCACCTGAAACCGGATTGCTATTTTCAGGTAGCCTCATACCTATTGCTGCGGTAGTTGATATTCCTGCCCGTCTGCGGTGAGGAGTTTGGGCTGGCAGTTATCGTTAATCACTGTCTCGTCAATCACTACGGTTTTTACCTGCTCTTTAATATCCGGCAATCGGAACATGGTTTCCAACAGGGCGCGTTCCACAATCGAGCGCAGGCCGCGCGCGCCGGTTTTGCGCTGCATGGCGAGTTTGGCGATACTGCGCAGGGCAGACGGCTGCACCTTCAGCTCCACCCCTTCCATTTCAAACAGCGTTTGATATTGTTTCACCAAGGCATTTTTCGGCTCGGTCAGGATGCTGATGAGTGCTTCTTCATCCAACTCGGCCAGTGTGGCAATAACAGGCAAACGGCCGATCAACTCGGGAATCAGGCCGAATTTAATCAAATCTTCCGGCTCGACAATTTCAAACAGCTCAGTAACATCGGCATCTTCGTCTTTGCTGTGCACCGAAGCGCCAAAGCCGATACCGCCCTTTTCCGTACGCTGGCGGATAACCTTTTCCAAACCGGCAAAGGCGCCACCGCAGATAAATAGGATGTTGGTGGTATCCACCTGAATAAAATCCTGATTCGGGTGCTTGCGTCCGCCCTGCGGCGGTACGGATGCCACCGTGCCTTCAATCAGTTTCAGCAAAGCCTGTTGCACGCCCTCGCCGGACACATCGCGAGTAATCGAGGGGTTGTCACTCTTACGGGAAATCTTGTCGATTTCATCAATATAAACAATCCCATTTTGCGCCTTTTCCACATTGAAATCGCAATTGCCCAAGAGCTTGGTAATAATCTGTTCCACGTCTTCGCCCACATAGCCGGCTTCGGTAAGCGTGGTCGCATCGGCCATAACAAACGGCACATCCAAACGCCGTGCCAAGCTTTGCGCCAGCAGGGTTTTGCCCGAGCCGGTGGGGCCGATGAGCAGAATGTTGGATTTGGCCAACTCCACATTATCGCCCTCTTTCGGATAGCGCAGGCGCTTGTAGTGGTTGTACACCGCCACTGCCAGGACCTTTTTGGCCTGCTCTTGACCGATAACGTGCTGGTTCAAATTGCTGACGATTTCAGCCGGCGTGGGCAATCTGTCTTCGCCGGAATGCGTTTCGCCCGCCGCTGCTCCCTCGCTGTGGATCATGTGGCTGCAGGTGTCGACACACTCGTTGCAAATCAATGCATTATCGCCTTCAATCAGATTTTTTACTTCATTTTCCGATTTGCCGCAGAAAGAACAGTATCGGGTTTCGTTGCTCATTTGATGTGATTCCGCAATGTAATGTGTTGTGCCGTAATGGAGATGGCAAAACGTGGAAGTATATAGGGGAATCCCACGCATATCAACGCGGGGGCTGCTGCCGCTCCCGCTACCCCGACCATTACCTTCATAGCAAAGCCTGCTCTTTACAAAAATTCTTTTACACTATCTAGGGTTTACAAAATTGGCTTTTTTATCCACAATAAGCAAGTTTTCATTTTTACCGTTAAAACAGATATTTGCCTGCTACAACGGTAAATCGCCTAACGGCATTGCCATACAACAGACTGATAGGTAACAAAATTGTTTGCAATTAGAAAGACTTGGCTGATTTTAGCCACCGGATTGAGCCTAGCCTTGGCCAGCCTGCCCGCCGCTGCACAAGACGATATCGATGTGCTTGGCCAGTTCCTCGAACAAAACCTGCCCGTGCAAGACGACCCGCTTGGCACTTTCCTCAGCAGCCGTCCGGCTGAACGAGTGGAAGCCCAAGCCGCCGTGGCCGGGCCGCTGCTCACTTCGCAATCCGCACTGATTATGAATGGCCGCAGCGGCGAGATTCTGTATCAAAAAGGTATCGACCAAGTCCGTCCCATCGCTTCCATTTCCAAGCTGATGGCCGCCATGGTGGTGCTAGATGCCCGCCAGAACATGAATGAAACCTTGGAAATCACCGAAGCCGAAATCGACCGCCTCAAAGGCACCGGCAGCCGTCTTTCCGTGGGCACCACCCTCACCCGCCGCGAAATGCTGCACCTGGGTCTGATGAGCAGCGAAAACCGCGCCATCCACGCCCTTGCCCGCAACTATCCCGGCGGCCTGCCTGCCTTCATGAGCGCCATGAACCGCAAAGCGCAGAGCCTCGGCATGCAGCAAACCCGTTTCTACGATCCCACCGGCCTTGATTTCCGCAATGTATCCACTGCGCGCGATTTAAGCCTGATGGTGCGCGCCGCTCACGAATACCCGCTTATCCGTCAATTCTCCACTTCTAACTCCGGCTCCGCCCAAACCAGCAACGGCCGAGTGCAGCAATACCGCAACTCCAACGCACTGGTGCGCGAAGGCACTTGGAACATCTCCCTGCAGAAAACCGGCTACATCCGCGAAAGCGGCCGCTCCATGGTGCTGTATGCCAATGTACAGCGCCAGCCGCTGATTATCGTGCTGCTCAATTCCCCCTCGCCCACCACCCGCGTAAACGATGCGCGCGCGATCCAAAACTGGGTGAACGGTCGCGAAATCTAAGCCTAATCAGCTTTTTGCATACGCCAAATAAAGGCTACCTGAAAATAGATGCTTTCTTTTTTTCAGGTAGCCTTTTGCTAACCATATGCCTGCCGTCACTAGTTGGCTTTACGGACTGAACATATATAAAGGCTACCTGAAAACGTAACTTCCACAAAGTTAAATGTTTCATCACCCCTTAGCTCTCCAGTCATAACAAAGGCTACCTGAAAAACCATTTTCAGGTAGCCTTTAATCCAAGCAACAAACCAAGCTATCTCCGCCTCGGATAAAACTGCACCACATTTTCATTCTCCGGCATTTGCAGTTTTTTCACCGCGTGGCCGTACACGGTTTCCAGCGTTACCGTGTGCAGCAGCCCTTGCGCAAAGCCTTCGTTCACCGCGGCGCGGGCAGCGGCTTCGTCGGTAAACTGCAAAACCGCCCAAATGCCCAACGTGTCCATATCCTGCCAGAAAGTTTCGGCGCGGGTATAGGCTAGCTCCAGCTTGGCGGTGTCCATTACCGGATCGTAGAAGCCGTGGTGGAACAGCATATCACCGAGGTCGTGCATATCGGCAAACGGGCTGGCCACATCGATGTTGCGCATTTTCAGGTAGCCTGTGATTTCAGCCAGCGTATCGAGGCCAAAATGAGTGAGAAACAGCAGTCCGTCGGTTTTCAGCGCACGCGCCCAGTTTTCAATCACGGGCACGGGCTGGGCAGCCGAGGGAACCAAACCAAGGTTGCACCATAGCCAATCTGCCTGCGCCTCGGGCAGCGGGGTTGTGGGTGTTTGATAGTGTTGCGGCACGGTTTTGCCTTTGCCGGCAAGGCGTTGCCAAAAGCCAGTTTGGCGCGCAGCCGCGGCTGCCTGTAGATGGTCGGCACGGCTGTCGTATTCGCTGAACGTGGCTTGCAGATAACGCTCGACCAGCAGGCGTCGGCTGCAATCGCCATCAGCACCAAACAGTAAAATATGCTGCGGTGCGGTGGCAATGAGAGTCAAGCGTTGGTCGGTATCTTCGGCAAGGCGTCGGTGGATCAGCCAGCGGTCGGTAGTCATTTTTCAGGTAGCCTGTGGTGTGTGTCGGATTTCGGGCAGCCTGCTTGAGGCTACCTGAAAACATCTGTTTTAATGAAGTTAAAATAATTTTTTGATGTTTTTCAGCCTGCTATGTTTTTTCAGGTAGCCCGACAAAGACTCGGTAAGCGGCAGAAAATTCATCGGCATGGCTTAAAAACGGAATATGTGCCGCCTTTTCGATCAGCAACAGGCGGCTGTTGGGCAGCTGGCGGCACAGGTATTCGCCCATGCGCGGCGGAGTGATGCCGTCTTTGCCGCCAAACACGAGCAATACGGGGCACTGCACCTGCGGCAGCAACGCGCGGGCATCGGTGCGTACTACGGCATCCAACGCAGCTTGCAGACCGGGCGGTACGCCGTGGCGGATGATCTCCGGCAGCACTTCATCGGCGAGGTGGGCGCGTTCCGGGATGTGCAAAAATTGCAGCTGCAAAAACTGGCGCATATATTTGGCAAAATCTTGGGCAAACAGCGGTATCATCTTGCCCAGCGCGGGTTTGGCCAAACCTTCGGGATAATCCGGCGCGGCAGTAAGGCGGGCAAAACTGGCGGTCAGGCACAGGCTGCGTACTTTTTCGGGATGGCGCGCAGCCATATGCAGCGCCACCAACCCGCCGAGCGACCAGCCAAGCAGGTGTGCGGGCTCATTTAATTGAGCCGCCAGCGAGTCGGCCACAGCAACCACGTCGAACGCGCTATCGAACTCAGCCGCACCGTGGCCGGGCAAATCGGGTGCGGCGATGCGGCATTCTGGCAAATTGGTAACCAGCAGGTCAAAAATATGATGGTTGGCCGCCCAACCGTGCAACAGCATAATATTTACGGAATCAGACATATGGCGCTTTCAACTTGGTTAGCCGGGCAGTGGCGGCTATTTCAGCTAGCCTCCAGCCGGAGCAAACGCTGCATATTATGCCATGAATTATCCGGCAGCCAGTCATTGTGCGGCGGCTGCACGGCGGATTTGCACTGCCTGCGGCTGGATGCGCGCCGCCGCTGCCCATTGTGTGCCGGCATTTCTGCTTCCGGCCTACCATGCGGCCACTGCCAACGAAAACCGCCGCCGCAAACCCAGCTCAACGCCGCCTTCGCCTACCGACCGCCGCTGAGCAACCTGCTGTATGCCTACAAATTCCTCGGCCGCAACGATTTATATGCCGCCTTAGCCGAGCTGATGCTGGCCGAGCCGCCCGTGTGGCCGACTCCGCCGGATTTGGTGATGGCGATGCCTTTGAGCGTGCGGCGGCTGCACAAACGCGGGTTCAACCAAAGCCTGCTGCTGGCCGAGACTATAGCTAAGCACCTGAATCTGCCGCTGTTGCCGCCGTTTGCGGTAACCCGCCCCCACCGACCGGCACAAAGCACCCTGCCCCGAAATGAGCGTGCCAAAAACGTGCACGGTATTTTTCAGGTAGCCTCAGCGGCGGATGTAAAGAACCGTCATGTGCTGTTAATCGACGACGTTGTTACCAGCGGTGCAACAATTGGCGAACTTGCCCGAACTTTGCAGCGGGCGGGGGCTGCAGCGGTTTATGGCTGGGTGTTCGCCCGCGCCGAATGAAAAGATAATTGACGTAGTTACCCTGCTGCGGCATCATGCCGCGCATCGTCCTAACGGCTGGTTTGTTGCAAATCAGCCTTATTTGTTTGAATTTCGCTGCATATCGCTTCATGTTCAGCATTGTTTTATACCAACCCGAAATCCCGCCCAACACCGGCAACATCATCCGCCTGTGCGCCAACAGCGGTGCTGATTTGCATTTGGTGAAGCCGCTGGGTTTCCCTTTGGATTCGGCCAAAATGAAGCGTGCCGGGCTCGATTATCACGAATTTGCCCGCATCAGCCTGCATGAAACCTTTGAAGATTGCCTTGCCGCCTTGGAAGGGCGCCGTATATTCGCGCTCACCACCAAAGGCCGCACCCGCCCCGACCAAGCCGAATTCCGGCCGGACGATGTTTTTTTGTTTGGCCCAGAAACCCGCGGTTTGCCGGCAGCAATCCTCGAAAGGCTACCTGAAAACCAAAAATTGCGCCTGCCCATGCTACCCGGCAGCCGCAGCATGAACCTTTCCAACACGGTGGCCGTAATGCTGTATGAAGCATGGCGGCAAAATGGCTACCACGGTGGTATCTAACCGCCAACAACCCCATCCACTCAAGAAACGGAGTCTATTTTGGCTAAATTGAAAAATGCCTTCTTTATCGGCATCACTGCCGCTATCGGTCTGTGCACCGCCCTAATTAATACCGCCGCTGCCGAACCCAAAGCCGCAACGGCCAAGCCCGCCGCCCGGCAGCAATACCACAGCCGCGGCAGCATTCATTTAAACGCCGTCGCCAAACCCGAACGGCTTCACCAGTCCGCCAACCGCAGCTACCAAGTGCGCGGTGTGCGCTACACCCCGATGACCAATGTGCGCCAATTCACTCAAACCGGCCGCGCATCCTGGTATGGCCGCCAATTCCACGGCCGCCTCACCGCTTCCGGCGAGCGTTACGACATGAACCTCATGACCGCCGCCCACAAAACCCTGCCCATCCCCAGCTATGCCCGCGTAACCAACCTTTCCAACGGCAAAAGCGTAGTGGTGCGCATTAACGACCGCGGCCCCTTCCACAGCAGCCGCGTCATCGACGTATCCCAATCTGCCGCCCGCCAGCTCGGCTTCATCAATGCCGGCACTGCCAACGTGCGCATTGAACAAATCCTGCTCAGTCAGGCACGCGCCGAGGCCGAAACCCAACAGCCCGCTGCCAAACCAGCCGGCAATATTTATGTGGATTTGCGCCACTTCAACCAGCGCAAAGCCGCCCACGACTACGTAGTGCAAACCACCACCCGCCTGCGCCACGCCAACAATACCAGCCAACAGGTATTCATGGTGCCGCAGCGCAACGGCGGTTTCCTTGTCCGTATGGGTCCGTTCACCCACCAAGACAAGGCCGATCAAACCAAGGCTGTGGTTACTACCGAACTGTAAACACCAACTATCGGCAAACAGGCTACCTGAAAACGCAGCGCAGCGAAGTTTCTGCGAAGCTAAACTTTCAGGTAGCCTGTTTCTTATCCGCCACTACTCAAAATAACCTAATCAAGAACAATTCTTGTCTTGCCAAACTATCCGGCTTATGATTAAATGTTATGGTATAACGTTTGAAAGGCAATTCATGAAACCAAATATTCACCCCGAAAACTACCGCACCGTCCTGTTTTTCGACAGCAGTGCCAACGAAGGCTGGCTTATTCGCTCCTGCGCCCCCACCAGCAACACCATGCAATGGAAAGACGGCAAAGAGTACCCCGTATTCATGCTCGACACATCTGCCGCCTCCCATCCCGTTTATACCGGCCAGCAACGCGAGCACAACAAACTAGGCCGCGCCAGCGCATTCAACCAACGCTACGGCAGCATGATGTCTGCCCTGAAAAAGGATAACTGAAATGCAAGTCCTCTCCTCCCTCAAAACCGCCAAAACCCGCCACCGCGACTGCCAAGTGGTACGCCGTCGGGGCAAAGTGTACGTAATCTGCAAAAGCAATCCCCGCTTTAAGGCTCGGCAGCGTTAAGCAGGGTTTTAACCAAATAATAGGCTACCTGAAAGCCATTTCCGCGAAGCCAACACCTCTTTCGACAACGCCCATTTTCCGATTCCGATTCAACACGCATAGACCGTTGTCGAATTTAAGGTTTCTTGCAAACCAGGCGTTGGCTTCGCGGAAATGGCTTTCAGGTAGCCTTTCTGTTCCACTGTAAAACACAATCATGCCGTGGTATCAAACCAGCCCCTATCCCGTCAATAAATTCAATCCCCTTCCCGCAAAGCCCTCGTTTATTCCACCGCAAACGCGTATAATGCGTCACTTTTACTAAGTCATTCCTACGGGATAGACATGAGCGAGCAAACACCGTCAGAAAGCAGCGGCATCGGCAAAGCCATCAAGCGCTACCTGATTACCGGCCTCCTAGTCTGGCTGCCCATCACCATCACCCTGTGGGTGGTAACCTACATCGTTTCCACCACCGACCACCTCTTCAACCTGCTGCCCACCCAATGGCAGCCGGAGAGCTACCTAGGCTTCAACATCCCCGGCCTCGGCTTCATCCTGGCCATCGTTGTGCTGTTCGTAACCGGTGTACTCGGCGCCAACGTGCTCGGGCGCAAAGTGATTGAAGGCTGGGATTCACTCCTGGGGCGGATCCCTGTGGTGAAATCTATCTATTCCAGCGTGAAAAAAGTGTCCGAGAGCCTGCTCTCCGACAACAGCCGCTCGTTCAAAACCCCCGTGCTCGTGCCATTCCCGCAGCCCGATATTTGGACGATTGCTTTTGTGTCCGGCGACGTGCCGCAAGCCTTGCGCGAAGCCCTACCGGAAGACAACGAATATATCGCCGTATATGTACCAACCACGCCCAACCCCACCGGCGGCTACTACATCTTCGTGCGCAAACAAGACATCCGCCCCTTGGCCATGAGCGTGGACGAAGCGTTGAAATATGTGATTTCGCTGGGCATGGTGGCACCGGATGAACACAAAAACGGCAAATTAGCTGCTCCAATCAAGCTGCCCGAGCCTAGCGAATGATTTTTCAGGTAGCCTCTTGCCAATTCCAAAGGCTACCTGAAGACCCCGCAAACCTTTACAATTACCCTTTATCGTTTAACAAAACACTTTTCAGGAAACACCGAAATGCGTACCAACTACTGCGGCCTAATCAGCGAGCAATACTTAGACCAAACCGTAACCGTCAAAGGCTGGGTGCACCGCCGGCGCGATCACGGCGGCGTAATCTTTATCGACCTGCGCGACCGCGAAGGCATCGTCCAAGTCGTCATCGACCCCGATACGCCCGAAGCGTTCAAATTGGCCGACTCCGCCCGCAACGAATACGTTTTGAGCATCACCGGCCGCGTGCGTAACCGCCCCGAAGGCACCACCAACGACAAAATGGTATCCGGCAAAATCGAGATTTTGGCCAAAGAAATCGAAATCCTGAACCCCGCCGCCACGCCGCCGTTCATGATTGACGACGAAAACATCAGCGAAACCGTGCGCCTGCAAAACCGCGTCATCGACCTGCGCCGCCCCGTGATGCAGCGCAACTTGCGCCTGCGTTATCAGGTAGCCATGGGCGTGCGCCGTTATTTGGACGCACAAGGCTTCATCGACATCGAAACCCCGATGCTGACCCGCTCCACCCCCGAAGGCGCGCGCGACTACCTCGTGCCCAGCCGCGTGCATCCGGGCGAATTTTTCGCGCTGCCGCAATCGCCGCAATTGTTCAAACAATTGCTGATGGTGGCCGGTTTCGACCGCTACTACCAAATCACCAAATGCTTCCGCGACGAAGACCTGCGCGCCGATAGGCAGCCTGAATTCACCCAAATCGACTTGGAAACCTCGTTCTTGAACGAGGATGAAATCATGGACATCACCGAAGGCATGGCCAAACAGGTGTTCAAAGAAGCCTTGGGCGTGGACTTGGGCGACTTCCCGCGTATGCCCTATTCCGAAGCCATGTTCTACTACGGCTCCGACAAGCCCGATATGCGCATCAGCCTGAAATTTACCGAGCTGACCGATTTGATGAAAACGGAAGAATTCAAAGTGTTCCGTGCCGCAGCCGACATGAAAGGCGGCCGCGTGGTGGCCCTGCGCGTACCGAACGGCGCGAAACTCAGCCGCAAAGAAATCGACGAATACACCCAATTTGTCGGCATCTACGGCGCGAAAGGCTTGGCCTATATCAAAGTGAATGATGTAACCAATTTGAGCAACGGCGAAAACAGCGGTTTGCAGTCGCCCATCGTCAAATTCCTGTCCGAAAGCAGCCTGCAGGAAATCATTAAACGCACCGGTGCGCAAAACGGCGACATCATCTTCTTCGGCGCGGACAAAGCCAAAGTGGTGAACGAAGCCATCGGCGCATTGCGGATTAAAATCGGCAAAGAACACGGCGCGGAAAACGGCTATTTCGTGGACGAGTGGAAACCGCTGTGGGTGGTGGATTTCCCGATGTTCGAATACGACGAGGAAAACGACCGCTGGGCCGCCATGCACCATCCGTTCACCTCGCCCAAACCCGGCCACGAAGACCTGATGGAATCCGACCCTGAAAACTGCCTGGCCCGCGCCTACGACATGGTACTCAACGGCTGGGAAATCGGTGGGGGCTCGATTCGTATCCACCGCGCCGACATTCAGGAAAAAGTGTTTGCCGCGCTGAAAATCACGCCTGAAGAGCAGCAAAACAAATTCGGCTTCCTGTTGGACAACCTGAAATTCGGTGCGCCGCCACACGGTGGTTTGGCCTTCGGCCTCGACCGTTTGGTGGCCTTGATGGCGCAAGCCGAATCCATCCGCGATGTGATTGCCTTCCCGAAAACTCAACGCGCGCAAGACCTGCTGGTGGATGCTCCCAACCATGTGGACGAACTCCAACTGCGTGAGCTGCACCTGCGCTTGCGCCAGAAGCAGACCGAGCAGAAAGAAGCGTAAACCGCCCGGCACACAGCCTGAAAACACCGCAGTTTTCAGGCTGTGTTTTATTCCGAACTATAGTGCTTGCCGCTGCACTTTCGGGATAGCCACAGCAATGATGGCTACATACCAAGCGAACCAACACCACAGGAAAAATTAGTACTTTGGTTATGACTCTCGGTTAGAGTACAATACCCACAGCAAACTACTGTTATATAAAATATTAACCCCAAACCTATGAAATGCCCCTTCTGCCACCATAACAACACCCAAGTAATCGACTCCCGGCTGCTGGAAGAGCAAAATAGTATCCGACGCCGGCGCCGTTGCGCTGCCTGCGACCGCCGATTCAGCACCTACGAAACCGTAGAGCTGCGGATGCCGCAAATCATCAAGAACAACGGCGAGCGCGTTATGTTCGATCCGCTCAAACTGCAGACCAGCCTGCAACGCGCCCTGCACAAACGCCCTATTTCCGCCGAAGCCATCGAACACACCGTGCACGAAATCGAAGAGTGCCTATATAAAACCGGCAGCAAAGAAGTGCCATCCCGCCTGATCGGCGAATTGGTGATGGAGCGGCTTGCCAAGCTCGACCAAGTGGCCTATGTGCGCTTCGCCTCCGTGTATAAAAGCTTTAAAGACGTGGCCGAATTCACCCGCACCGTAGCCGGGCTGGAACGCACCGACCATTCCTAGGCCGCGCAAAATCCTGCAAACCCGCTGCGCCACACAGCCCGTTTTGTTATACTGCGCTCCGTTTACGTTTACTGACTCCAAGGAAAACCTATGAACCGCTCCCACACATCCCTCCTCCTGCTTGCCCTTTCAGGTAGCCTCTTGTTAGCCGGCTGCAACCAACAGGCAGAAACCTCCGTGGTTGCCCCTAGCGCCAGCGAAGTGGCCGCTGCTTCAGCAACCGCCGCCGCATCTGCCGCCGCACAAAACCCCAGCCAAACCTTGGCTACCGAAGACGGCATCATCAGCCTCACTGTAAACGGCCGTTTTGAAGACAAATTGGCTGAATCCGCCCAATATGTCGATGGCGCCGACAGCAATAAAATCAGCCTGCTGCAATACGATGCCGACCAAGACGTTGCCATCACTGTCAGCAACTTCGGTGCCCCAAAACAGCCAGCCGAAGCCTACTTCGCCAAACTGAGCGAAAGCCTGAAAGCCGACCAAGGCCTGAACGACACTGCCGTAGACACCCCTGCCGACCAGCGCATGGGCTACCGCTTCAGCCATGGCCAAGACGATAACGTGCTCAACGAAAGCTGCGTGGCCGTGTATGCCAAAAACCTCTACACCGTTTGCGCCACCAGCAGCACCGCCTCTCTCCCCGAGCTGGATGTCCTGCTGAAAAACCTCACGGTAAAACAATAAGCCATACCCAATTCGCCAAACTGCTCAAGTTTGGCGAATTTTGCTTACCCGGCACGGCAAGTTTTTCAGGTAGCCCTTTCAAACACGATGGCTACCTGAAAATTCATCTCCAACGAATTTAAAGCAAGCTCATGCAGCTTGCTGTACCGCCAATATCCGGCCAGCCATTTTCAGCTAACCTGCAGTCTGCAATAGCGACATGGCATCGTTGATGATACCTGCTCACACCAAGTGCTTGAGGCTACCTGAAATCCCCAACCGATTTTCAGGTAGCCTCTGCACCCCACAAACTGCGCTATACTGCCCCATCAGCTCCTCATTCCTCCACCATGCTTACCGATACCCACTGCCACCTTGCCGATTCCATGCTTGCCTGCCGGCTACCTGAAATCACTAATGCAGCCCATGCCACAGGAGTGCAGCGTTTTATTGTGCCGTCGGTTACCGAAGCGGATTTCGATGCCGTCTGCCGGCTGCATGCCCCACCCAAATATTATGGCGCGCTTGGCCTGCACCCGTGGTTTGCCGAAAGCTTCCAACCCGGTTTAATTAGCCGCATCGCCGAGCGCCTGCAAGCGCAGCCGGGGCTGCTGGTGGGCGAAATCGGGCTGGATTATTACGGCGATCGCAAGCAGACCCGCACCGAGCAAACCACCGCCCTGCTCGCCCAGCTCGACTTAGCGCAGCAATTTGGCCGCCCTGTGCTGCTGCACCATGTGCGCGCCGCACCCGATGTGGTTGCCGCGCTCAAGCACAGCGGTTTCCGCAGCGGCGGCATTGCCCATGCGTTTTCAGGTAGCCTCGAAGAAGCCCGTGCCTTTATCCGTTGCGGTTTGTTTATCGGCATCGGCACACTGGTGCTCAACCCGAATGCCCGCAAAGTGCGTACCGCTGCCGCAGAGCTGCCGCTGGAACACTTGGTGCTGGAAACCGACAGCCCGTTTATGCAAATAGCCGGCGCAGGAGAAAACACGCCCATCAATGTGCGGCAGGTGGCAGAAACTGTGGCGGCCTTGCGTGGCATCAGCATGCAGGAAGTAGCCGCTGCCACAGAGCAAAATGTGGATAGGCTGCTGTCTTTCTCTTAAATTTATGTGATAGCGCCCTCAAGTATCTACGCTGGAAAGTTTATTTGAACAATTGGCCGGAAGCAGCCAATGGCTATACTAAGCAAACAACGCTGTTTCTTATTAATGGAACCAGCGTGGTTTGCCTGATTACTCAAGGCCGGCCAACAAAAAGGCTACCTGAAATTGGCACCGTGCTTATCACGAGACAAAATTTCAGGTAGCCTCATCCATATATGGCAACCACCTCATCACCTTTTTTCAGGTAGCCTCCCCACTCTGTTGAACCCATCACTCAAGCAATCACTCTACCGATTTCAATAAAATTATTTTTGCTTGGTGTAAGTGATTGGTTTAGAAATCCATACACTGCCCGGCCACAAAGCCTTACATTTTGCCACCTTTTTTTTGCCATCTAAATACATTATATTGTGCGAGTTTCACTCGCCAAACACATTATCTTGTGTTGCCTACTCAAAATCAGGATGGGAAAATGAACGATACCGTTAATCTCAAAGTTACCAAGCGCGACGGCCGTTTGGAGCCGATCGACCTCGATAAAATCCACCGCGTTGTTACTTGGGCGGCGCAAGGCCTCGACAACGTATCTGTATCGCAAGTCGAGCTTAAATCCCATATCCAGTTTTACAACGGCATCCGTACCGACGATATCCACGAAACCATCATCAAAGCTGCTGCCGACCTGATTTCCGAAGACACTCCCGACTATCAATACCTGGCCGCCCGTCTCGCTATTTTCCACCTGCGCAAAATCGCCTACGGCCAATACGAGCCGCCACACCTATTCGACCACGTCAGCAAGCTGACCGCCGAAGGCAAATACGACCGCCACATCCTCGAGGACTACAGCCGCGAAGAGTTTGACGAAATCGACGGCTACATTGACCACGCCCGCGATATGACCTTCTCCTATGCCGCCGTTAAGCAGCTGGAAGGCAAATACCTGGTGCAAAACCGCGTTACCCGCCAGATCTACGAAACCCCGCAGTTCCTCTACATCTTGGTGGCCATGTGCCTGTTTGCCAAATATCCCAAAGCTACCCGCTTGGATTACGTCAAACGCTTCTACGACGCGGTTTCCCTGTTCAAAATTTCGTTGCCCACGCCCATCATGAGCGGCGTGCGCACCCCCACGCGCCAATTCTCCAGCTGCGTGCTGATCGAATGCGACGACAGCCTGGACTCTATCAACGCCACCACCAGCGCGATTGTGAAATACGTTTCCCAACGCGCCGGTATCGGTATCAACGCCGGCCGCATTCGCGGCTTGGGCAGCGAAATCCGCGGCGGCGAAGCCCAGCACACCGGCTGCATTCCGTTTTTCAAAATGTTCCAAGCCGCCGTTAAATCCTGTTCCCAAGGCGGAGTGCGCGGCGGTGCGGCCACCCTGTTCTACCCGCTGTGGCACATCGAAGTGGAAAGCCTGTTGGTATTGAAAAACAACCGCGGCGTGGAAGACAACCGCGTGCGCCAGCTCGATTACGGCGTACAAATCAACCGCCTGCTCTACACCCGCCTGATTAAAGGCGGCAACATCACCCTGTTCTCGCCCAACGAAGTGCCCGGCCTGTACGACGCCTTCTTCGCCGACCAAGACGAGTTCGAGCGCCTGTATGTGCAATACGAGCAAGACCCGGCCATCCGCAAACGCGTGGTACCCGCCACCGAGCTGTTCTCCACCCTGATGCAGGAACGCGCCGGCACCGGCCGCATCTACATCCACAACGTAGACCACAGCAATACCCACAGCCCGTTTGATCCCGCCGTGGCTCCCGTGCGCCAGTCCAACCTGTGCCTGGAAATCGCCCTGCCCACCAAGCCGTTAAACGATATTAACGATGAAAACGGTGAAATCGCCCTCTGCACCCTGTCCGCCTTCAACCTCGGCGCATTGGAAAACCTGGACGAGCTGGAAAACCTTTCCGACCTCGCCGTGCGCGCGCTCGATGCCCTGCTCGACTACCAAGACTACCCCATTCCCGCCGCCCGCAAAGCTACCATGAACCGCCGCACCCTGGGCATCGGCGTGATCAACTACGCCTATTATCTGGCCAAACACGGCGTGCGCTACAGCAACGATTCCGCCCTCGCCCTCACCCACCGCACCTTCGAAGCCATGCAATACTACCTGCTCAAAGCTTCCGTGCAGCTGGCCAAAGAATACGGTGCCTGCCCCTTATTCGGCCAAACCATGTACGCCAAAGGCGTGCTGCCCATCGACACCTACAAAAAAGACCTCGACAGCATCTGCAGCGAGCCCCTGCACTACGACTGGGAAGCCCTACGCGCCGAAATCGTCCAGCACGGCCTGCGCAACTCCACCCTCACCGCGCTCATGCCCAGCGAAACCAGCTCGCAAATCGCCAACGCCACCAACGGCATCGAGCCACCGCGCGGGCTGGTCAGCGTGAAAGCCTCTAAAGACGGTATCCTCAAACAAGTCGTACCCGAATTCGATCGCCTGAAAAACCAATACGAAACCCTGTGGCAGATGGGCGGCAACGACGGCTACCTGAAATTGGTCGGCATCATGCAGAAATTTGTTGATCAGGCTATTTCCGCCAACACCAGTTACGACCCCAAACGCTTCGACGGCGGCCGCGTGCCCATGAAGCAGATGCTCAAAGACCTGCTCACCGCCTACAAATTCGGCCTGAAAACCCTCTACTACCACCACACTCGTGATGGTGCGGACGATACGCAGAGCGATATTCAGGACGACGGCTGTGCTGGGGGGGCTTGTAAGATTTAGCCTGTAATAACGAGGCCACCTGAAAAAGAAGTTTATTTTCAGGTAGCCCTAATCCTCCTTTTTGGTTTCAGCCTAAAAGGCTACCTGAAAACCTTTTCCATCCCCACCACATCATGCTGATTAAATCTGCCGACGATAAAAGCAGCAAGCTGAAACTGCTCGAAGCCGTAGACAAACTGCAGCTCAACAAGCAGCAACGCGAACATTTAACCGATAAATTATGGAAGCTGCGCACCGGTATCAACGGCGAGAAAGATGCTGCCTTTTACATCGACAACTACCTAAAAGATAGCGAATACTATGTAATCATCCATGACTTACGGATAGAAATCGACGGAGAAGTTGCGCAAATCGATCACCTATTGATCAACCGCGTTTTTGCCATCTTGTTGGAAACCAAAAACTTCAATGGCAACCTCACTATCAACAAATTCGGCGAATTCACGGTTCAATACCCCAGCGGTAAGAAAAAGGGAATCCCATCCCCCATCGAACAAAGCAAACGGCACGAACGCATCTTATTGAAACTGTTCGACCGTATCGGCGTGAAAATGAAAACCGGTCGCCCGTTGGAAGTACACCATGCCGTTCTTGTATCGCCGCAGTCCATTATCCGACGGCCAGATAGCAAAGATTTTGATACTTCCTGCGTCATCAAAGCCGATGCTATCCGACAATGGCACGAACAATTCGGCGAAAATAGAGTAGGCGTCGGCTTCGTTCTCAACCATATGTTTGATGCCCTGTTAATCAACAACGAAACCATTCACGAATGGGGGCGGCGCATTGCGGCAGAACACAAGCCAGAAGGGCTACTAGAATATCTGCCCAATTCCATCAAGCCCTTATTGACAAACTGCCACACCTGCGGGCAGGCCATCAGCGAAAATGAAGCATTGCTATGTCTGCATAACCATGAACGCTTCAGCGGCAAAATATACTGTCGCGAGCACCAGCAGGCAGCCTTACAACAAAAAGCACCCCCCGCCAGCCCCGAATCCGAAACCGAACATGATGAATACTGCGCACACTCAGGCTGTCATGAAAAACTCAGCCAGGCAGTCATTCAATATTGCCAAAAACACAGCTGCCGTTTCGGCGGCAAACTATATTGCCGCGAACATCAGCAGAGCAACACAACCGACAAAATAAGCAACACCCAAGCCGAGCAAATAGAAACAGAACAAATCCATTGCAACCACCCAGGCTGCGATAAGAAGCTTACCCCGGCAGTTGTCCAATATTGCCAAAAATATTCCAAACGTTTTCACGGTAAACTGTATTGCATGGAACACCAACGTGCCAAAAACCGTACCTAACCCGCTATATTATTTTCAGGTAGCCTGAAGCCCTATATCCTTCACCAATCACATTGCAAAAGAGATCCCGCCATGTCCTGCGAACACCTCGTCATGTCCTACAGTACCTTCAGCAAGGAAAAAAACGACGTCCTCAAAGAGCCGATGTTTTTCGGCCAGCCCGTAAACGTTGCCCGCTACGACCAGCAGAAATACGAAGTATTTGAAAAACTGATTGAAAAACAGCTTTCCTTCTTCTGGCGGCCGGAAGAAATCGACGTGTCGCGCGACCGCATCGACTACGCCAACCTGCCCGACCACGAAAAACACATCTTCATCAGCAACCTCAAATACCAAACCCTGCTCGACTCCATCCAAGGCCGCAGCCCCAACGTCGCCCTGCTGCCCCTGGTGTCCATTCCCGAGCTCGAGACCTGGATTGAAACTTGGAGCTTCAGCGAAACCATCCACTCGCGCAGCTACACCCACATCATCCGCAACATCGTCAACGACCCCTCAGTCGTGTTCGACGACATCGTGCAAAACGAATACATCATCGCCCGCGCCGAAGATATCGCCTGCTACTACGACGACCTCATCGAATACACCCAATATTACAACCTGTTGGGCGAAGGCGAGCACCGCGTAAACGGCAAAACCATCGTGGTGAGCCTGCGCGATTTGAAGAAAAAACTCTACCTCTGCCTGATGTGCGTCAACGTGCTCGAAGCCATCCGCTTCTACGTTTCCTTCGCCTGCTCCTTCGCCTTTGCCGAGCGTGAACTGATGGAAGGCAATGCCAAAATCATCAAACTCATCGCCCGCGACGAAGCCCTGCACCTCACCAGCACCCAGCACATGCTTAACCTCATGCGCAGCGGTACCGACGACCCAGAAATGGCCGAAATTGCCGCCGAGCTGGAAAACGACTGCTTCGAGCTCTTCAAAAAAGCCGCCGAGCAAGAAAAAGAGTGGGCGGAATACCTCTTCAAAGACGGCAGCATGATCGGCCTGAACAAAGACATCCTGTGCCAATATGTGGAATACATCACCAACCACCGCATGATGGCCGTCGGCCTAAACGCCGCCTTCCCCGCCGCCACGCAAAACCCCATCCCCTGGATCAATGCTTGGCTTTCTTCCGACAACGTTCAGGTAGCCCCGCAGGAAGTGGAAATCTCCTCCTACCTGATCGGCCAAATCGACGCCGAAGTGAGCGCCGACGACTTGGGCGACTTTGAACTGTAATCTCATCCCAAACCCAGCCAAAAGGCTACCTGAAAATCGCCCAACTGATTTTCAGGTAGCCTTTGAGCTTGAAACCGCGTGTTAAAATAAAGCAGGTTAACGTTCGATACCCAGCAGCCTGCGCAGCCAATGCATACAGCAAAGCAAGCCAATACCGTATTCAAAAATTAAACTGCAACCAACCCATAATAAAACCCAACTGCCACACCGCCATGCCCACCGCCAGCCAAATCGAAGCCCTCCTGCCGCAAACCCAATGCCGCCAATGCGGCTACGACGGCTGCGCCCCCTATGCCCAAGCCATCGCCCAAGGCCAAGCCCCCATCAACCTCTGCCCGCCCGGCGGCGACATCGTGTTGCATGAGCTTGCCGAGCTGCTGCACATCCCGCCGCTGCCCCTGGCCCAGCCCGAAAAGGCCGCCGTAAAAGCCCTGGCCTATATCGACGAAACTGCCTGCATCGGCTGTACCGCCTGCATCAAAGCCTGCCCCGTCGATGCCATCCTCGGCGCATCCAAACTCATGCACACCGTGCTGGCCGACGAATGCACCGGCTGCGGCCTTTGCCTGCCACCCTGCCCCGTAGACTGCATCAGAATGCAGCCTGTACCCGATGCCGTCTTGCCCCGCGCCGGCGCCCAAGCCCAACCGGAGCAAGCCCGCCGCGCCGCTGCCGCACACGCCAAACAACGCTTCCAACACCGCGAGCAGCGCCAACAGCGTGCCGCTGCCGAACGCCGAGCCCACCTTGCCCAACGGGCCACCGCCGTGCAGGCAGCCGCCCAAACTCCCCCGCCTACCAAGCCGGCAGCACCCCCTGCCAAACCAAACAATCCCACCACACCCGCCTTCAACCCGGCCGACCTCATCGCCCGCGCCATGGCCGGCGCCCAAGCCCGGCAAAACCAGCGCACCGTGCCCAGCAATCACGACAGCTTCCGCCAACAACAAATCGCCGCCGCCCAACAACAAGCCGCCCACCGCCGCGCCCTGAAACACATCCGCTACGGCAACGAAGCCGAGCAAGCCGCCGCCAAAGACTACCTCCGCCAACTCAAAGCCGAAGAAGAAGCCCAATCTCAAAACTGATCCATTGCAGCCATCAACCAAAAAGGCTACCTGAAAATCCTACACAGCAATTTTCAGGTAGCCTTTTGTTGCTTCTTCAATGCCGGTTTAAGCCGGCCGATTCAGCCTCTTATTTGCCGGCCATCCGATTGATGATTTTCTCGCCGTGCAGCTGGTGCAGCATCGCCATGGCGATGTGCCCGAAGGCCAGCACAAACAGCAGATACGCCAGTTTGCCGTGCGCCGCGTTACCCAGCTGCGTCATCCACTCGATAGGCTGCTCGATTTTATTCATCACCGTGATGCCGAACACTTCCAAATCGCCGCGTGCAGAGCCGTATTGGCGAATCATCGCTATCACCGGCACCGCCGCCATCAACAGATACAGCGCGGCATGCCCCAGCTTCACCGCCAAGCTGCCGTGCGGGCGGTTGTGCCAATTAACCAGTGCCCAAACCAGGCGCAAAGCCACCAAAACCAACAACAGGAAGCCCACCGATTTGTGGTAGCCCATCAAGCTGTAGTATTTTTCGTTAATATTCCACATGGCCGCCGTGCACAGCATAAAGGCAAACATAGCCGCCATCAGCCAATGGAAAAAACGGCTGAGGGTGCCGTAGTATTGTGGTGTGTCTTTCATTGTTATTTCCTTTTTTTAAAACCGAAAAGCGGCGGATTATAACGGATTAGATTAACTTTCGATACCAAGCGGCAAGCCGCAGGCAATACACGGTAATCGAACGCTCTCCGAGCTCTGTCGGCAATACTAAAAAGGCTACCTGAAAAATTTCAGGTAGCCTTTTGATGCTTACCACACCGCGCAGCTTACTTGCCAAACAACGCCGCCACCATCTCAGCCTGCTCTTCGGTAAACGCGGGTTCGCCGAGGCGGGCGGCCACGGTGTATTCGTTGGCAAACTGCCGCTGGGCAGATACCGCCTGCCATTCTTTGAGCTTGGCGGTTTTGCCCTGTTTGAGCTTGGCGGCGGTTTGCAGAGCGGTTTGTTTGCGGGTAGGCATGGCAGAAAATACGGTTTAAATAGCAGGATAGGTTTTCAGGTAGCCTTGATTATGTTTGAGGCTACCTGAAAAACGGATTACTGGGTGAGCAGTTCCAAAGCCTCGCGGTATTTGGCCAAGGTTTTTTCGATAACCTCGGCGGGCACTGCGGGGGCGGGAGGCTGTTTGTTCCAGCCGCTTTGTTCGAGCCAGTCGCGGATGAATTGTTTGTCGAACGAGGGCGGGTTGCTGCCGGGCCGGTATTGGTCGGCCGGCCAAAAGCGGCTGGAATCAGGGGTGAGCACTTCGTCCATCAGGGTGAGCGTGCCGTTTTCGTCCAGGCCGAATTCGAATTTGGTGTCGCAGATGATGATACCGCGGGTGCGGGCGTATTCGGCGGCTTCGCTATAGAGGGCGATGGCTTTGCGGCGCACTTCTTCGGCCAGCTCTTGGCCGATGATGCGGGCGCACTCATCAAAGCTGATGTTGATATCGTGGTTGCCCACTGCGGCTTTGGTGGACGGGGTGAAGATGATTTCGGGCAGCTGCTCGGCTTCGCGCAGGTTTTCAGGTAGCCTGATGCCGCACACGGCGCCGGTTTGGCGGTATTCTTTCCAGCCGCTGCCGGCCAAATAACCGCGCACGATGGCTTCGATTTTCAAAGGTTCGAGCCGTTTGGCCACCACGGCGCGTTTTTCCAGCGCGGCGGCTACGTCGTGCGGCAATACGTCGTATACGGTTTGGCCGGTGAAGTGGTTGGGCATGATGTGCGAGAGTTTGCCAAACCAGAAATTGGAAATCTGGGTGAGGATTTCGCCTTTGCCGGGAATGGGTTCGTTCAAGATCACATCGAAAGCGGAGAGACGGTCGGAGGCAACGATGAGCATGCTGCGGCTGTCGATTTCATACAAATCGCGCACTTTGCCGGAATAGATTTTTTTCAGCGGAATGGTGGTCATGATGGATTATTAGGCGGGTGGTTGGAAAGTTGGTATTCTAGTCCAATTGCCGCGCGGAAAAAACGGCAGCGTGGAAATATCCTGCCAGAAGGAGGCAAAACAGTTGCCGAACTGCATTTTATGCCTGAGAATGCTGCCCGCATCAGCAGGCTACCTGAAAGCCTAAACCTCAATGCAGTTAGAATGAAACCGAAGCGCTTATTTTTCAGGTAGCCTCCCCTCCATCCCTCACTTAAGGAAACATCATGAGCAATCTGATTATTGAAGACATTGAAACCGGCAGCGGCAAAACCGCCGAAAAAGGCAAACGGATTTCCGTACACTACAGCGGCTACCTCACCAACGGCAGCAAATTCGACTCCAGCCTCGACCGCGGCCAACCGCTCACCATCATCCTGGGCGTAGGCCAGGTCATCCGCGGCTGGGACGAAGGCTTCGGCGGTATGCGCGAAGGCGGCAAACGCAAGCTCACCATCCCGCCAGAAATGGGCTACGGTGCACGCGGTGCCGGCGGTGTGATTCCACCGAACGCCACTTTGATTTTTGAAGTGGAATTGCTGAAGGTACACGATTAAGCAGCGTTTTCTGCATAAGGAAAGGCTACCTGAAAACCGTAATTCAAGTTTTCAGGTAGCCCTTCTCTTTTCTTTGCCGATGGATTTTCAGGTAGCCTCTTACACACGAAAGGCTACCTGAAAATTTTTGCTCCTGCGCCCGCGTTACAACAAATGCGCCACCGCCGCGCGTTCGTCTTCCAACTCTTTGAGCGTGATGCCGATACGTTCGCGGCTAAAGTCGTCAATCGGCAAGTCTTTAATCACGCGGTATCCGCCGTTTTCGCACACCACGGGCAAGCCGAAGATAAGACCTTCGGGGATGCCGTAGGCGCCGTCTGAAGGCACTCCCATGGTTACCCAGCGGCCGTTGCTGCCGAGCACCCAGTCGCGGATGTGTTCGATGGCGGCGTTGGCGGCTGAGGCAGCGGAAGAGAGGCCGCGCGCTTCGATGATGGCGGCGCCGCGTTTGGCCACGGTGGGCAGGAAGTGTTCGGTGTTCCATTGTGCATCGCCAATCAACTCTTGCACGCTTTGGCCGTTTACGGTGGCGAAACGGTAGTCGGCATACATGCTGGGGCTGTGGTTGCCCCATACGCATAATTGATTGATACTATTTACAGAATGGCCGATTTTAAGGGCGATTTGATTGAGAGCCCGGTTGTGGTCGAGGCGCAGCATGGCGGTGAAATTGCGTGCGGGCAGGTCGGGCGCGGATTTCATGGCTATATAAGCGTTGGTGTTGGCAGGGTTGCCCACTACGAGCACTTTCACGTTGCGGCTAGCCACCTTGTTCAACGCGGCGCCCTGCGCGGTGAAGATATTGGCATTGGCATGCAGCAGATCGGCACGTTCCATGCCTTTGCTGCGCGGGCGGGCACCGACCAAAATAGCGATTTCGGCATCTTGAAATGCGGCTTCGGGGTCGCTGGTGGCAAACACATCAGCCAGCAGCGGGAAGGCGCAGTCGTGCAGCTCCATAATCACGCCCTGTACGGCCTGCTGCGCTTGCGGCAAATCGAGCAGTTGCAGGATAACGGGCTGGTCTGCGCCGAGCATATCGCCGGCGGCAATGCGGAATAATAAAGAGTAGGCAATCTGGCCGGCAGCGCCGGTTACAGCTACGCGGACGGGGGCTTTTGGCGTGTTGGTGTGGGTCATGGCTTGATGTAGTGAAGTGAGGATGAATATTAAAGTGTGCAATGCTGCCACAGATTTTTCAGGTAGCCTGAGGCAGCGTGTAAAGCGCGTTATGATACAGAAAGTTGGCATATTTGTGGCACTTTTCCATTATTTTATATTAAGAACAAGGGCAAACGCGATGTCGAATAACCGGATTATTTATCTGACAATTAACTAAAATCCTTTAGGCAAGCAATCATCCATTTTGATGTTCGCTATGTTAAGTTGATTTAAAACAAAGGCTGCTATATGATTTATAGCTGGGCGAACGCGGCCGGCTTTCGGTTGCCGCGCCTTGCCCGAAAAGGCTACCTGAAAATATTTTCAAGCATACTCAGGCAGCTTTATGGTTTTGAGTGCCGGCTGCGGCCGGTTTGGGATATTGCCAATCTGAGGAAGTTTCGCCATGCGAACGACTAACAGACCGATATTCCTGGACATCATCAGCATCCGGCTGCCGATTCCGGGGATTGTTTCCATTCTGCACCGCATCAGCGGCGTGCTGTTGTTTATCAGCCTGCCGCTTCTGTTGTGGCTGCTTGCCGGCACGCTGGATAATGCCGCTGCCTTTGAATCTTATCGCGCCTTCGTGGCTCATCCGCTGGTGAAAATCGGCCTAATCGGGCTGTTGTGGGCTTATTTGCACCACTTCTTTGCCGGCATCCGCTTCCTGTTTTTGGATGCGCACAAAGGCCTGGCGCTGAACACTGCCCGCACCACCGCCAAAACCGTGATGGCGCTGGCTTTGATCTGCACCGCAATTTTGGGAGTATGGCTATGGTAGACCGCAAACTTACCGGCGCACACTACGGCCTGCGCGATTGGGCGATGCAGCGCGCCACCGCGGTGCTGATGCTGATTTACACCGTCGCGCTGATTGTATTCCTGCTCGCACTGCCGGGCGACTACGCCGCATGGCAGGCATTTTTTGGCCAAACTTGGGTGAAAGTGTTTACCCAAATCAGCTTCATCGCGCTGTTTCTGCATGCCTGGGTAGGTATCCGCGATTTGTGGATGGACTACATCAAGCCGTTCGGCCTGCGCCTGTTCCTTCAGGTAGCCACCATCGTTTGGCTGGCAGGCTGCATGGTTTACTCGGTTAAAGTGATTTGGGGTTGAACAAGATGACTTATCCTATCCGAAAATTCGATGCCGTTATCGTTGGCGGCGGCGGTGCCGGCCTGCGTGCGGCGCTGCAACTTTCCAAAGCCGGCCTCAACACCGCCGTGCTCTCCAAAGTATTTCCCACCCGCTCCCACACCGTGGCCGCGCAGGGCGGCATTTCTGCCTCGCTGGGCAATGTGCAGGAAGACCGCTGGGATTGGCACATGTACGACACCGTGAAAGGCTCCGATTGGCTCGGCGACCAAGACGCCATCGAATTCATGTGCCGCCGCGCGCCCGAAGCTGTGATTGAGCTGGAACACATGGGTATGCCGTTCGACCGCGTGGAAAGCGGCAAAATCTACCAGCGCCCCTTCGGCGGCCATACCGCCGAGTTCGGCAAACGCGCCGTAGAACGCGCCTGCGCCGTGGCCGACCGCACCGGCCATGCCATGCTGCACACGCTCTATCAGCAAAACGTGCGCGCCAACACCCAATTCTTCGTGGAATGGACCGCACTCGACCTCATCCGCAACGAAGAAGGCGATGCAGTGGGCATCACTGCCATGGAAATGGAAAGCGGCGATGTGTATATCTTCCACGCCAAAACCATCCTGTTCGCCACCGGCGGTGCCGGCCGCATCTATGCCTCTTCCACCAACGCCTTCATGAACACCGGCGACGGCCTGGGCATCTGTGCCCGTGCCGGCATCCCGCTGGAAGATATGGAATTTTGGCAATTCCACCCCACCGGCGTGGCCGGTGCGGGCGTGCTGATTACCGAAGGCGTGCGCGGCGAAGGCGGTATCTTGCTCAACGCCGACGGCGAACGCTTTATGGAGCGTTACGCCCCCACCGTGAAAGACCTCGCTTCGCGCGACGTCGTTTCCCGCGCCATGTCGCTAGAAATTCTGGAAGGTCGCGGCTGCGGCAAAAACAAAGACCACGTTTTGCTGAAAATCGACCACATCGGCGCAGAGAAAATCATGTCCAAGCTGCCCGGTATCCGCGAGATTTCCATCAACTTCGCCGGCGTTGATCCGATTAAAGACCCGATTCCCGTGGTGCCCACCGTGCACTACATGATGGGCGGTATTCCCACCAACTACTTGGGCGAAGTGGTTGCGCCGAAAGACGGCAATCCCGAAGCCGTTGTGCCCGGCCTGTATGCCGCTGGCGAATGCGCCTGTGCCTCAGTGCACGGTGCCAACCGCCTCGGCACCAACTCCCTGCTCGATTTGGTGGTGTTCGGCAAATCTGCCGGCGACAGCATGATTGAGTTCATCAAGCAGAATCCCGACATCAAACCGCTGCCCGAAAACGCCGGTGCGCTCACCGAACAACGCCTGGCACGGCTGAACAGCCAAACCGGCGGTGAAAACGTAGACGTGCTGCGCGGCGAACTGCAACGCACACTGCAACGCCACGCCGGCGTATTCCGCACCGACGCCATTCTGAAAGAAGGCGTGGACAAAGTACTTGCCTTGGTAGAACGCAACAAACACACCGAAATCGGCGACAAGAGCATGGTGTGGAACACCGCCCGCATCGAAGCGCTGGAACTCGACAACATGATGGAAGTGGCCAAAGCCACCATGATTGCTGCCGAAGCCCGCAAAGAATCGCGCGGCGCCCACGCCTCCGACGACCACCCCGAGCGCGATGACGAAAACTGGATGAAGCACAGCCTGTTCTACTCCGCCGACAACAGCCTGGCCTACAAGCCCGTGCACACCCAACCGCTCAGCGTGGAATACATCAAGCCTGCCAAGCGTATTTACTAGAATAAAAACAACTATCTGGAATTTTCAGGTAGCCCTTCCATGCTGCATTGAGGCTACCTGAGAATACTGCCGCACCAAACCGAAGGAACACCCATGGAAACTATCCGCCTCAAAGTGTACCGCTACAACCCCGATACCGATGCCAAACCCTACATGCAGGACTACGAGCTCGAAATCGAGCCCACCGACGTGAAGCTGCTCGACGCCATCATGAAGCTCAAAGCCAAAGATGACAGTCTCTCCTTCCGCCGCTCCTGCCGCGAAGGCATCTGCGGCTCGGACGGCATGAACATCAACGGCAAAAACGGCCTCGCCTGCCTCACCGATATCCGCAGCCTCAAGCAGCCCATCGTATTGCGCCCCCTGCCCGGTCTGCCCGTCATCCGCGACCTCATCGTGGACATGACCCAATTCTTCAAGCAATATCATTCCATCAAACCCTATGTGGTCAACGACAACCCTGTCGACCCACAGCAGGAACGCCTGCAAAGCCAGGCCGAGCGCGCCGAGCTGGACGGCTTGTATGAATGCATCCTCTGCGCCTGCTGCTCTACCGCTTGCCCCTCCTTCTGGTGGAACCCCGACAAATTCGTCGGCCCATCCGGCCTCTTGAATGCCTACCGATTCATCGCCGACACCCGCGACACCATTACCAACGAACGTTTGGACAACCTCAACGACCCCTACCGCCTGTTCCGCTGCCACACCATCATGAACTGCGTAGACGTTTGCCCCAAACACCTCAACCCCACCCGCGCCATCGGCAAGATCAAAGAAATCATGCTCAAACGCGTGGTATAGTGGATGATCTGCAGCCAGTACAGTCTTACCTGCCTAGCCGTACTGGCTGTATTGTCTGCAGCCAGCCTCCTTATCCCCAGTTAAATAATCTGATAGATAAGCCATGTCCACCTTTGACGACACCGCCAAACGCCGCCTGCGCTTCCAAACCCGGCGCGGCCTGCTGGAGCTCGATATTCTGCTGAAGCAGTTTATGGCCGCCGAATTCGACCGCCTGAGCGATGCCGAGCTAACCGTATTCACCGAACTGCTCGCCCTGCCCGACCCCGAATTATTCGCCCAACTCAACGGCCAAAACCCTGCTGCCAATGCCGAAAGTGCAGCCTTATTGGATAAAATCCGCAGCAGCCGGCGCACTGATTAAACCGCATTCCCTTGAGGCTACCTGAAAGCGTAACTTTGAAGTTCGCACATATAAAATTCAGACACATAAGGCTACCTGAAAGCAGCGCAGAGTTTCTGCCAAGCCAAAGTTTCAGGTAGCCTTTTTCTTTACCGACCACAGCCGGCACTCAAGTACGCCGAAAGCAACTTTAACATTCCGGCTTTCAGGTAGCCTCTTTCCTCCATCTTTCCTGTTTCATCAATAGCTCACTATCCCTACAGCACCCACCCTCTGCTGCCAGCCCACGCCCATCCCGCCGAGCCTGCTGCAAAAGGGATTTTTCTTATTGACGTTCCCCATATCGGGTCGTATTATTCAGCCGTTATACCGGCGTTTGGCAAACTTCCAGCAACATTTCTGCCGCTGCCTGGTAAACCCCTGAAACTCAACGAAAGGCCGGGCTGATTCCAGAATCTTAGCGACAAAAAGAACAACCTTTTCAGGTAGCCGGCTTCGAGTTTTTATCATATTCCCCTCCCCGGCCATTCCACCGCGCCAGATTCTCCATCCCTCCTTTCCAAACAAACAATTTCCTGCGCCAAGCGCAATCAGGATGCCAGCAAAAGGCTACCTGAAAATGCTTATTCCGAATCGCCATACTCATTTTTAGCCGCCTGCCGTGTGGCGATTCGGAATCGGCATTCGCTGCAGATAGGATAAAGGCTGCCCGCTTAGGCAGCCCGATAAGCAAGCGTGCTGCTCTTCAAACCTTCACCTTAAATAAGGATCTTGCCATGATGAAAGAACAAAGTAGTTTGTCCTACCTATACGGTACCAACGTCCCGTATATTGAAGATTTGTACGAAGCCTATCTGAGCTCCCCTGACTCCGTGGACAGCCAATGGCGGCAGTATTTCGACCAAGTGGCCGCCATGCCCGGCAACACTCCGAAAGATGTGGCGCACCGCCCGATTCAGGAAGCCTTTGCCAACTTGGCACAGCAGCGCGGCGGCGCAGCCGCGGGCGGCGTGGATTTTGCCGCCATGCAGAAGCAAGTGGCCGTGTTGAGCCTGATTTCCGCCTACCGCTCCTTGGGCAACCGCGCTGCCGACCTCAACCCGCTCGACCGCACCCATATCAGACAACTGCCCGAGCTCGATCCCAAAACCTACGGCCTCACTGATGCCGACATGAACACCCCTTTCCATGTCGGCACCGATCTTTCAGGTAGCCCCAAGCTGCCCCTGGCCGAAATCATCCGCCATCTGAAACAAATCTACTGCGGCCCCCTGGCATTGGAATACATGCACATTCCCGACACCGCCGAACGCGAATGGCTGCAGGCACGTTTGGAAGCCAACGGCGCCCGCCCGCAGTTTGATGCCGAGACTAAACGCCTCATCCTGAAAGAAATCACCGCCGCCGAAACCATGGAGCGCTATCTGCACACCCGTTATGTGGGCCAGAAACGCTTCTCGCTCGAAGGCGGCGAAAGCACCGTGCCCGCGCTGAACCATCTGATCCGCGCCTCCACCGAAAAAGGTGTGCAGGAAATCGTAATCGGCATGGCGCACCGCGGCCGCTTAAACGTGTTGGTAAACACCATGGGCAAAGCCCCGCAAGCCATTTTCGACGAGTTCGAAGGCAAAGTGGACGCCAAATTCCCCAGCGGCGACGTGAAATACCACATGGGCTTCAGCTCCGACGTGCCCACCCCGCACGGCCCGGTGCACCTCTCTTTGGCCTACAACCCCTCACACTTGGAAATCACCAACCCCGTGATTGAAGGCTCCGTACGCGCCCGCCAAGACCACCGCGGTGCCGAAGGCCGCAAACAAGTGCTGCCCATCCTCACCCACGGCGACTCCGCCTTCATCGGTTTGGGCGTGAACCAATCTACTTTCAATATGTCGCAAACCCGCGGCTACAGCACCGGCGGCACCATCCACTTCGTGATCAACAACCAAGTGGGCTTCACCACTTCCGATCCGCGCGACACCCGCTCCATCCTGTATTGCACCGACATCGCCAAGATGGTGAGCGCGCCGATTCTGCATGTGAACGGCGACGACCCGGAAGCCGTGTGCCACGCCGCCCAAATCGCGCTGGACTACCGCACTACCTTCCAGAAAGACATCGTGATCGATTTGGTGTGCTACCGCAAACTCGGCCACAACGAGGGCGACGATCCCACCCTGACCCAGCCTCTGATGTACAAACAAGTGGCCGCACACCCCGGCTCCCGCGCCGTGTATGCCGAGCAGCTGATTAAAGAAGGCGTGGTCACCAAGGAAGAAGCCGAAAAACTCATCAGCGACTACCGCGCCGCGATGGACAAAGGCGACCGCATCCAGGAAATCCTGCCTGAGCAGAAACGCGAACACGCAGTGGATTGGAGCAAATACCAGCCCATCAGCTGGCGCACTCCGGTGAAAACTGCTCTGCCTGCTGCCGAAATCAAACGCCTGACCGACCGCTTCACCGACATCCCCGCTGATGTGAAACTGCACAATACCGTGAAGAAAATCATCGAAAACCGCAAAGCCATGGCTGTTGGCGAGCAAGCTATTGACTGGGGTATGGCCGAAACCATCGCCTACGCCAGCCTGCTCGAAGCCGGCCACGACATCCGCATTTCCGGCGAAGACTCCGGCCGCGGCACCTTCTCACACCGCCACGCCGTGCTGCACGACCAAAACCGTGCCGAACGCACCGGCGGCGTGTATATCCCGCTGCAACACATCAGCGAAAAACAAGGCCGCTTCAACGTCATCGATTCCATCCTGAACGAAGAAGCCGTGATGGCCTACGAATACGGCTATGCCTCCTCCGCACCGGAAGACCTGGTGATTTGGGAAGCCCAGTTCGGCGACTTCGCCAACGGCGCGCAAATCGCCATCGACCAATTCATCACCTCCGGCGAAACCAAATGGGGACGCTGGTGCGGCCTCACCGTTATCCTGCCGCACGGCTACGACGGCCAAGGCCCGGAACACTCTTCCGCCCGCGTAGAACGCTGGCTGCAACTGTGTGCCGAAGAAAACATCCAAGTGCTGATGATGTCTGAAGCATCGCAGATGTTCCATGCCCTGCGCCGCCAGATTCTGCGCCCCTACCGCAAACCGCTGGTGATTTTCATGTCCAAACGCCTGCTGCGCCTCAAAGACGCCTGCAGCCCACTGGCCAACTTCACCGACGGCGAATTCCGCCTTGTGATCGGCGACACCGTACAAGGTCGCGATCAAGACGTGAAACGCGTGATTCTGTGTGCCGGCCAGGTGTACTACGATTTGGCCAAAGCCCGCGCCGACAAAGGCTTGGAAAAAGACATCGCCATCGTTCGCGTCGAGCAGCTCTACCCCTTCCCCTACGAAGAAGTGGCCGCCGAACTCAAACGCTTCCCGAACGCCACCGAAATCATGTGGGCACAGGAAGAGCCGAAAAACCAAGGCGCTTGGTACCAAATCCGCCACCGTCTGGAAAAAGTGCTCGGCGCCAACCATCGCCTCACCACCGCCAGCCGCCCGGCCAGCGCCTCGCCCGCCGTCGGCTATGCTGTGAAACACAAAGCCGGTTTGGACGGCCTGCTTGAAGACGCGATGAAACTCTAAAGCGCCAAAAGGCTACCTGAAACATGCCAAACCGTTTTCAGGTAGCCTCCTCAGAACACGATTTACCTATTTTTCAATTTATTAAAGGATAAAACCATGATTATCGAAATCACCGTACCCCCGCTACCGGAAAGCGTTACCGAAGCCACCCTGATGAGCTGGCACAAGAAGGTGGGCGACTATGTAAACCGCGACGAAAACCTGATCGACCTCGAAACCGACAAGGTTGTGCTCGAGCTGCCCGCCCAGCAGGCCGGTGTGATTGTGGAAATCATCGAACAAGACGGCGCCACCGTTACCGCCGGCCAGCTGTTGGCTAAAATCGACACCGAAGCCAAAGCAGCAGAAGCAGCCCCGGCTGCCGCCCAAGCCACCGCTGCCGAGCCAGCAGGCCATGTGGCTGCCGCTGGTGCGCGCGCCGGCGTGGCCATGCCCGCCGCCGCCAAACTGGCTGCTGAAAAAGGCGTGGACGTATCCGGCGTACAAGGTTCCGGCCGCGACGGCCGTGTGCTGAAAGAAGACGTGGCCGCTATGCCTGCCGCCGCACCCAAAGCCGCTGCCGCCCCGGCCGTGGCCGTGCCGCTGGGCGACCGCGTAGAACAGCGCGTACCGATGAGCCGCCTGCGCCAGCGTGTGGCCGAACGCCTGCTGCAATCTCAGTCGCAAAACGCCATCCTCACCACGTTCAACGAGGTGAACATGAAGCCGATTATGGATTTGCGCGCCAAATACAAAGAGAAGTTCGAAAAACAGTATGGCGTGAAACTGGGCTTCATGTCCTTCTTCGTGAAAGCCGCCGTGGCCGCGCTGAAGAAATTCCCCGCTGTGAACGCTTCGATTGACGGCAACGACATCGTTTACCACGGCTACTTCGACATCGGTATCGCCGTGGGCAGTCCACGCGGCCTGGTGGTGCCGATCCTGCGCAACGTGGATCAGATGAGCATTGCCGAAATCGAACTGGCCATTGTGGACTACGCCAACAAAGCCAAGAGCGGCAAAATCGCCATCGAAGACCTCACCGGCGGCACATTCTCCATCACCAACGGCGGCACCTTCGGCTCGATGATGTCCACACCCATCATCAACCCGCCGCAATCCGCCATCTTGGGCATGCACGCCACCAAAGAACGCGCCGTGGTGGAAAACGGCCAAGTCGTGGTGCGCCCGATGATGTATCTGGCCCTCTCCTACGACCACCGCATCATCGACGGCCGCGAAGCCGTGCTCACTTTGGTTACTATCAAAGAAGCCCTCGAAGACCCGGCCCGACTGATTTTAGAAATCTAACGGTTTCTAAAATCTAAGCGTTTAGCAACATCAGGCTACCTGAAAACCCTTTTTTCAGGTAGCCTTACTCTTTTGCCACATCAAACATACTAAAGGCTATCTGAAACTTTCAGGTAGCCCCAACCCAAACACCATGACCAATACCACAACCGTCCACCTCTACACCGACGGCGCCTGCAAAGGTAATCCCGGCCCCGGCGGCTGGGGCGTGCTGCTGCGCTACGGCCGCCATGAAAAAGAACTCTGCGGCGGCGAAGCCGACACCACCAACAACCGCATGGAGCTTACCGCCGTTATCCGCGGCCTCGAAGCCCTCAACCGCCCCTGCCAAGTAACCATCCACACCGACTCCCAATACGTGAAAAACGGCATGGAAAGCTGGATTCACGGCTGGAAGAAAAACGGCTGGAAAACTTCCGCCAAACAACCCGTGAAAAACGCCGAACTCTGGCAGCAGCTCGACCAACAAGTCGCCCGCCACCAAGTATCCTGGCAATGGGTGAAAGGCCATGCCGGCCACCCCGAAAACGAACGCGCCGACCAACTGGCTAATCAAGGCGCCGCCAATATATCCAATGAACAACAATAAACGCCAATAATCAAATTATTGGTACAAATTCCCCCACCGCCAGCCGTCCCTTCCAGCAGTTGGCGTTCCGCCCGCCATCTGATAGAATGGCAACCCATACAGTCAATCAAAACGCAGCTTCCAATTCTGTGTTTGATTGGCTAAAAATTTGAGTTCACAAGCCGCCGGCACCAGGCGGCTTGCATTTTTATGTAAAAACGGCTGCCCCGCAGCCCTTGTGGAGAAAATCATGCAAAAGATTCCATTAACCGTACGCGGCGCCGAACTGCTCAAGCAAGAATTGCAGCATCTTAAAAGCGTTGAACGTCCTGCCATTATCGAAGCCATCGCCGAAGCCCGCACCCACGGCGATTTGTCTGAAAATGCTGAATACGAAGCAGCCAAAGAAAAACAAGGCTTCATCGAAGGCCGTATTTCCGAACTGGAAAACAAACTCTCCGCGGCCCATATCATCGACCCCACCGAAATCCACGCCGAAGGCAAAATCGTATTCGGCTGCACCGTCGTGCTGGAAGACTTGGAAAACGAAACCCAAGTGCGCTACCAAATCGTCGGCGACGACGAAGCCGATATTAAAGATAACAAAATCTCCATCAGCTCGCCTATTTCACGCGCCCTTATCGGCAAAGAAGAAGGCGATGTGGCCGAAGTGCAGGCGCCTGGCGGCATCAGAGAATACGAAGTTATCGAAGTGCTGTATATCTAGTAAGCAGTGGCGAAATGGACCAGAATTTTAATCCCTACCAGACTCCGCAAAGCCAAGAATACCTGCCGCAAAGTACTACTGAATGTTGGCGGGAGGGTAAACGTGTCTTTTTGCCTGCCGGCACTGACTTACCTTGCCGCTGCATCCATTGTGGCGAAGAGGCTGCACCGCCACGCCGACAACGTAAACTCTATTGGCATCATCCTGCACTATATTTGTTGATACTCACTGCATTTATCGGCTTGCCTGGGCTATTGGTTTATCTAATTGTGGCCTTGGTTGTGCGAAAAAAAATTACGGTTACGGCTGCACGTTGCCCTACACATCGCAAACAGATGCGCCAAATTTATATTGGTATATTCATGCTGTTGTTGGTCACGCTGTTCCTACCGTATTTTGCCTCCACCGAAAACGGTATGGTTGATAGTAGCCTGATGTCGCTGTTGTATATCGGTTTAGTTTTAATTTGGCTGGTACTGGCAATTCTCGCTTCCGTCTTCCGTCTGCGCGCTGTACGGATCAACGAAGAATTCAGCATCCTCAAAGGCTTTGGCCGGGGCTTTCTCGACACCCTGCCGGAAGAATACGAACTCAACAGCCGCCGTTAAAACATAGCAATCATTTGGCAACATATAGCCAATTTTCAGGTAGCCCTTCTCTATCGAAAGGCTACCTGAAACTTCAGGTAGCCTTTTCTTCATTCACACCATCAACTCTTATTCAGCCTCACCCTCCTCTTGCGGCTGTGTCTGGTTCGCAGGAGCAGCGGGATTGAGGTTTTGCGTGAGGCCGTTGATGTCGCCGCCGCTCAAGCCCAGCTCTTTGAGCAAACCGTCCACCAGCGGGGCCTGGGCGCGGTAGCGCAGGGCGCTGTTCACCACTTGGTCGGACAAAGCCGCGTTGCCTTGGGCGCCGGGGCTACCTGAAACACCGTCTGCGGCAGCGCCGCTGAATCCGCCCAAGCCGTTGATTTGCAGAATCTTGATGCCGTCGATGTTTTCCATCGGGCGCACGGATTCGCGGATGATGTCGGGCAGGTGTTTCAAGAGGGCGAGGCGCACTTGCATTTCAACTTGCTCGACGCTCAATACGTTGGCGGCTTCGTTTACGGCGCGGGTACCTTCGGCATCGACTTTGTATTGCTGCTCTTGCGCTTGTGCCAGCAGCACTTTGGCATCAGCTTCACCTTTGGCTTGCAGGCGTTGTTTCTCAGCTTCGGCTTCGGCGGCGATGCGCACGGCTTCGGCACGGTCTTGCGCGGCCTGTTTCTCGGCTTCGGCGGCGACGGTGAGCGAAATCGCGTCTTTTTGTGCGGCTTCTTCGGCGGCAATCAGTTCGACGGCTTTGGCACGTTCGGCGCGTTCGGTTTCGCGTACGGTAATCACGCTCTCCTCTTCGCGCACGGCGGCGGCGCGGGCTTTGTCGGCCTCGGCTTTGGCTTCCGATTCGGCACGCGATTTTTCGGCCACGGCGATGGCGCGGTCTTGTTCGGCCAGCTCGATGGCTTTGCGGCGTTCGACCTCCGCCTGTTCGACGGCTTGGGCTTTTTTGATATCTTCGTTTTTAATATCGCGTTCGGCGGCGATGCGTTTCAAATCCACTTCGCGTTCGGCGGCGATTTTGGCTTCTTCCGCCTCGCGTTTTTTCTGCGCTTCCTGCTCGGCGATGCTGGCTTCCTGTTCGGCGCGGCGCACGGCAATTTCGCGTTCTTGTTCGAGTTTGGCGTATTCTTCTTCACGCGAGATTTTCAGGCGTTGCTGCTCGGCTTCGAGGTTTTTGGTTTTAATCGCCAAATCGGTGTCTTGTTCGATTTCGTTGCGTTTCTTGCGGCGGCCTTCGATGGTTTCGGTCAGTTTGGTCAGACCTTCCGCGTCAAAGGCGTTTTGCGGGTTGAAAAACTCAAAGCTGGTTTGATCGAGGCCGGTCAGGGAGACGGTTTCGAGTTCGAGGCCGTTTTTAAACAAGTCTTCGCTCACGACTTGCTGCACTTTTTGAACGAAATCAACCCGTTTTTCGTGCAGCTCTTCCATCGCCATTTCGGCAGCAACGGCGCGCAGGGCATCGACAAATTTACCTTCAACGAGGTCTTTCAATTCGTCAGGCGACATGGTTTTCATACCCAGCGTTTGCGCGGCGGTGGCGATGCTCTCGGCGCTGGGTTTGACGCGGACGTAAAATTCCGCCATCACATCCACGCGCATCCGGTCGCGGGTAATCAACGCCTGCTGCGCCGCGCGGCGCACTTCGAGGCGCAATGTATTCATGTTGACGGGGATGATTTCGTGCAGCACGGGCAGCACCATCGCGCCGCCGTTCATGATGACTTTTTCGCCGCCGAAGCCGGTACGGACGAAGGAGACTTCTTTGCTGGCGCGACGATACAGGCGGGTGAGGATGAGGCCGAGCACAAACAGCGCGACGAGTATCACGCCGGCAATAGTGGCAATGGAAATAAGGTTCATGGTTTTCCTTTCTTGAGTGGATTTCGGCAGCCTGGTGCTACCTGAATATAGTTAAACAAAACTGCAATCCCAAATTGAACAACACGAGCACAACTCAACACCAGTTCTTAGATAGCCGGTCAAATAGCAAAAAAGGCTACCTGAAAACCATAAAATTCCATCAAACAACATTCCCGCTATTTTCCCCTAAAACGCTTTTCAGGTAGCCTGCGGGTCTGCAAACAGCAGGTATTTTCAATTGTCCGACATAGCGTTTGTACCTGATTTGCAACAGCACTTGTCTTTTACACGGGAAGTTATATTTAAAAAACAAAAATCTAAATTAGGCATCATTTGGCACAGATTGCCAAAATTAGAGCAGGCATTAAAATGCCAATCGTTCTCAATATAGTTTACTAACCGATATGGCAGTAGGCTCACCCCAACTGCCTATTTTTAATCTTTAAGGGAAACATCCTCATGAAACAACCGCGCACACACCTCAAAGCCCTCATCCTCGCCCTGGCCGCCATCGGCAGCCCAGGCCTGCTTTATGCCGAAGGCACGAATGAAGCCCAGCCTGCCCAAAGACAAGAACAGCAGGCCGACAGCGCCGAGCTCGAAGCCATCGAAGTTACCGCCCGCCGCCGCTATGCCAGCGGCTACCAACCCATTTCCGCCGATGTCATCGGCGGCGGCAACACCCCGCTGCTCGAAGTGCCCCGTAGCGTAAACATCGTTACCCCCGCCGTGCTGGAGGACCGACGCCCCGGCTCGCTGGACGAAGCCCTGCTCACCGTGAGCGGCATCCGCCAAGCCAACACCCTGGCTGGCACGCTCGAGGCCGTAGTGAAACGCGGCTTCGGCGACAACCGCGACAACTCCGTGCTGCGCAACGGCATGCAGATGACCCAAACCCACGTATTCAGCCCCACCGCCGAGCGCGTGGAAGTGCTCAAAGGCCCGGCCTCCACACTCTACGGCGTGCAAGACCCCGGCGGCGTGGTGAATGTGGTAACCAAACAGCCGCAGCTCAAACCGGCCCGCTCCGTGAGCACCAGCTTCGGCAGCCACAGCGCCCGCCAAGTGGGTGTGGACTTCACCGGCCCCATCGGCTCCAGCCAAAGCTGGGCCTACCGCTTCATCGCCGACTACCGCCAAAGCGACTACTGGCGCAATTTCGGCGAAATCAAGCAAACCACCATCGCCCCCTCGGTCAAATGGATTGGTGAGCACACCACCATCACCGCCGCCTACGAATACTTGGACTACACCGTGCCATTCGACCGCGGCACCTTCCTCGATTCCACCCCCGGCGCAAACTACGGCAAACCCCTCGCTATTCCCGCCGAACGCCGACTGGACGAGCCTTTCAGCGAGCAGAGCGGCAAAAACCATATGTTCCAGTTCACGCTCGACCAATATTTGAGCGAACAGTGGAAAATGCGCCTGAACTACAGCTTCACCTACCATACCTACGACGACTGGAAAGCCCGTATTGCCAACACCGCCGCCGGTATCAACACCACCACCGGCACGGTGCGCCGCCGCATCGACGGCACGCAGGATGCCCGCTTGCGTGTGCACAACCTGGCCTTAAGCTTCAAAGGCGACGTGCATACCGGCAGCGTACGGCACAAACTCGGCTTCGGCCTCGAAGCCATGCACAACGACCGCCTGCTGGGCAAAATCTACCAAAGCCCCGCCAACAACTACACCATCAATATGTACAACCCGGTGTATGGCCGCATTAGCCCGCAGCCCGGCGTGAACACCATCGACGGCCAAGGCAACAATACCCAGCAAACCGAAATCCTCAAAACCTTCGCCCTGTATGCCAATGACGATATTCATCTCGGCGAAAAATGGATTGTGTCTGCCGGCCTGCGCGCCGAGTATTTCGACCAATACGCCGGTCGCGCCAACCGCAATTTCGTATTCAAAGCCAATACCGACAACCACGGCTGGAACTTCTCGCCCTCGCTCGGCGTAACCTACCGCCTCACCCCGCAGTGGTCGCTCTATGGCAGCTACGCCACTTCGTTCCGCCCACAGGTTTCCGTGGCCAACGAAATCCCTGGTGATGCCCAGCCTGAAAAAGGTCGAGCCTTTGAAATCGGTGCTAAATTCGCCGGCGATCGTCTCTCTGCCGCAGTAGCCCTATTCCATATCGAGAAAGAAAATGTGCGCTACAGCGTAACCTCTGGCGGCCAAACCGAAACCCGCTTTGCCGGCCGCGCCCGCTCCATGGGCTTTGAAGCCGAAATGGGCGGCCAGATTACCGAACGTCTCGGTGTGAACGCCAACTATGCCTACACCGAAACCAAGGTGCTGGAAGCAGAAGCCGCTGCCCAAGGCCTGCCGCTGAACAATACCCCGCGCAACCAGTTCGGCCTATATCTGACTTATGATTTCGGCAACGCGCTGGGCGGCAACTGGCGCGCCGGCATCGGAGCCAAATACAACGGCGCATGGTATATCGGCAAAAATGCCGCCAGCGGCGACCGTCTGTGGAAAATCCCTGCAGCCACCGTAGCTGATGCCTTTGTCTCCTACGACACCAAAATCGGGGATAACAAGCTCAACGTGCGGCTCAACGGCAAAAACCTGACCAACCGCCTGTATTACACCTCCACCGTAGGCTCTTCGGCGCAATACCCGATGATCGCCATCGGCAATCCGCGCGAAATCAGCGTTTCTGCTAAGTTTGAGTTTTAAGCATTTGGCCACAGCATAACGCCCCATAGAGGCTACCTGAAAAATGCAATCCCGTTTTTCAGGTAGCCTTCCGCGCTGTTTGGCCTGCCTGTTTTAAACACCCTTTTTGCTGCCGTTTTATTTTTCAGGTAGCCTTTCAATCCCAAATGGCTAGGCAAACCAAATTGGCTTTCGATACAAGGCGGTGAGCCGCAGACAGTACAGAAGTACGGCAAGGCGAACCAACGCGGCAGCGAAAGTTAAATTGGTTTGCCATACCTGAAAAATAAAGTTATCCAACCAAGCACCACATATGAAACAAGAACAATGGAAAATCGAGCTCCTGGACAGCCCGCTGTGGCTGGTGCAGAGCTTTTTCGGCGTATTGCTGTTTTGCCTGATCGCCGCCTTCCTACTGCGCCGCACTACTTTCGGCCAACGTTTCGAGCGCATCCTGCGCCCCTGTTTAGCAAGCAGCAACCGTATCCGAGTGTGCCTGCTCTTGGCTGCGCTGCTCTTGATGGTGCTGCTCGAAGTGCGCATCAGCGTGCTCAATTCATTTTTCTACAAAGGCCTCTATGATTCCCTGCAAGACCGCGCCGCAGCCGCCTTCTGGTTTTTCGCCGGCATCAACAGCGCCTTAATGGTGTTCAAAATCATCCATGCCCTGGCCGACGAGCTGCTCGAACAAGTCTTTATGATCCGCTGGCTGGAAAAACTCAACGCCGCGCTCACCCAAAGCTGGCTCGCTCATAAAAACTACTACCGCCTGCACATGCGCCGCCACGCGCCCGACAACATCGACCAACGTATCCAGCAAGACGCGCAAGATTTCATCGCCTCCACCGCCGAGCTCGTGCGCGGCCTGATCAGCGCCATCGTTTCTACCATCGAATTCACCGTCATCCTCTGGAATCTCTCCGGCGTGCTCAGCGTATTGGGGCTGGAAATCCCGCGCGGCATGGTGATGTTTATCTACCTCTTCATCCTCTTTGCCACCGCCACTTCCGTGTGGATCGGCCTCCCCTTGGTGAAGCTCAACTTCCAAAACGAACACTTCAACGGCAACTACCGCTACGCCCTCGTGCGCGTGCGCGACCACGCCGAGAGCATCGCTTTCTACAACGGCGAAGCCGCCGAAGGGCGCAACCTGCGCCGCCACTTTGCCCACATCATCCGCAACCGCTGGCAGATTGTGTTCCGCAGCCTCGGCCTCAACGGCTTCAACACCGGCATCACCCAAATTTCCAACCTGCTGCCCCTCATGCTGCAAGCCCCTCGCTTTTTCGCCGGCCAAGTGAAAATCGGCGATATGCACCAAACCGTGCAAGCCTTCAACCGCCTGCAACGCGCCCTATCCTTCTTCCGCAACTCCTACAAAGACTTCACCGCTTATCAAGCCCGGCTCGAACGTCTCGACGGCTTCTTCCAAAGCATGCAAAACCACCTGCCCTACCGCCAGCCGCAGCACGAAGCCGAAAACTGCATCCTGCAGGCCGACAAGCTCACTCTGCACCGCAACAACGGCAACATCCTGCTCTCCGACGTTTCCTTCCGCGCCCAAAGCGGCGATTCCCTACTCATCCGCGGCCCCTCCGGCTGCGGCAAAACCTCATTGCTGCGCGCCCTGGCCGGCCTCTGGCCCTTCGGCAGCAGCGGCCACATCATCAGCCCCGCCCGTGAACACATCCTCTTCGTGCCCCAGCGCCCCTACACCCCGCAAGGCAGCCTGCGCCGCGCCATCTGCTACCCCAACATCCGCCCCGACGAACACCAGCTTACCGCCGCCCTCGAAGCCTGCCGCCTGGGCTACCTGAAAGAACTGCTCGACACCGAAGACGACTGGCAGCACAAACTTTCCCCCGGCGAGCTGCAGCGCATCGCCTTCGTGCGCATCCTCATCACCCGCCCCCGCCTCGTGCTGCTCGATGAGGCCACCGCCGCGCTCGATGAAGAAACCGAAGCCGCCCTCTACCGCCTGATCCGCCAAGAGCTGCCCGACAGCATCATCGTGAGCATCGGCCACCGCAGCACACTCAACGCCTTCCACAACCAAATCATCTGCGTGGGCGAAACCCTGATCGACTGCGGCACAAGCAAGATTTGAAATACCGGATTGTTAAAGAACAATTTGCCCTAAAGCAAACAATTTTCTTAAATTTGAAACGATTATGGCGGTTTAAAAATAGATACGCTATGATGGAGATGCAGCATTCCTTTTCACAAATTTACTTAAAAGGAGCACGCTATGCACCCCGTCAAACGTCTGTTTAACGGCCTAACCACCCTACTGCTGGCAGGATTATTCTGCATTCAAACCACCAGTGCGCAAAACCTGCCGGGCATCGTCGATATGCGTGATGCCGGTTTGCAAACCGGCAGCTCGGAAGAAGTGGCCGCTGCCGAAAGCAGCTTGCTGGGCAGGCATATGTTTTCCCTGCAATGGATAAGCTGGGAGCGTTTCGGCACCGCCACCATCCGCCGGGGCAGCAACGGCTTGGAAATCAATGCCTACCAATCCTTAAACGGCGATTTCGTGAAACTCGACGGCCTAATCGAAGTCATCGACCAGCGCCATTTCTACTTTACCGGCAACGTAAGCACCCGCGTATATCACATCAACAACGGCCAGCCCTGCGAACGCAGCGGCACTTTCCTGTTTCAAGCCAAAGACTCCCGCCAATATTGGCGCATGCAGCCGATACAAAACCCCTGCGACAACGCAGCCGACTACATCGATATTTTCTTCAAACGCTGATGTCGGTTTTCAGGTAGCCCGAGTAACCAATTGGGGCTACCTGAAAGCTTCGTCTTTTTCCCAACCAGCTCTTCAGCCGGCTCCTTCCCGATCTTCACCCACATACTCCAGCAGCGGCAGCCCGGTAGCTCGGCTGATTTGTTTGGCTGTTTTCTCTGCCGTTTGCCGGTTGTCGCGCATCAGCGAATCCGCCTCCAGCAGCCGCACGTTTTTGCCGCCCGCCTTGCCTGCCAACCAGATTTCGCTCAAACCTACGCTCACACCATTGCGCCGCACACGGCTGTAAATACCGCAAAACTCCGATAGCGCATAGCGTTTTTCAGGTAGCCACTTAAAACTGTGCAGGCGGTACACAATCAATTCGTCTCCCAGCACGCTGTAGCGTACCTTGCGCAAGGTATGCCAACGGTGCGCCAACCGCCCGGCGATGGACAGCAAAGCCACCAGCCAAAATAGTCGCCAGCTAACCCCACCACTGTCCCACACGATCAGCAGCGCCAACAACAAAAACGGAATGCGCGCGAACAAAGTGCCGACCGAATACACGGCAAATTCCGCCCCGTCCGCAAGCTTCGGCGCGGCACGTTCCGGCAGCTTCGGCTGCGGCTCATGTTCCACCTGCCTGGCCGCTGCCAGTGCGGCTTTGATTTCAGAGGGCTGCCGCCGAGCCGTTTGTGTTTGCGGCGTTTTCCGGCCGCGCCGTGCACGAAACACCCCGCGCACTTCCGATACCGCCACTGCCAACAGCCCGAGCGCCAGCAGCCCCGCGCCGAAATACAGCGGCTTGGGCAGGCTGCCACTTTGCCAATCCGCCGCCAAACGCAGCAGCCAGACCGCCAGCCAAGTCCACAACCCGGCCGCCGCCAAATTCACCACCTGCCGCCACACAGGTAGCGTTTTCACCTGCAAGGGCTGCAACTGTGCCGGATTGGCCGCCGTTTCCTCCGCCGCACGGATGACTGTGTTGATTACCGGCCGTTTGACCAAACCCGTTGCCTTAGCGATATGGTTCTGAATCCTGTCTAATTCGTTCAGCGAGCCCTTATGCGGCAGGAGATTTTCCTCCAGCACCAAATCGTTCCGCCCATCCGCCGATTCCAGCCACAAGCGCCCGTAGTAGCCGCGGTAATCATTCTGCACTTTCTCCGCCGCCACTGCCGCAAACATCGAGAGCGGGTATTCCCGCTGCGCCTGCCAGCCCCAACGCCAGCGCCCGTGCAGCAGCACGCCGCGTTCCGTGTCCAGCCGCAGAAAGTCCCGCGCCGTGAACATGCGCCAATACAGGAAACCAACCAGCGCCGCCCCGCCGAAAAACAGCAGCACCATTGCCAAACGAAGCGCCGTGCCCACCCCGTCGCCGGAAATGTCCGACACCGTATCCAGCCCGATGATAAGCGGCAGCAATACCCCTGCGCAGACCACGCCGATTTCCAGCGTCAAATCCTTAGATGTAGCCGGATACAGCATCACGGTTTTGCGTTTGTCTTGATTCATCATCATGTGTCTTTCATTTTTCAGGTAGCCTCAAAACTGCCCGGCAAACTTATACCACCAAGGCCAGCAGGCAAAACACTGTCCAGGCCGCCCACACCAGCAGCGCCCACATGCGGATTTGCTCCGTATCCCAATCCCCCGCCTGCCAGCCGATGAGCCAGCCTGTCTTCCAGACTTCGATTTTTCCGCCACATCCCACGAGATAATCCACTTAAAAAACAGGCTGAACACAATATAAAGCGGAAAGATTGACAATTTCCCCATCCAATCCATATCAATTACCTCCATCAGGATGTCCGCACCCAGTCCCTCGTTTTCAGGCGGCAAGCGTAGCGTGGGCAGGACAGCTGCAGGGCAGGCATTGATGCCCGCGCGGGGTTTTAACTTCGTTGAAGCTGCGCTTTCAGGTAGCCTGAGAGGGGGGATGGGCTGCCTGATAAAGTGTCGGGTTTGCAACCCGGCCTTCCCGCCGGATTCATGCCTGCGCAGGAATAGCGGAGCGGGCATTTTTTTTGAATTGGTTATACCGTCCGCCGCCATCTCCGGCGGAACTCACGCCACGAAATCCAAACCTATGTCCAGCGAGCGGCTGCTGTGGGTGAGGTAGCCGAGGGCGATGCCGTCCACGCCGGTTTGCGCCACGCGCTTCAGGCGCTCGAAGCCGATGCCGCCCGATGCTTCGCAATAAACGGTGTGGGGGTGGGCGGTTTGCGCGTGGCAGCGGTTTGCGGCTTCTTTCAGGGTTTCGTCGTCCATGTTGTCCAGCAAAATCCGTTCCGCGCCCGCCGCGATGGCTTCGTCTAGTTGTGCCAGCGTGTCCACTTCGATTTCCACGCAGATCAGCGTCCCGGTGGCCCGCTTTGCCTGCCGCACGGCTTGGGCGATGCTGCCACAATAGGCGAGGTGGTTGTCTTTGATGAGCACGGCGTCGTCCAAGCCCATACGGTGGTTTGTGCCGCCGCCCGCCCTGACGGCGTATTTTTGCAGGACGCGCAGCAGGGGGATGGTTTTGCGGCTGCACACGATGTCTGTGCCGTATTCGGCGACTTCGGCAACGGCAAGCGCGGTGGCGGTGGCGATGCCGCTCAGGTGGGTGAGGTAGTTGAGTGCGGTGCGTTCGGCGGCGAGCAGGGCGCGGGCATTGCCTTCGACGGCGGCCAGCGTCTGGCCTGCGCGGACGGCTTGCCCGTCTTGGATTTCGGCTTGGAAGCGGACGGACGGGTCCATTACCTGAAAGGCGAGGCGCGCCAAGTCCATGCCGGCGATGACGCCGTTTTCGCGGCTGACGAGGAAGAGTTTGGCGGTTTTATCGGGGGCGATAACGGCGGCGGACGTAATGTCGCCGCGCCTGCCCAAGTCTTCGCTCAGGGCTTGCTCCACCATGGGGCGCAGCAGGGTGTCGGGCAGGGGGAAGAGGGTGTTTTTTAGCGGCATGGGGTTTCCTTTGTTGAAAGAAGGGGGCGGCAGTTCCGAGTCCGTCTGAAAGCGGGCTAACGGCTGCCCAGCGGCAGGCCTATGTCCGAAATCAGCCTGTCGGGCAGGACGTCGTCGCGGAATCGGTACAGCTGCGCGGGGCGGCCTTTGCCGCCCGATACGCTGGTATCCGACGGCTCGATGAGGTTTTGCTGCTGAATCTGGCGGCGGAAGTTTTGCTTGTGCAGCAATCTGCCGCTGATGGCTTCGACGCTGCTTTGCAGTTGCAACAGCGTGAATTCGGGTGGCATCAGTTCGAAAATCACCGGGCGGTATTTGATTTTGGCGCGCAGGCGGGACAGGGCGGTTGCCAGCACGCGGCGGTGGTCGTGGCGCATGGGCTGCCCCGTGGGCGCGAAGTCGAAGTTTGCCTGCGGCTCGGCGGCTTCCGCTATCAGGCCGCTTTCATACAGCATTTCATAGCGTTGCAAAACGTATTCTTCCGACCAGTTTTCCGGTACGACCCCCCAGCACAAATGAATGCGCTTGAGCCGCTTTTGGCGCAATTCCTCCGTGTCCGCCGAGTTGGCCCAAATGCGCAGGCGGCCGACAAGAGCATCGCGCTGCCCGCCGTCGGTGCGCAAATCTTCCCACGGGAAATAGCCGTAGCAGTCCTGCCATTTCGCATCCGGGTGCAGGATGCTGTCGGCGGCCTCGCGCACCAGCCCCAAATAGCTGACGTATAAGACCGGCAGGCCTTGCCCGTTTTGACGGCGCGTATCCACAAAGGTGTAAAGCTGTTCCACATAGCCCATGGGCTGCGAAGTCTGTTTGGCGACCCACAGTTTCACGCCCGCCTGCAGGGAGTTGCGCAGGGGGGAGAGCGGGCCGTTGGGCAGGAGTTCGCCCCGGGCGACGGTCAATACCCGCAGGCCGCCGTTTGTTACGGCAATCAATACGGGAACCAGTTCGACGATGCTCTGCGGCGGGGCTTCGGCTTCGGGGTAGGCGTCCATGCTTGGCTTTCGGCAGGGGGTGGAAGGCTTTATTGTATAGTGGATTAAAATAAAAATGAGGCAAGGCGGCGAGCCGCAAGGCGTACAGGTAGTACGTCAAGGTGAGCCAACGCCGTATCATTGCGATTTTAATCCACTATAAATCAAAGCGGTTCGTCAAATCGGTGCGGACCGCAGGTTTGCGCTTCGTCCGGGCACGCTTTCAGACGGCCTTGCACATTATACTCAAAATGAGCATAATCCGGGAAAGTTTGAAAATACACGGCAAACCCTCATGCCGCCTGAAAACCCAGCCATAAGGAAACATCATGCAAACCGCCGCCCGCCGCTCGTTCGACTATGATATGCCCCTCATTCAGACGCCGACTTCAGCCTGCCAAATCCGTCAGGCGTGGGCGAAGGTTGCCGACACGCCCGACCGCGAAACGGCAGGCCGTCTGAAAGACGAAATCAAGGCCTTGCTGAAGGAGAAAAACGCGGTCTTGGTGGCGCATTATTATGTTGATCCGCTGATTCAGGATTTGGCTTTGGAAACGGGCGGGTGCGTGGGCGATTCGCTGGAGATGGCGCGCTTCGGCGCGGAACATGAAGCCGGCACGCTGGTGGTGGCGGGCGTGCGCTTCATGGGCGAGAGCGCGAAAATCCTCTGCCCTGAAAAAACGGTGCTGATGCCTGATTTGGAGGCGGAATGTTCTTTGGATTTGGGCTGCCCGGAAGAGGCGTTTTCAGCGTTTTGCGACCGATACCCCGACCGCACGGTGGTGGTGTACGCCAACACCTCCGCCGCCGTAAAGGCGCGTGCCGACTGGGTGGTTACGTCTTCGGTGGCGTTGGAAATCGTGTCGTATTTGAAATCGCGCGGCGAGAAACTGATTTGGGGACCCGACCGCCACCTCGGCGACTACATCCGCCGCGAAACGGGCGCGGATATGCTGCTGTGGCAGGGTTCGTGCATCGTCCACAACGAATTCAAAGGACAGGAGCTGGCGGCCTTGAAGACGAAGCACCCCGACGCGGTGGTGCTGGTTCATCCCGAATCGCCGCAAAGCGTCATCGAACTGGGCGATGTGGTCGGCTCGACCAGCAAACTGCTCAAAGCCGCCGTATCGCGCCCTGAAAAAAAATTCATCGTGGCGACCGATTTGGGCATCCTGCACGAAATGCAAAAGCAGGCACCCGACAAAGAATTTATCGCCGCCCCGACGGCGGGCAACGGCGGAAGCTGCAAAAGCTGCGCGTTCTGCCCGTGGATGGCGATGAATTCGCTGGGCGGCATCAAATACGCCCTGACAAGCGGACGCAACGAAATCCTGTTGGACAGAACGCTGGGCGAAGCCGCCAAACTGCCTTTGCAGCGTATGCTCGACTTCGCGGCAGGGCTGAAGAAAAAAGATGTGTTCAACGGCATGGGCCCCGCCTGATTTGCCGTCCGTATTGCCGTTTCAGACGATCTCTCAAACAAGGACAACACCATGCAAACGGATTGCGACGTATTGATTGCCGGAAACGGGCTGGCGGCACTGACGCTCGCCCTGTCGCTGCCTGAATCGTTCCGCATCGTCATTTTGTGCAAAAACCGGCTGGACGACACTGCCAGCCGTCATGCGCAAGGCGGGATTGCGGCGGCGTGGTCGGGAGAGGACGACATCGGAAAACACGTTGCCGATACCTTGGAAGCGGGCGCGGGTTTGTGCGACGAAGCCGCCGTCCGCACCATCCTGTCGCAGGGCAAACCGGCAATCGAATGGCTGCTGGCGCAGGGCGTGGCGTTCGACCAAAATCATAACGACCTGCACCTGACGCGCGAAGGCGGGCATACCTGCCGCCGAATCGCCCACGTTGCCGACTACACGGGCGAAGCCGTCATGCAGAGCCTGATTGCCCAAATACGCCGCCGCCCGAACATCCACGTTTGCGAGCGGCAGATGGCGTTGGACATTCAAACCGAATCAGGCGCGGCGTGCGGACTGACCGTCCTCGACTGCCGAACGCAAGAAACCTACCGCATCCGAGCCCGCCATACCGTACTCGCGGGCGGCGGCTTGGGACAGATTTACGCCACCACCACCACGCCGCCCGAATGCACGGGCGACGCCATCGCCATGGCAATACGCGCAGGTTGCGCAGTCGAAAACCTCGAATTTATCCAATTCCACCCCACAGGCTTGGCAAGGTCGTCTGAAAACGGCCGCACCTTCCTGATTTCCGAAGCCGTGCGCGGCGAAGGCGGCATCCTGACCAACCAATCGGGTGAACGGTTTATGCCGTATTACGACCGCCGCGCCGAACTTGCGCCGCGCGACATCGTTGCCCGCGCCATCGCCGCCGAAATCGCCAAACAAACGCAAGACTTCGTCTCGCTCGACATCAGCCGCCAACCCGCAGCGTTCGTTCGTCAGCATTTTCCGTCTATCCATCGGCACTGCCTGTCCCAATGCGGCTTGGACATCACGCGCCAAGCCATCCCCGTCCGCCCCGTCCAGCACTACACCTGCGGCGGCATCCGAACCGACCCCAGCGGTAGAACCTCCCTGCCGCAGCTCTACGCCTTGGGCGAAACCGCCTGCACCGGGCTGCACGGAGCCAACCGCCTCGCCAGCAACTCCCTGCTCGAATGCGTTGTTACCGCCAGGCTTGCCGCCCAAACCATCGCGGACGGACAAGCACTCCAAACCGTACCGTCCCAAAGGCCGTCTGAAAATCCCTCCGCCGAAGCAGGCATCTTTTCAGACGGCCTCCAAAGCGCATTCAGCCGCCCCGCCCTGCAAGCGTTCAACCAACGCCATTTGGGCATCCTCCGCAACGATACCGGCCTGCGCCGCGCCATCGCCCAACTACGGCTTTGGAAGCAAAACCAAGCCGAACCGCACACCGCGTCCGAATACGAAGACCGCAACCTGCTCGAATGCAGCCTCGCCATCGCCCAAGCAGCATACGCCAGGCGGCAGAACGTCGGCGCGCATTTCAACACCGATTTGACGGTGTGCCCCGATTGTCGGACGACAGGCTGACGGCGGAATGGTTTTGATACGGCATCCTCCTGCCCGACCGGATGCAAATTATCCAACCTGCCCGCCTTATCCAAATATAGTGGATCAAAATTGCAATGATACAGCGTTGGTCCGCCTTAACCTACTCCTGTACGCCTTGCGGCTCGCAGCCTTATCTCATTTTTATTTTAATCTACTATATTTTCAGGTAGCCTCAATCCACCAAGCTCCCGCTCGGGTTGGCAATCGCCTTAAACGTGTTCCCCTCCAGCGACACCAAAAGCACCGCCTCGCCCTGTTTCAGCACGCCTTCGCCGTCGGGTTCAGCCATCACATAATGCTGCTGGCCGTAGCCGTCTTTCACCCGCACCTGCGCCGGGCTGCCCGGCCGCGCCGCGCCCAGCACCACCGTGCCCACGCGCCCGATCAGGCTGTCTTGCGAAACGGCAGTGGTTTCGTCTTTGGGCATGATTTTGTAGAGCCCGCCCGCTGTGAGGCGCACCAGGGGCAGCGTGAGAAACAGCGCCGCAGCAGCCGCCAGCCAAGCGTTCAGGTAGCCGCCAAACAGCCCGGCACACACGGCTTGCAGCACATAGCCCGCAAGCCCGAACACGGCGAGGAACACCACCAGCAACATCATCAGCGGCACGCGCCCCACATACAGCCAATCCAAAAAGCGCACCAATGCGCCCGCCCCTTCGATGCCGCCGTGCAAATCGCCATCCAAATCCGCTTCCACCAGGCTGTCGGGCAACAGGTTATCGAGCCAGTCGGTGAAGCCGCCGGCCAAGAGCGAGAGCAACTCGAGCAGGCCGAGCATCAGCATCAGGGCGATGGCGATGCCGAAAATTTCGGTTTCTGGGGCATTGATCAAATTCCACATGGCGGGGTCTTTCACGGGTTGTCGGTTAATCGGATTTCGTTTTCAGGTAGCCTGAAAGGGAGAGGGGCTACCTGAAAATCGCATTACTTTCTTTAACAAGCTTCTTAGGAAACCGGGAATACATCATATTTGATTGATTACACATGGTTTGGGTTTTAGGTAATTTGCCGAATTTCAGGTAGCCTTCGCCGCTTGTATTTTATTCACCTTTGCGCCTCATGCCGGCGCGGGGCACTTCCTTTCTTTGCCTCGCCAAAGAAAGGAAGCAAAGAAAGGCGACTGCGGGCACAGGTTTGGCTCCGCCAAACTTCCCTCTCTCCGCACGGTTTTTCGGGCGGGCTCGCAACTTGCGGCTACGCCGCTTCGAACATGCAAGCCCTTGTTCCCCGAAAAACCACGCTCCGTTCGGCTGTGCCAGCAGGGACGACGCAGCCCAACTGTTTTAGCCAAAACTTCCATTATCGGTTTTCTCAAGAATTCATCTGTAGAAAATCATCCTATCTCTTGCAATGGCACGCGCTGCCGCCCCTGTTCGTCAAAATTCCCTTCGGCCAGCCAGCGCTGCATCCGCTGTTTCACCTGCGGCCAGTCCACATCCAACATGGCAAACCAGGCGGTATCGCGGTTGCGGCCTTTATACACCACTGCCTGCCGGAAAATGCCTTCGAAACGGAAGCCCAATCGCTCGGCGGCGCGGCGTGAGGCCTGGTTCAGCGCATCGCACTTCCATTCGTAGCGACGGTAGCGCAGGGTTTCAAACACATACTGCATCAGCAAAAATTGCGCTTCGGTGGCAATGCGGCTGCGCTTGAGCCGTTCGGAATAAATCACCCAGCCCACCTCGATTACGCGGTTGGCGGTATCCGCGCGTTGCAGCGCCATGGTGCCGACCGCCTGGCCGTCGGCCTGATCGACGATGGCGAAGTAATATGGGTCGGCCGACTGCTTCAGCCGTTGCAGCAACGCATCCAGTTCGGCAACGCTCGCCACGGGGTTAAGCGAAAGATAGGTCCAATTTTGCGGCGGCGAAGCCGGGCCGTACACGGCATACAGATCCATGCCGTGCCGCTCGGCAGAAAGCTTTTCCAAACGGCAGTAGCGGCCGCAAAGCAGCGTGGCTACAGGTCGCTCGCCGGGCGTGTAACCGGGCAAGCTTTCGCCGATGGGTTGGTTGAATTCGTTGATGTGCATGGGTTTTGCCTTGGTTATTGGTGGGTAGTGGACTACCTAAAAAGTTTGCTGGCTTTCAGGTAGCCTTATCAAAGCGTGGAAAGGCTACCTGAAATGTATGCTTATTCCTTGCTGTTGGCTTTCAACGCGGCCAGCCTTTCGGCAATGCGGTTGTTGCGGCTCAAATCTTCCAGTTCTTTCAGTTTGGCCAACTGCGCCGCATCGGTGCTGCTGTGGATGGCGTTTTGCCTGCCCATCACGCGGTCGAAGGCGTTGCCGCTTTTTTCAGCATCACGGGCGATGCGGTTTATGTCGCTGCTGCCTGCAGCTTTGCCTGCATCCGCGCCTTGCTGTGCGGCGCGCCACTCTTGCAACTGCTGCTGCATCTCGCGTTTTTTCGCCTGCAGGGCGGCGATGAAGCCTTCCAGTTCTTTTTCCTGCGCGGCGCAGTCGGCGATGGTGTTTTCCAACACGGGCAGGCGCGCTTCGATATCCATCTGCTCGGCGATGCCCGCTTCGGCCAAATCGTCGCGCCCGGCTGCTACAGCGGCTTGCAGGTTGGCATCGATGGCCTCGTGGCGGTTGCTCTCATCGGCCATTTTCTTGGAAGCAAGATGCTTCTGCGCCAGCACTTTGCCCAGCTCAGCACGCACTTCATCTACCGCGCGTTCGATTTCACGGATGCTCTCGTTCATCACTGCCTCGGGCGCAAGGTTTTCCGCTGCATCAATCAGGGCATGAAAACCGCCGCTTACCAGACGACCCACTCTGCGGGATAGGGTTTCGCTCATTTTTGATTTCCTTTCCATAAAATGTGTTTGATTCAAATTGGTACGGGGCAGATATCAAACTTCGCCCGCCTGCTGCACAATCTTCGCCAGTTTCAAAGTATTTTCAAGCTGTTGCAATACAGTATCATCGTAGGCCGCGCCTTTGCCGGTAACGGCCAGCTGCAGGATGCTGTCGGTAAGGCGCACGATGCGACGCATCAGTTCGCACTCGTATCGTTTCAAGTCGGCTGCCTGCGCGTTTTCCGGCAGATCAGCGACCAGCGTGGCGGCGAAATCGGGCAGCTGCTCAAACAGCCGCGCCACAATGTGCGAATGGATGCCCCATTCCTTCTCGGCGTGCAGTACATCGCGTCGGGCTACCTGAAAAAACTGCTCCTGCGCAACCAGTGCGGTGCCGTAATCATGGGTTTGGCTGTGCGCAAGCCGCGCCTGCGTCAGCAGCTCACGGATTTTTTCAGACGGCGTATTCGCGCCTTCTATTTTTAATTCAGCAATAAAATCCGCATCTTCCTGCGATATTCGCACGCTAATCGGAATTCGGTTGGCAGCAGCCATATGCAATCACCTCTCTTTTGTATTCATTTGTATTCAAATATAGCTAAAATGATTTCTCTACGCAATATTTTTCATACAATCTCTCAATAACAATAAATCAACATAATGATAATAAATATAAAAATATTACGAATACATTTGTATACATACCACATAGAAGTCCAACCGCCAGCCGTTAGCCGTATTCCCGGCCTTTGGTATAAAATAGCCGCTTGAACACGGAGGCAACTATGGCAGGCAAAAATTCACACGACGAACACCACATGCGGCTCGACAAATGGCTGTGGGCGGCACGTTTCTTCAAAACGCGCGGCATGGCGCAGAAACACATCGAGCTCGGGCGTGTGCTGGTGAACGGTGCGAAAGTGAAAAACAGCAAAAACATCGAGCCGGGCGACACCATCGACCTCACGCTCAACTCCCTGCCCTACAAAATCACCGTGCTCGCGCTCAACCACCAGCGCCGCCCCGCCCCCGAAGCACGCGCCCTCTACGCCGAAGACAGCGCCACCGCCGCCAAACGCGAAGAGCAAAAAGCGCTCGACCAGGCCAGCCGCATCAGCGCCGCCTACCCCGACGGCCGCCCCACCAAACGCGACCGCCGGGAGCTGGACAAACTCAAACGCGGCTGGCAGGAATAGCATCAAAGGCTACCTGAAAATCCGTCTATACCTTTTCAGGTAGCCTCCGCCGGCTCTCTTCCACCAAACGCAAAGGAAAGCATTATGTCCACAGAAAAAGCCCTCTCCGGCAGCGTTAAAGCCCTCGGCGCCCTGCTCGCCATCGGCCTCGTGGCCGCCGCCTTCGTGTTGGGCGGCCAGTTTAAAAATTTCCGCCAGCCCGGCACAATCACCGTAAAAGGCCTGGCCGAACAAAACTTCCAATCCGAGCGCGCCCGCTGGAACACCGCCGTGAGCGTACACGGCGCCAGCTATCAGGAAGTGCTCGACCGTCTGAACCAGCAACGCCCCAAACTCGAACAATTCCTGCGCAGCCAAGGCTTTGATGCAGCCGAGATCCAAACCGCCGCCCCCGAAATCAGCCCCGCCTTCTTGGTGGAACACGATGCCCACGGCAACGAAATCCGCACCCCCAACGGCTACGACGGCAAGCAGCAGCTCACCGTGGCCAGCAGCAAACTCGACCGCATCCAAAGCGCCCACCAAAATATCCTCGCCCTGCGCGCCGGCAACGACGCTATCGATTTCGAAGCCCCGCAATACCTGCTCGGCAACCTCGAAACCATCAAACACAGCCTGATTAAACAGGCCACCGAAGATGCCCGCCGCCGCGCCGACGAATTCGCCTCCACCGGCGGCGGCAAAGTCGGCGCCATGCGCTCCGCCTCGCAAGGCTCGTTCAACATCTACGCCGACAGCGGCAGCAGCGGCGACGACGAATACGGCGGCAGCTACGACAAAACCACCGTCGGCAAACAAGTGCGCCTAGTCGTAACCATCGAATACGCCATCGAATAAACCCAGCCATACCACCAAAGGCTACCTGAAAAACCAGCGAAGTAAATTTTAACCAAGCCAAAATCTCCGCATGCTTTTCAGGTAGCCTGTTATATAATCCGCCCAACCACACCAACCCAAGGAATTCCAATATGAAACTCGGCAACCAGCGCAGCAGCAGCAACATCGAAGACCGTCGCAGCCTTGGCGGCGGCAGAGGTGGTGGGGGCGGCGGCGGCAAAATGGGCCTCGCCGGCCTGATTATCGTGCTCATCGGCGCCTATTACGGCGTGGATTTGAGCGGCCTCGCCGGCGGCGGCATGCAGATGCCGCAGATGCAACAACAGCAACAGCGTACCATCAGCCCCGAAGAAGAGCAGCTGGCACAGTTCTCCTCGCAAATTCTCGCTACCACCGAAGACGCCTGGGGCGAATATTTCCGCAGCCAAGGCCGGCAATATGTGCAGCCGAAAATGGTGCTGTATCGCGGCAGCACCCCCACCGCCTGCGGTACCGGCCAATCTGCAATGGGCCCGTTCTACTGCCCAGCCGACCAAAAGGTTTACCTCGACCTCTCGTTCTACGACGATATGAAAAACCAGCTCGGCGCGGCGGGTGATGCGGCTTTTGCCTATGTGATTGCCCATGAAGTCGGCCACCACGTGCAAAACCTCGACGGCACCATGGAGCGCGTAAACCGTGCCCGCGCCCGCATGAACGAACGCGATGCCAACCGCCTCTCCGTGATGGTGGAGCTGCAGGCCGACTGCCTGGCCGGTGTATGGGCCAACCGCGCGCAAGCACGCCAGCTGTTTGAGCAGGGCGACTTGGAAGAAGCCTTCAACGCCGCCGAAGCCGTGGGCGACGACCGCCTGCAACAACGCAGCCGCGGCTACGCCGTGCCCGACAGCTTCACCCACGGCACCTCCGCCCAACGCCTGCAATGGTTCCGCCGCGGCCTGCAAAGCGGCGATCCGGCGCAATGCGATACTTTCTCCTCCCTGTAAGCGCCAGCTCAATACCAAAAGGCTACCTGAAACGGTGTATTCCGATTTTCAGGTAGCTTTTTTCATCAGGGCGACGCGGTGAATACCGAAGCATCTATCGCTGCTTCTATCGAGTGCTTACACCCTGCCAAGCCTTCACCGCACCATTCATCAGAGCAATCCGCCCCGCTTAACGCAATTTGCTATTTAATTCCAAACCTGCGCCCCAATCCGGCAAACAGGCTACCTGAAAACCCGTCTGCGGGGCGTAAGCGCCTTGATGGCGGGTTTGCTTTTCGCAGAAACCGTTTTTCAGGTAGCTTGATTGGATGCAATTTTTGACACAAAAGGCTTGTCAAATGCTTTGCTTCAAGAGTATCTTTGACGCCTTAGCACAAATCACAAGGAAATATCATGGCAAAAGCAGTTCCTGCCGTTTTCGGCAGCGTTTTCCACCGCGAGATGCCGGTGTTGGTTTTTTCCGATGGCGCATGGCAGCCGGTGCGCTGGCAGCCTTCCGATTCGCTCTCCCTGCCGCCGGGCGCGCACAGCCTGCATTACGGCAGCGAGTGTTTTGAAGGACTGAAGGCCTTCCGCCAACAAAACGGCCGCATCGTGATCTTCCGCCCGGAAGCCAACATCGCCCGTATGCAGCAGAGCGCGAAACTGTTGGAACTGCCCGTGCCGGATGCGCAGACTTTCCTCTCTGCCATGCTGGAATTGGTGGCACGCGCGGCCGACGAAGTGCCGGATGCGCCCGCCGCCATGTATCTGCGCCCCACCCTTATCGGTACCGATCCGGTAATCGGCAAAGCCGGCGTGGGTTCGTCTTCGGCCATGCTGTATATTTTGGCTTCGCCGGTGGGCGACTACTTCAAAGTGGGCTCGCCGATGAAGCTGTTGGTGGAAACCGAACACATCCGTTGTGCGCCGCACATGGGCCGGGTGAAATGCGGCGGCAACTACGCCTCTGCCCTACAAACCGTGGTACGCGCCCGCGAGCAATACGGCGCCAACCAGGTACTGTTCTGCCCGAACGGCGACGTGCAGGAAACCGGCGCCTCCAACTTCGCGCTGATTAACGGCAACGAAATCATCACCAAGCCGCTCACCGAAGAATTCCTGCACGGCGTAACCCGCGATTCCGTATTGCGCGTGGCCGCCGATTTGGGCTATAAAGTGAGCGAGCGCAATTTCACCGTGGCCGAATTGCAGGCTGCAGCAGAAAATGGCGCGGAAGCCATCCTCACCGGCACGGCAGCCGTGGTGTCGCCGGTGACTTCTTTGGTGATCAACGGCCAGGAAATCGTGCTGCAAAGCCAAGAGCGCGGCACAGCCATCCGCAAGGCGATTACCGACATCCAATACGGCTTGGCCGAAGACCGCTACGGCTGGCTGGTGCCAGTGCCCGAGCGCTGATCGGCTGTTTGCTTCACCCGCTGCCGCATAGTTAAGCGGAGCAAAAACATGTTTTCAGGTAGCCTTAATCCTTTTTATGGTTCAAAGAGTTTGAGGCTACCTGAAAAATTTTCAGATTAGCCGCGGCCGGGATAATGAGTTCTTCATACCAGGCGGCAAGCCGCAGGCAGTACGGATAAGTACGGCAAGGCAAGCCGACGCAGTAGGAAGGAATCAGTATTTCAGCCACCAAGCCATTACCCCCGCATTGCGCCGGTAATGGCTTCGGCTATCGGGGCGGACGTTTCAGGTAGCCTGCCGCCCCTGTTAAGCCGCAGCCGCTTTGCCGGCTGCTTCCCACCAACCGTCCTTTGTTTTTCCCGCAGTTTCGCGGCGTTTGCGCCAGATGGCCGGCAAACGCGCAGGCTGCCAGTTTCCAACCCCCTTCTCTTGCGAGGTTCCAACTATGGAAAAAATATTGTCCGACCTGGTAAGCACGATTAATTTAGTGCTGTGGGACTACCTGCTGATCTATGCCCTGCTCGGCATCGGCCTCTTTTTCAGCATTTACTTGGGCGTGCCGCAGCTCACCAAGCTCGGCGCAGCATTCAAATCGGTGTTCGGCGGGCTCTTTGCCAAGAAAGATGCCGCCGACAAAGACCACAAATCGCTGTCGCAATTTCAGGCGCTGGCGGTGGCCGTATCCGCCCAAATCGGCACCGGCAACGTGGCCGGCGTGGCCACGGCGATTACCGCCGGCGGGCCGGGCGCGATCTTCTGGATGTGGTTTTCTGCCGTGTTGGGCATGTCCACCATCTTCGCCGAAGCGCTCTTGGCGCAGAAATACCGCGTGGTCAGCCATGGCAAATACATCGGCGGCCCGGCGTTTTACATCACGCACGGGCTCACGCCGAAAATCGGCCGCAGCGCGGCGCGTTTCCTCTCCGGCGGCTTTTCGATTGCGCTGATTATCGCGCTGGGCTTCATCGGCAACGCCACCCAATCCAACTCCATCTCTTCGGCGGTAACCGTAGCCTTCAACATACCGCCTTTGGCGGTGGGCATCGGCTTGGCGGTACTGGCCGGGCTGATTATCGTGGGCGGGGTAGACCGCATTGCCAAAATCACGCAGTTTGTGGTGCCGTTTATGGCCATCATCTACATCATCTGCGCGATTGTGATCCTGTTCAAATTCTCCAGCCACATCGCGCCGATGTTCAACCACATCTTCACCGCGGCATTTAACCCGCAGGCGGTGTTGGGCGGCGCGGCCGGCATCGGCATGCGCGAAGCAGTGCGTTTCGGCGTGGCGCGCGGCCTGTTTTCCAACGAGGCCGGCATGGGTTCCACCCCGCACGCCCATGCCACGGCAGACGTGCAGCACCCCGTGCAGCAAGGCATGGCGGCGTTTGTGGGCGTGTTTATCGACACGCTGCTGGTATGCACTGCCACCGCGCTGATCATCCTGCTCACCGATGCCGACAAATTAGGTTTGCAGGGCGCGGCAGTAACGCAGCAGGCCTTCGTGATTGCCTTCGGCAGCGGCGGTGCACAGCTGTTGGCGGTGTGCCTCACCTTCTTCGCCTTCACCACCATCATCGGCTGGTACTACTTCGGCGAATCCAATATCCGCTTCCTATTCCACGGCCGCCATTTGGCCATCTACCGCACGCTGGTGCTGCTGGCCATCGTGCTGGGCACGCTGGGCAAAGTGGACGTGGTGTGGAGCTTGTCGGATATGTTCAACGGCTTTATGGTGATTCCCAACTTAATCGCCCTCTTCCTGCTGCGCAAGGAAATCCGCGCGGTGTACGACGATTACCTGGCGCAGAAGAAAGCCGGCGGCGCGCTGTCGTATCACTACGAATTTCATGAGTATCACGAGCAGCAGTAAGCGCGGCAAGCAGGCTACCTGAAAACAGCAAGGCTACCTGAAACGATTTTTCAGGTAGCCTTTTTATAGCCAAACCACTTCTCTTTCTAAGACACCGCTCCGTCTTCCCCATACTCCTACAATCCTCTGCGGAGCAACACCTGATACGGGGAAGATAGCAATACAGTAAGGCAAACCAAGGCAGTAGCGAAAATTAAATTGGTTTGCCACAGCGGAAAACTTAAGCCGCCGTTTCCACCTGCCCTGCCACTTCTCTATGCCGATACACCGGATCGGCAGCGGCGGTAAACACCACATCAGTAGAAGAATTAAGTAGCGTACCGCATGGGTCTTGCACCACGCTGATAATCAGCCCGATGGTAACCATCTGCATCGCCACATCGTTGCTGATATTAAACAAGCTGCATGCCATCGGCACCAACGGCAGCGCCCCGCCGGGAATGCCGGAAGCCCCGCATGCGCCGATAGCGGCAATAATCACCAGTAAAAAAGCCGTGATGAAATCCACATGGATGCCCAATGTGTGCACTGCTGCCAGCGTCAGGATAGTGATGGTAATCGATGCGCCTTCCATATTCATGGTGGCACCCAGCGGGATGGTTACCGCATAGGTTTCCTCATCCAGCCCCAGCTTTTTGCACAAATTTAGGTTGACCGGGATATTGGCCACCGAGCTGCGGATAACGAAAGCAATCAGCCCGCTCTCTTTCAGGCAGGTCCACACCAGCGGATACGGATTTTTGCGGATTGCAAAAAACACAATCAGCGGATTCAGCACCAGCGCCATAAACGCCATCGCGCCCACAATCGCCAGCAGCACGTGCAGATAGGCCGCCAGGTTATCCAAGCCGGTGCTCACAAACGCATGCAGCGTCAGCCCGAAAATGCCGATGGGGGCGAGGCGGATAATCCAATACATCACCTTGTTTACCGCATCGGAAATGTTTTGCAGAAAATTGCGCGTAGGCTCGTCGGCAGCGCGCAAAGCCAAGCCCAACACTAAGGCCCAAGCCAAAATGCCGATGTAGTTGGCATCTGCCAAGGCCTGTACCGGATTGGTAACAATTTTGAGCAGCAGGTTTTGCAGCACCTCGCCAAACCCGTTCGGAATCGGCTTATCCGCCACATCTACCCCGTTGAGCGGCACAAAAGACGGGAATGCAAAGCTTACCGCCACCGCCAGCAATGCCGCCACCGCCATGCCCACCACATACAGCACAATCACCGGCCGGATATTCGAATTCATACCCTCGCGGTGTTGTGCCACGGCCGACACCACCAGCGTGAACACCAACAACGGCGCAATCGCCTTGAGCGCACCCACAAACAGCGAGCCCAACAGATTACCTGCCGACGCCACCACACTGCTGCCGCCGGCAAAACGCACCAGCAAACCCAGCGCAACGGCGCCGAAAAAAGCAAAGGGAATTTGCGAAGCCAAGCCCCATTTGGGCAAAAGCCGTTTCAGTTCTAAAGACATTTTTCTCTCCTTCCATTTGCGTAAGGGCAGTGAGCCCTAAATTTCTTTCGTATGATAGAAGAAGGGGAAAGCTGCCAGAAATACTTTTTATTACTGTTTATATAATCAAAAATTCTATGGTTAGGAATAAGAAGGCTACCTGAAAACAGTTTCAGGTAACCTTTCTCCGCTTGCTGCATACAGCATCAACTTTCCGCCTGCGCCGCCACAATATTGTGTTCAAAGCCCTTCAGGCGCTTGTAAATCGACATCAGCTCCACAATCGTCGGCCATGAGCGCACCAGAAACTGAAACGCCTCCAGCACCTGCCCAAACGCCCGCACGATCTGCTGCATCACGCCCAATGCCACCACCCCTGCCACCAAAGCCGGCCCCATGGCCAAATAAGGCAGCACCACCGAAAACTGCAAATACGAATAGCGCGCCACATCGAAATAAAGATAATGCCAATACAGGCGGAAATAATTGCGGCGCACGTTTTTGAACAGCTCGGTTAAAGTGAACGCATCCGCCCGCGCCGCATCATCCTCGCCCAGCACCAATTCCTTGCGGTAGGCCGCCTCCACCTTTTGGTTGTCAAACTCCAGCCCCGGCAACTTGCAGCCCACCCCCATCAGCACCACCGTGCCCAAGAGCGCCGCCAAAATGGCCACATACACCAGCGAATGACCCACATGCCCCACCAGCGGCAATTCGGTAATCGGCTCGCTCAGCTTCCACAAAATCGGCAAAAACGCCACCAGCGTGAGCACCGCCCGCAGGCCGCTCTCGCCCAGCGATTCCATAATCGTGGCAAAGCGCATGGTGTCTTCCTGAATCCGCTGCGCCGCGCCTTCAATCCCGCGCAGCAGCGGCCAATGGCGCATATAGTATTCCGTCATCGCCGAACGCCAGCGGAACACATAATGCTTGTTAACGAAACCGCTGATCACCACCACCAGAATATACACTGCCGCAATACGGGCAAAAGCGAACACCTGCCGGTTGAACTCATCCAGGCTCACCGAGCCCGGCTTTTCCAGCATTTTCTGCACCGAATCATAAAACGTGCCGAACCAATCGTTAATCTGCACATTCAGCTGTACCCGATACCAAGTGGCTGCCAAAATCAGCAGCGAACCGGCCAAAGACCATCGCAGCCAGCGCCGATTGAGGAAAAAACTGCGGAACATCGCCCGCCTCCCTTTATTCGCAAACAAAGCCGCGATTATAGCCTTGTTTGGATGATAATGAAGCGATTTCAGGTAGCCTGCCACAGATGGATAAAGGCTACCTGAAAGAGAGGGTGGTAACCAAGTTCAAAACCCCAATCCATTTTTCAGGTAGCCCAAACCCCAGCCATCAAAACGCGTATAATCCGCCCGTTCATATCTTGCCTATTCCAGCCATGCCCTATTTCGCCCTGTTTGACGATGCCGTGAGCGGCCGCGCAAAACTCTATCAAAATCATGTGGAAAGCCGCCTTTTCCATCATAACGAACTGGATTCGCTGGACGATACGCTGCAACAGGGCTGGCAAAAAGGGCTGCATTCGATGTTGTTTGCAGACTACGAATTCGGTTTGCCGCTGATGGGGATTGAGTCCGAACGCGGCGGCAATCTTGCCCTGCACTGGTTTGCCGACTGCGCCAACATCGATGCCGCAAGCTGGCTTGCCCGACATTCAGACGACCTCCCCGCCGGTATTTCCACGCCGCAATCCTCCGTATCCGAAGCCGATTACCTCGACCACATCCGCCAAATCCACGAAGCCATCCGGCGCGGCGACACCTATCAAATCAACTACACCACCCGCCTGCACCTGCAAGCCTACGGCAATCCCGTCAGCCTCTACCGCCGCCTGCGCCAGCCCGTCCCCTATGCCGTCTTGTCCCATCTGCCCGATGCGCAAGGGCAATCCGCGTGGACGCTGTGTTTCTCGCCCGAACTCTTCCTCAAAATCGGTGCGGACGGCACCATCAGCACCGAACCGATGAAAGGCACTGCGCCGATTTTGGGCGACGGACAAGACGAACGCCGCGCCGCCGAGTTGCAAGCCGACCCGAAAAACCGCGCCGAAAATGTGATGATTGTCGATTTGCTGCGTAACGACCTCGGCAAAATCGCCCAAACCGGCAAAGTATGCGTGCCCGAGCCGTTTAAAGTATCGCGTTTCGGCAGCGTCTGGCAGATGACCAGCACCATCCAAGCCCAAGCCTTGCCGCACATTACCGCCGCCGACATCCTCCGCGCCGCCTTCCCCTGCGGCAGCATCACCGGTGCGCCCAAACGCATGAGTATGCAGATTATCGAATCGCTCGAAGCCGAACCGCGCGGCCTGTACACCGGCAGCATCGGCTACCTGAATCCATGTGAAAGAGGACTGGGATTTGAAGGCATATTCAACGTCGTCATCCGCACCTTATCGCTCAAACCCGTTTCAGACCCGATTTCAGACGACCTCTATCACGGAGTGTACGGCGTCGGTTCCGGCATCGTCATCGACAGCGACCCTGCCGCCGAATATCGCGAATGCGGCTGGAAAGCCCATTTCCTCAACGAATTGCGCCCCGCCTTCGGCATCTTCGAAACCATGCGCGTGGAAAACAGGCAATGCCGCCTGCTCGACCTGCATTTAGGCCGTCTGAAAACCTCCGCCCAAGCCCTCAACCTGCCCCTGCCCGACGATGGTGAAACCCGAATCCGGCAATACATCGCCGACTTACCCGACGGCCTGTTCCGCCTGAAAGCCGAACTCGTTTCAGACGGCCTCATCCTCAGCCATGCCGCCACCTCCGAACTGCCCGCCCCCCAGCGCGTCATCCCCGCCCCGCAACCCCTCCCGCGCCGCGACTACCTGCGCCGCTTCAAAACCACCCGCCGCGCCCTCTACGACCAAGCGTGGCAAACCGCCGAAACACAAGGCGCGTTCGACAGCCTGTTTTTCAATTCAGACGGCCTCCTGCTCGAAGGCGGCAGAAGCAACGTGTTCGTCAAATACCAAGGTCAATGGCTCACCCCGTCTCTGGATTTGGACATCCTCAACGGCGTCATGCGCCAAGCCGTCTTTCAGCAGCCGCAAACCTACTTGGGCACGGACAAAATCATCGAAACGCACATCACCCGCGACATGCTGGAACACACCGAAGAAATCCGCCTCTCCAACGCCTTGAGGGGCGTGTTTGAGGCGGATTTGGCACAATAAACAAACGGCTTGGAATCTTGCTCCAAGCCGTTTTTCAGCGTATCGAGTTTCAGGTGGCCTTTTGGCCATACAGGCAAAGGCTACCTGAAACATCGATTTCAACCAAGCCAAAGCTTTTCAGGTAGCCTTTTGCCTACAGCCAAGCTGGCTGCTTATTTCCCGCACTCGGCACGCATCGCCCAATGGTTTACCGGCCCGTGGCCGTGGCCGATGTTGATGGGCTGAGAGATGGCGGCGGTGATGCACTGTTTGGCGGTGCGGATGGCCGCTTCCACTGCGGCGCCTTTGGCCAACTCGGCGGTGAGGCAGGCGGAGAAGGTGCAGCCGGTGCCGTGGGTGTGCAGCGTGGGGAAACGCGGGCTTTCCAAAGTGAACTGCCCGTCGGGCATAAACACCCAATCGCGGCAGATTTCGCTTTGCGATTCGCCGCTGTGGCCGCCTTTAATCACCACGGTTTGCACACCGGCTTCCTGCAAGATACGGGCGGCGCGTTCGGCGTCGGCATCGGTTTGGATGTCGATGCCGGTGAGCGCTTCGGCTTCGGGCAGGTTGGGCGTGAGCACGTCGGCCAGCGGCAACAAATGCCGTTTGAGCGCGGCCACGGCGTTTTGCTGCAACAGCGGCGCACCGCCCTTGGCCACCATCACCGGATCGAGCACCAGCCGGCCAAACGGTTTGCCTGCCAGTTTTTCAGCTACGCATTCAATCACTTCGGCCGTACCGAGCATACCGATTTTAAAAGCGGCTACCTGAAAGTCCGCAGCGATGGAATCGATTTGTGCGCGGATAATATCGAGCGGCACGCCGTGGATGGCCTGCACGCCCAGCGTGTTTTGCGCGGTTACCGCCGCCAGCACGCTCATGCCGTACACGCCGCGCATTTGAAAGGTTTTCAAATCGGCCTGAATGCCGGCGCCGCCGCCGCTGTCTGAGCCGGCGATAGTGAGGGCTTGTGCAATTTGCGTCATCTGTTTTCTCCTGATTAAACCGTTAAATCCATTCCACTTTCGCGCGTGCCGCCACTTCCTGTGCCGATACGGCGGCCAGGCTGTCGATCAGCTTCCATGCAAACGAGCCGCTCTGCGCAGGCTGCAAGCCCTGCGCCGCCAACTCACCGGCCACGGCATACACGGTGCAGGCTTCGGCCACGGCGTGCAGATAGTCTTCCGGGGCAGCTACGGCGGCAAATGCGCCCGCTATCGTGCTCAACAGGCAGCCGGAAGCGGTTACTTTGGGGAACAGCGGCGTGCCGTTATTCAGCTTAGCAGTGCGGCTGCCGTTGGAAACGTAGTCGGTTTCGCCGCTGATGGCGGCAACGCAGCCGTATTGCTGCGCGATGCGTTGGGCGATGCCGTGCAAATCGGCCGAGCCGCTGCCTGCATCCACGCCTTTGGCATGCCATTCCACCCCGGCAATATGCGCCATTTCGCCCGCATTACCGCGCACGGCAGCGAACCGGATTTCTGCCAACAGCTGCGCCGTGGTTTCGCGCCGCAGTTGGGTAAAGCCTGCGCCCACCGGATCAAGCACCACCGGCACACCCGCGCGGTTGGCCGATTTGCCCGCCACCAGCATGGCTTCCACCTTCTGCTTGTTCAGCGTGCCGATGTTCAGCACCACCGCCGAACTGGCCGCCGCCAGCTCCGCCATTTCATCCACGCTATCGGCCATAATCGGCGACGCACCAATCGCCAGCAGGCCGTTGGCCGAGAAATTGGCCGCCACAATGTTGGTAATGTTGTGCACCAGCGGATTACGGGCACGGACCTGATCCAGATATTTGATTTCCATATTGCTTTATTCCCAGTGATTGACGGAACGGGCAAGAAAAACGCCCGCTGTTGGATCGGGCGAGAAATGGTGTTGTATCAAGAGAATATGGCGGACTCTTCAGTTGTGCTTTCAGGTAGCCTCAACTGTACTGTTTGATGCCTAGCCGCCTACATAGTTTCCTACGCCAGTATTGGGGCTGTTGGCAATTACTTTTCCAAGCGGATTTTTGTTCCCAAATCGGCAGACTCAAGGTAGAAACCACAGTAAGGTTAGACCCCTTGCGAGGATTGCCAACGCAGAAGATGCCGCGTGGGAGCAAAAAGACGTGGAGCCAGTAATTGCCGGCAGCCCCTAGCTGTATCAGGTACAACGGGTATTTTCTCAGCCGCCTCGGCGGCACCCCGACTAATGGCGGCAGATTATAGCCTGCAACATGGTGAAAGGCTACCTGAAACTATTCCATCATTTCGTTTCAGTCAATCCGCTAAATTTCAGGTAGCCTGCAACCTTGTAGGAATAAATTTTATACCTGTCGGCACGCTATCCAAGTATGGCCGTCATCTCTGCACCAGGCCGGCTAAAAGCGGATGTTGTTTAAGCATGGCAACACCGCTTTACGGCAGCAAAAGGCTACCTGAAAACTTTCAGGTAGCCTTTCCCCATACGATATATCTGCCCCCTACTCTATCTTCACATAAGCTACAGATAACACTTCGATTTCTTCCCTGCCTTCCGGCCCGTGGAACACGATTTCGTCGCCTTCGCGGGCTTTTAGCAAGGCGCGGGCAAGCGGGGAGGTCCAGGAAATTTTGTGGCGGGCGGTGTCGATTTCGTCCACGCCCACGATGCGCACGGTTTGCTCTTCGCCGTTGCCGCGCAGCAGTTCCACGGTGGCGCCGAAAAAGATTTGGTCGGTGGCTTCGCGGGTTTCGGGATCGACCACTTGCGCCGCTTCCAGCCGTTTGGTGAGGAAACGGATTCGGCGGTCGATTTCGCGCATGCGGCGCTTGCCGTAGAGATAATCGCCGTTTTCGCTGCGATCGCCGTTGGAGGCGGCCCAGTTGACGATTTGCACGATTTCGGGGCGCTCTTTGTTCACCAGCTGGTAGAGCTCGTCTTTCAATGCCTGCCAGCCGACTGGGGTAATGTAGTTGGGGGTGGTGTTGCTCATGATGGCTTTCAAATCTGTTCAAATGTGTGGATGAAGGTTTCAGGTAGCCTTACGGTTTAAATGCCCGCCGTCGCCGGCATGCAGTTTGGCCAGCAGCCACAGCAGCACTAGGCCGAAGGTAGCCAGAGACAGGTAGGTGTAGCTGAAGGCCTGTTCCAGCAGCGCGCCGGTTTCGCCCACGGCGGCACGGTATGCGCCCAAAATCACGGCAGCCACGGCAATGCCGATGCCGATGCCCACCTGCTGCACCACGCTGAGCATGGTCGAGCCCGCGCTGGCTTCTTCGTTCGACAAATCGCCGATGGTAAGAGTGTTGATGGCGGTAAACATCAGGGATTGGCACAGGCCGAAGCAGGTGGCCAGCAGCATGTAAAACGTTATCGAGCTGTGCGAATCGAGCAGCGACAGCGCAGCCACCACGGCCGACATAGCCACGGCCACGCCCAAGAGCGTGCCTTTATAGCCGAAGCGCACCAGAATCGGCGCAGTAAACGGTTTCATCAAAATCGAGCTCAACGCTACCGGCGCGAGCATCCAGCCCGCCATTTCGGCATTGTAGCCGAAGGCTACCTGAAGCATCAGCGGCACCAGGAAGGGGATGCCGGAAGAGAGTACGCGGAACATCAGGTTCGCTGCCAGCCCGATACTGAAAGTATGCACCCGGAACAGCGAAAGCGGCAGCAGCGGATTTTTAGCACGCCGTGCATACGCGGCATACAGCCACATGGCCGCCGCACCCAGCCCGATTATCAATAAGGAGCGACTGCCGTTGTGCAGGTTTTCCGCTGCCAGCTCCAGCCCGTAGGTAACCCCCACCAGGCCGCCGGCAAACAGCAAGAATCCTTGCCAATCTAATGGTTGCGTATCGGTGCGCACATTTGGCATATAGCGGCCGGCAACGGCAATGCCAAGCAGGCCGATGGGGATATTGATAAAGAAAATCCAGTGCCAAGACAGGTTTACCGCCATCCAACCACCCAAAATCGGCCCAACGATGGGGCCGATGAGGCCGGTCATCGACATCAAATTCCATGCCGCTACCAATTCCGACTTAGGCACGGTGCGGATAATCGCCAACCGTGCCACCGGCATCATCAGCGCGCCACCGACGCCCTGCAAAATCCGTGCCAGCACCAGCCAGTTTAAAGTGGGCGAGGCGGCGCAGGCCACCGAACCGAGCACAAACACCGCCACCGCCAGCCGGAACACGTTGACCGTACCCAGACGGTCGGCCAGCCAGCCCGAGAGTGGAATCAGCGCGGCCACAGTGAGCGCATAGCTGATGATGGCCAGCTCCATTTGCAGCGGCGATTCGTGCAGGCTTGCCGACATCACCGGCAGCGCGGTATTCAAAATGGTGGCGTCCAGTGACTGCATAAACAACGCCATCGCTGCCGTCCAGGCCAGGCCTTTTTGTTGCGGGGTCATCATGATAAGAAAGGGTATTGGGTATGGCGCTTGATTGGCCGGTAGATTTCAGGAGGCTACCTGAAAAATAAACGAGATGGATTTTCAGGTAGCCTCTATCTGATTGGCCATCATCCCGGCCAATAGCCAGAAACATGCCAAAACCCTGCATCCTGTTTCAGATAACCGCCAATTTTACATGAAAATACAAGTTTTCCTTTATTTATCCCGCCATCTGTATTTACAATGAACTGTTTTTAGCAAAACTGCAAAAAAATTTACTGAAAAGGGAGTTTCAAACGCCATGCAGATTACCGACCTACTCGCGTTCAGCGTGAAAAACAAAGCATCCGACTTGCACCTCTCTGCCGGCCTGCCGCCGATGATCCGCGTGCACGGCGACGTGCGCCGCATCAACCTGCCGGAAATGAGCGCCGAAGAAGTGGGCAACATGATCGCTTCCATCATGAATGACCACCAGCGTAAAGACTACCAACAACGGCTGGAAACCGACTTTTCCTTCGAACTGCCCAACATCGCCCGTTTCCGTGTGAACGCATTCAACACCGAACGCGGCCCGGCTGCCGTGTTCCGTACCATTCCCAGCAAAGTGCTCACGCTGGAAGAGTTGAACGCGCCCAAAGTGTTCCAAAAAATTTCCGACCAACCGCGCGGCTTGGTGTTGGTAACCGGCCCTACCGGTTCTGGTAAATCCACCACCCTGGCGGCGATGATCAACTACATCAACGAAAACCATCATCACCACATCCTCACCATCGAAGACCCGATCGAGTTTGTGCACGAAAGTAAGCAGTGTCTGGTAAACCAACGCGAACTGCACCAACACACCCACAGCTTCGCCAACGCCCTGCGCTCCGCATTGCGTGAAGACCCGGATATCATCCTGGTGGGTGAGATGCGTGACCCGGAAACCATCGGCTTGGCGCTCACCGCTGCCGAAACCGGCCACTTGGTATTCGCCACCTTGCATACCACCGGTGCCGCCAAAACCGTGGACCGTATTATCGACGTGTTCCCCGCCGGCGAAAAAGAGATGGTGCGCTCCATGCTTTCCGAATCACTGCGCGCCGTGATTTCGCAAACCCTGCTCAAAACCAAAGACGGTAAAGGCCGTGTGGCCGCGCACGAAATCCTGATTTCCACCGCCGCCGTGCGTAACCTGATCCGCGAAAACAAAATCGCCCAAATCGGTTCTGCCCTGCAAACCGGCCAGGCGCATGGTATGCAGACGCTCGACCAATCCTTGCAGGCACTGCTCAAACGTGGCGTTATCAGCATCGATGCTGCCCGTGCCAAAGCGCAGAACCCCGACCAACTCGTCTAAACCGACAATCGTACAAGGGAAAACATCATGTCAAACGATCAGCACAAACAAAACTTGGCCGAGCTGCTCTCCGAAATGGCCAACCAGGGTGGCGATATGCCGCCTGAGCCTACCCCCGTTTCCTCTGCCATGATGCCGAATGGCGATTTAGCCGCCGTGGAAAGCCAGCTGGCTGCCGGCACGCTCGATATTCCGCCGCTGCCCGATTTGCCCGAAAGCGCGTTTGGCGAACCGGAATTGGTTGAGCCTGGTTTTGTGGCACAACCCATTACGCCGCCTGCCCAGCCCGCTCAACCGGTGCAACAACAAGCAGCACAGCCGCAGCCGCAACTCAAATCCAAATACGCCGCTGCCCTCGCGCCCAACGCTGCCCAGCCGATGCAGGCTCCGGCCAAACCGGCTCAGCCTGCTCCGCAGCAACCCGCACCTGCACAAGCGCAACCCCAACCGCAGCCCACTCCACAACACCAAGCAGCCCCGCAACAGCCTGCTGCCAGACCCGCACCAGCTGCGCCTAATCATCCGCCGCTGCATGCCGCGCCAGCACAGCCTGTCGGTCATGGGCCAAACCAGCACTTAACCCGTGAGCGTGCCAAACTGCACCCGCTACTGGAAAAAATGGCTGATGAATCGCTCAAACGCAATGCTTCTGATATCTTCATCAGCAGCAACTTCCCGCCTTCATTCAAAATCGACGGCACGCTGGTACCGATTCCGGTAAAACCGCTCACTGAAGACGAAGCCGCACAAATCGTTTACTCCACCTTCAACGACGAACAAAAAGCCAAATTCCCGGTAGAGTGGGAGCTGAACTACTCCTTGCAATCGCAAAACGGTATCCGTTTCCGTGTGAATGCCTACCATGAACAAGGCCGCATCGGCTTGGTAATGCGCCGCATCACCACCAACATCCTCACCATCGACGACCTCCGCCTGCCGCAAGTGCTCAAAGAGCTTTCCATGCGCAAGCGCGGCCTGATTATTCTGGCCGGCCCCACCGGTTCCGGTAAATCCACTTCGCAGGCCGCGATGCTCGACTGGCGTAACAAACACTCTGCCGGCCACATCGTAACCATCGAAGACCCGATCGAGTATATCCACAGCCCGATCAAGAGCATCATCACCCAACGCGAAGTCGGCCTCGACACCCACAGCTGGGGCGCGGCCGTACAAAGCGCCATGCGTCAGGCACCCGACGTAGTCTGCGTGGGTGAGGTGCGTAACGAACATTCCATGGAATATGCCCTGCAATTGGCGCAAACCGGTCACTTATGTTTCTTCACCATCCACGCCACCAACGCCAGCCAAACCGTTGAGCGTATTATGAACTTGTATCCGGAAGAGCGGCATCCGCAAATTCTGATGGACTTGGCATTGAACTTGGTGGCCATTATCGGCCAGCGTTTGGTGCTGAAAAAAGGCGGCAAAGGCCGAAATGCCATCATCGACTTGCTGATCAACACTCCCGCGATGCAGGACCACGTGTTCAAAAACCAGCTGCTTGAGGCTCGTGAACTGATGGAACGCGCCGAGGACGACGGCATGCAAACCTTCGACCAAGACTTGTTCCGCCTCTACATCAACAACGAAATCGACTACGACGAAGCCCTGCGCCAGGCCGAATCTGCCAACGACTTGCGCCTGCGCATCAAGCTCTACGAAGAAGGCCGCGAAAGCACGCATATCTTCGAACGCGTAAACGATTTGAACCTGATGTAAGCAGCCCAAACCAGAGGCTGATAGAGGCTACCTGAAAAACACCAGACGGATTTTCAGGTAGCCTCTACCGTTTTTCATATCAACAGGCAAACTGTCTTAATACCTTGCCTTTTCTCGCTAAATACCTACTATTTCACACCAGATGGCGAGTTGATGAGTACAAATAGCACAGCAGCGTGCACCCATCCTGAAAAATACAATCATTTAACTACGCCCACCCTTGTAACCAAAACTTTCAGGTAGCCTCTACACCATCCGCCAACACATCATGAATATCACCCACTCCACCGAATACCGCCGCGGCCTCTACTGTGTCATCGGCTGCTATCTGATTTGGGGCTTTTTCCCGCTCTACTGGCTGCCCCTAGTTGGTCAGCCCATCAGCGCCGGGCAACTGATGGCACACCGTATCGTATGGGCATCGCTGCTCGCCATCGGCGCGGTAGCCTGCTCACCTTCTGCCCGCACCCAGCTCGTACAAGCCGTCAAAAGCCGCCAAACCCTCACCGCCTTCGCCATCTGTTCCACCTTATTGGCAACAAACTGGCTGCTCTATTTGGCCGCCATCACCCAACGGCAGGTATTGCAAGCCAGCCTAGGCTACTTCATCGCACCCCTCGCCAGCATCTTCTGCGGCCGACTGTTTCTGCGCGAAGCCCTGCGCCCGCTGCAAATCGGCGCCATTTTGTTGGCCATCGTTGGTGTGGTATGGCTTTCTGCCTGGGGCGGGCAGATGCCTTGGATTGCACTGGGCCTCGGCGTAAGCTGGAGCATATACGGCCTATTGCGCAAACTCGCCCCGCTGCCCGCCCTGCCCGGCTTCACACTGGAAACCCTGATGCTGCTGCCCTTTGCCCTCCTGTATCTGGGCTGGCACTATCGGCACGGCAGCCTGGTCTTCACCCAATTGCCGCCCCTACCCTTGGCCATCGTAATCGGCAGCGGTGCCGCCACCATGATTCCGCTGCTGCTATTTGCCGCCGCCGCGCAACGCATCCGCCTCACCACCATCGGCATATTGCAATACCTCTCGCCCAGCCTGCAATTCCTACTCGGACTCACCGCCTTTCACGAGCCGTTCAGCCGTATGCAGTTTGCCGGTTATCTGTGGGTATGGGCGGGTGTGGCACTGTTTGTGTGGGCCGCACGTAAAAAACAGGCTACCTGAAAGCTAATCAATACGATAAAGCAACCCAACACTGGTTTAGCTTGATATCCACCCACTATAAAAGGCTACCTGAAATCTTTCAGGTAGCCTTTTAGCTTAACCAACTATCTTCACTCTGCCTTACCTTCCTCCAAACAATTCGCCCTGGTTGCCGCTGTGCCGTTTTTGCAGGCATCTTGAGCCGGAGCAGTCGAGCCTTCTTGTGCTCCTGATTCCGACCCCGCCTCTTTCGATAAGGCGGCCAGCACCCGGGCGTATTCGGGCGATTGGCGCATCAGCACGCGAGCGGCTTCTTTCAGATTGTTGATGTCTTCACGCGGCAGGTAAAAGCTGGTGGAAATATTGAGCACGTTTTTGCGCAGGGTAGAATCGGGCAAATCGCGCAAGCTTAGGCTCACGAAATGCAGGCTGATCGGCTGGCCTCGGCGGCTACCGGCCTGGCTGTTCCATTGGTCGGCCACAGCGCGGATGCGGCGTAGCGACTCTTGCGAATTTTGGTCGATGGGCACGTTGATGATGGCGCCCAACACATCGTAGAGGCCGGGCACTTTGGCGCTTTGGTCAATAGTACTGTCAAGCTGGTTTTGCGCGTTCACGCTGATCACGATGATTTTGCGCACGTTTTGGTTGGCCAGCTGGCGGTGCAGAATTTGGCTGGGATAGATTTCAGTGGCTTCCAGCAAGCCGCGTAAGCCGAGGTTGTCGGTGAGGCCGCCGTCGAGCAAATGGACATAAGGACGGTTTTTGCTGTCTTGATATAGCGCCAACTCTTGGCCAAACTCGCGGCGGGTTCGGGCTTGCTGCTGCTCGTCGCTGCCGTGCTCCAACGCGTTTTGCAGGCGCGGCGGCAGGGTGTAGCCGCAGTTGCCGCCGTTGTTGTTAATCGTAATCGGGCTGAACACCACGGGTACGGCGCTGGAGGCGGCCACAGCGCGCGCTAGGCGCACATCGGAAAGGTTGAGGCACATCATGTCGAAAAATTCTTGTGTGAAATCAAAGCGCCGACCTATCGACATATCGGTGGCCGACACCACGGCAAACGGGCCTTTGCGACGGCTGGCCAAATCGCCGAAGGTAGCATGGCCGAACAGGGTGGCTTCAAACTGCTCCTGCAGCAAATCGCCACGCCCGAATTCGGGCGAGGTCAGGCGCGGCAGGTTGGCCAGCGAGAACACCTGCCGGCTCACCAGTTTTTGGAAATTCTGCTTCAAGAATTGCTGTTCAAATGCAGGGATGGTATCGCGCCCATGGAGCGAATAATAAGTAGCCAGCACCGAGCCGCCGGACACGCCGTACACCAAGTCCACGCTATCGAGCAGCGGTTTTTCCCGCCCTTCGATGTACACCGGCTGTTTGGCCAACTCTTCGAGCACGCCGTAGCCCAAAGCCGCCGCGCGCGTGCCGCCGCCGGAAAACAACAGCACCACGAATACATCGTCGTTTTGCTGCGCAATGCTCTGCTCCAGCCGGTAGCCCTGCGTGGTATCTACTTTCGAAATAGTGGCCACCGGCCGATAGTTCACCAGCGAGCAGGCTCCAAGCAGCGACAACAGCCCCGCCGCCACACCGCGTTTCAGCACAGCATTGCACGCACAAATCCGCATAAACCAACCTTTCACACTTAATCTAAACCATAACGCAGGCTACCTGAAAAATAGAAAACCAATTTTCAGGTAGCCTCAAGCGCATTATAACAAAGCCGCTTCCCCTAGAGGCTAGCTGGAATGCCGCAGCATAATGACACACCAGGCACCGCAAGGTAAGATACACGCTTTCTATCCAACACAAGCAATATGACCATTCCCGCCAATATGCTGGCCGCGGTAGACCTCGGCTCCAACAGTTTCCGCCTGCAAATCTGCACCAACCACAACGGGCAGCTACAAATCGTTGATTCCATCAAAGATATGGTGCGCTTTGCCGCCGGGCTGGACGAACACAAACAACTCGACCAAGCCGCCCAAGAGCGGGCACTGGCCTGCCTGGCCAAATTCCACGAGCGCCTGCGCGGCTTTCCGCCCGAGCAGGTGCGCGCCGTGGCCACCAACACCTTCCGCGTGGCCAAAAATATCGCTCCCTTCATGCCCCGCGCCGAAGCTGCCTTGGGTTTTCCCATCGAAATCATCGCCGGGCGCGAAGAAGCCCGCCTTATCTACACCGGCGTCATCCACACCCTGCCGCCCGGCAGCGGGCAGATGCTGGTGGTCGATATTGGCGGCGGCTCCACCGAATTCGTAATCGGCAGCCGTCTGCAGCCCGACATCACCGAAAGTCTCAATCTCGGCTGCGTAAGCTACAGCCTGCGTTTCTTCCCTAAAGGCAAAGTATCCGCCGAATCCTTCAAGCTGGCCGTCAACACCGCCCGCAGCGAAATCCAACGCATTGCCAAGCTGTTGAAAAGCACCGGCTGGCAGCTGGCCGTGGGTACTTCCGGCACTGCCCGCACCCTGCGCGACCTCATTGCTGCCGCCAATCCCGAAGACAACCGCATCACCCCCGCTGCCCTGCAAAAAATCGCCGCCCGCCTGATTGAAGCCGGCAGTGCCAAAAAAGCCAAATTCGACGGCATGAAAGCCGACCGCATCGAAGTATTCGCCGGCGGGCTGGCCGTGATGAGCGCCGTATTCGCCGAGCTCGATATCGACAGCATGACCGTAACCGACGCCGCCCTGCGCGACGGCGTGTTCTACGACCTCATCGGCCGCCAACTCAATGAAGACATGCGCGAGCAAACCATCGCCCATTTCCAACAGCGCTACCACGTCAGCCAAAACCAAGCCCAACGCGTGGCCGCCCTTGCCGCCCAATTCTTCGACATGCTTGCTGAAGGCGAACCCGAAAAAGAGCGCCACTATTGGCAACAATACCTGCGCTGGGCCGCCCTAGTACACGAAATCGGCACCGACATTGCCTACACCGCCTATCACAAGCACTCCGCCTACATCCTCGAGCAAGCCGACATGCCCGGATTCTCCCGCCAAGAGCAGCAAATCCTTGCCACCTTGGTGCTCGGCCAGCGCGGCGATTTGAGAAAAATGGCCGAACTGCCCATCAGCCCCACCATGTGGCTTGCCGTGGCCGCCCTGCGCCTGGCCGTACTGTTCTGCCGCGCCCGCCTGCCGCACACCCTGCCTGCAGGCACCCGCCTGAGCTACGAAAACAAAAACTACACCCTCGCCATCAGCCGGCAATGGCCGGAAGATAACCCCCTCACCGCCGGCGCGCTGGCCGATGATGCCGCCCAATGGCGCAAAATCGGTATCCGCTTCGGGCTGCTGCTGCAATAGCAATGGGATGACGCAAACTTTCAGGTAGCCTTTCAGCCAACACCAATAACAGGCTACCTGAAAACCGAACCATCTTTTTCAGGTAACCTCATCCGACTATTGAAAGGCTAGCTGAAAAACTACGGCCTCAACGAGAGCCAAGCAATGCTTCCTTCTCCCAAGTGTCGGACTACCAACAGCGTGCGTGGCGAGCCACCGCCGCAGGAGGTAAAACGCTTTAGCTGCAAAAGCAAAATTTCCCGCCACGGCTCACCACGGCGGGTTAGAATACTGTTATCCATCTCCTAATCAAGGAATCCAAATATGAAACCCCTGATTAAACCCGTCCTCGCCCTTCTGATCGCTGCCTCGATGGCCGCCTGTGGCAAAGAAGAAGCCAAACCGGCCGCCCTCAGCTGCCAAGCACCCGAAGCGCTCGAACAGCTAAAAGCCCAAATTCAGGCCACTGCCTTCCCGCCCAGCGACAGCGAACTGCCCGCTCCGCAGGTTAGTGCCGCCGAGATCCAAGCTGCACTCGACCAGCTCGGCTTCGAAATCACCGACATCCGCACCACCCAGGCCGCTTCCGAAGGCAACAAACAGCTTGCCTGCGAAGCCACCCTGCGCTTTGCCCCCAAACCGGAAGCCCAGGCCCGCCTGAAACAAAGCATTTCCGACTACATGGAAATCAATGAAAGCGACGGCATCGAATACAATGAAATGATGACCGCTGGCGACCCTACCCTCAAACCAGACGGCCAAGGCGGCTACATTCGCCCGCTCAGCTACACCGTCAGCCAAACCGACAACGGCGACAAACTCGTTATCAATGTAGACAGCAAAACCGCCTCCTCCGGTCTGCAGCCACCCCTGTCTTTCTACCTCGCTGCCCCCGATTTGGCCAAACAAGTAGCCGAAATCCGCCAGAAATCTGCTGCCGAGGAAACCCGCCAGCAAGAGCTGAACACACTCGACCAAAACCGCTTGCAAGCCCGCATTGAGCTCTTGCGCACTCAAAACAAACAAGCACACGACGAACTCAATAAAGCCTGGCAAGCCCTACCCGCCGCCGCCCGCACCCAGCTCAAAGATGCCCAAAACCAGTGGAACCGCCTGCGCGAAAGCCAATGCGCCTACCAAAGCAAGGCCGACTCCACCGAACCGCTGGAGCAGGAAGCCCTGCGTATCGAATGCGACACCCGCGAGGTGCAGCAGCGCATCCCCGCCCTCAAGCAGGAAGCCGAAGCTTTCACCGGCAACCAGCTCACTGAAGCCACCCAGCGCGCCCAAGCCGCCCAGCAGGAATTGCGTAATGTGTGGCAAAGCGTGCCTGCCGATGTGAAAGACATCATCGGTCAAGACTACCAATCCTGGGCCGCCAGCAGCGCAGCCAAATGTGCCCAAGCCGCCCAACAGGCCGGCGGCGGCAATAACGGCCAGCTCGCCCGCCTCGAATGCACCGCCACCGAGGCCCGTAATAAGACCAAAGAGCTGCGCGGCTACGTTTCCCAATAATCTGCTTCTAGAAAAGGCTACCTGAAAATTTCAGGTAGCCTCACCCCACTGCAATGAACCTCACTGAAACCCAACTCTCTTCCGAGCCGATTTTCGACGGCAAATTCGTTACCATTGCCCGCGACACCGTGCGCCTGCCCAACGGCAACCCAAGCTACCGCATCGTTATCCGCCACCCCGGCGCCGCCTGCGTGCTGGCCGTTACCGAGGCAGACGAAGTGGTGCTGGTGCGCCAATGGCGCTATGCCACCGGCCAGGCCCTGCTCGAGCTGCCTGCCGGCAAGCTCGATCCCGATGAAGACCCGGCCGTATGCGCCGCGCGCGAATTGGAAGAAGAAACGCCCTACCGCGCCCAATCTGTGCGACTGCTGCATACCTTCTACACCGCCCCCGGCTTCTGCGACGAGAAAATGTATCTCTACCTCGCCGAAGGCATCACGCCCACCAGCACCCGCAAGCCTGACCAAGACGAATTTGTCGAAACCGTATTGCTCTCGCGCCAAGCCGTGCGCGAAGCCATTGCCAACAACCAGATTCAAGACGGCAAAACCCTGGTCGGCCTGCAATATTGGCTGCTCAACAGCAAATAACACACACAACTAAGGCTACCTGAAATAAAAGGCTACCTGAAAATGCGCCAATTCACCCTCAGCACCCCCAACGGCACCCTGCTCGGTTTCCTCGTGCTCATTGCCGACAACGACGATGAGCCCATCTCCGGCAGCGCCATGATTCAGGCGCACACAGCCGCGCTGCCGCCGGAAGATGCCGCACCTGCCCGCGCATTGGAAGCCCTGGCCGGCCAGCTGCTGGTTTGGCAGCCGCACGGCGAGGGCATTGCCCTGTATAACGCCGAAGGCGGCCTGGCGGCCGACATCCGCCAGCAATACCTGCGCCTCGGCGGCCACACCCTGCTGCTCACCGATTTGGAAGGAAACCTGTAATGGACAGCGTGTTTATCCTGATTCCCATCAGCATCGTGCTGGCCTTCGTGATCGGCTATTTCTTCTGGTGGTCCGGCCACAACGGCCAGTTTGACGATTTGGAAGGCCCGGCCCACCGCATTTTGATGGACGATGATTCCGTGCATCCCGACTCCCCACCCCCGCAGGACAAACC